>JBCBJG010000141.1:0-8314 GCA_038523655.1 Pseudomonadota bacterium | reverse complement strand
GGGCATGCTGGCGAACGTGGCAGATGCAGCGATTGCGCCGTCGGTCCCTGGCGTTGCGCCGGGACGCGCCGGATTGATCTCGATTGCTGGGCGGATCACCAACAGTCTCGGTGCGCCGGAGAAGCGCGCCTACGTCGAGGTGATGCAATACCGCGTCAAGCGTTGGGAGGCCGCCGGCACGCCCGACACGATCGACGTAAAAGAGTGGGACGGGCCTGACTGGCTCGGCGTGTGGACCGACGACGACGGCGTGTTCGGCATTCACACCTGGTGGGCAGTGGACGGGCGGCCGGCTGGGGAGCTTGCCAGCGCGCCGCCGCAAGCGGAGATCCGCTTCAACATTGAAACGCAGGATGGGCGCCGCCTCCTGCGCACGATGTGGCTCGACGCCAACCCACGGTTCGCACACGCGCGGGCGGACGATCCCGCGATGCTCACGCCGGTTGCGTGGGATCGGCGGACGGAGACGGCGCAGTTTGTCGCCGATTTCGCGGTCGGGTAAGGCGCGCGTCGCTCTCACGAAACGCTCGGGCAGCGGCGAGGGATCATTGCGCCGCTGCCGAAGCCTTTAACTGGGCCGAGGTCGTCGTCGGGGCAGGGGCCGTTCGGCACGGCCTACTTGACGACGATCTCGATCTGCTTGTTGTCGCCCGCCGCGATCGAGAACTGGCCGCCGAAGGTCCGTCCGGCGAGCGTCGCGAACGCGATATAATCTCCCGGCGCGAGAACGTGCGAGGGGAGCGCGCCAAGCGAGCTTTTAATCTCCGTACCGTCGGGCGTGCGGATACTCCACGACGTGCCGGCAATCGCTTCACCACCTGGCCGTGCAACCAGCTTGAAGGTCGCGGTGCCACCCAGATGCGTCATGGCGATCTCGGTCAACTTGCCGGGTTCGACAGTGACATCTGCTTCGACGATGGCGTTGGCGTCGCCGTGACGGCTGACAACATTGTAGATGCCGGCGTTGAGGCGGACGACGAGGCCGGGCCGGACGTTCGCGATGATCGTGCGCCGATTGCCGAACTGGTCGCGCTCACCGCTCAGCACGCTGTAGGTCACGTTTGAGCGCAGCGGCTGGCCTCGCGCATCGAGGGCACGCAGTCGCATCCCGCCGGCCTGCAGCACGAATGTCTCGAGCCGTGGTGTGCCGTCCGTGACGCGGATGCGGCGGGTCAGATGCGCCCGCCCGTAGGCCGCGTTCACCAGATAGTTTCCGGTAGGGAGCTGGAGGACGGGTGACCACTCGCGGTGCTCGGTGACGAGCTG
Source organism: Pseudomonadota bacterium (assembly GCA_038523655.1). GTDB lineage: Bacteria > Pseudomonadota > Alphaproteobacteria > Rhizobiales > CALHAX01 > CALHAX01. The sequence goes on along the minus strand of JBCBJG010000141.1, from coordinate 7,048 downwards.
ATAGCGACCGCCTCCGGTTTCACGGTCCGTGAATATCCGCCACGTCAGACCGCCCGGGATCGGTTTTTCTCCATCCGTGAGCAGCGCGACGAGACGGACGGTGCCGCGCCCCTGACTGGCGGTTGGAAGCTCGGGCGCGGGGCGAGACCGGCCATCGCGGGAAGGGACTGCGGACCACCCGTTGCCGGTCGCGCCGGACGCGGATGCGCCGAGGTCGCCGGCACCCGTCGAGGCAACGGCCGTAGTGATTGCGGACGACATGACGGCATCCAGCGCCTGCGCCGCTTCCTGCGCGTTCTTGACGAGCGTGAACTGTCCGCCCGTCGTCTGCGCAACGCACTGCAGCCGGGACGCGGAGGTTTTTCCAGCCTCGCCGATGCCGATCACGGAGACCCGCAGGTCCGGTTGCCGGCGCGCAACAGCCGCCGCGGCCTTGCAAGGGTCCTGCAGACAGGTGTCGCGGCTCGCAGCGATGATTACCAGGTCGCGAGCATTGGCTTCCTCGGCCAGTGAGGTCGCAATCGTATCGAGAGCAAGCGCGACGGGCGCCGAGCCTTCCGGTTTGAAGCTCGCGACGGCTTGCGCGAACGGCGCGGCTTCGAGGCGCTCGATATCCTTGACGACGTCGACCGCGAGGCAGCGGTCCCGCTTCTTGTGGCCGTAGACGGCGAGCGACATCGCGATGCGGCGGTCATACTTCTGCAGCACTGCGGCGAGGGCATCCTTGGCTACGTCCATGCGCTGGCGCTTCGCGGTCACCAGGCCCATGGCGCGGGAGGAGTCGACCAGCACGCTAACCGTTGGGAGCTGGATATCGTCGGTGTCCTGCGCCAGCGCGGCTGTCCCCGGCATTGCAATCGCCGCTGAAACCAGTGCCAGCGCGGCTGCGAACGTCTGCAAGCCAAGTCGTAACTCGTGACGCAGCTTGTGGCTCCATGTGCGGCGAGTATCAGGGGCCCCGCGCACGGCGCGGGCAGCGCATTGCTTGGTCGTATCGATCAGCACGGTCGCGTTCTTCCTGCCCACTTCTGGCCGCCCCACGTCTTCCCTGCCCACGTCTTCCCTCAAGGCCGCGATGCTGCCGCGATGTAGGCACGCATTATGGCCGACTCGTGCGCGCGTGTGTCCGGCGCGGCGAAGCTGTTGGTGCATGGACGCGCAACTCCGCTCAAGGCGTCAATCGGACGGTACGGGTGAGACCGCCGACCACATCCACGGTGCGGGTGGCCGCCTTGCCGTCCCGGCGGGCCACAATGCGGTATCGCCCCGGCATGAGGAGCAGGGTCGGCCGACGGCCTCTGCCGGACCAGACCGTGCGCGAGATTTCTCCGTCCGGGGCCGTGTTTTGCGCGCTGAAAATCTGCCACCGGGTGGTGCGCCATTGCCCGCTTTCCGGCTTCCCGGTTTCGAGCACCAGTCGCGCTGGATTGAAACCGATTGGCGTTGTTTGCGTGGTGTTGGCTGCGAGGGTGACCTCAGCCGAGTTGGCAAGGTTGAGATCTCCGGCGTGCATCGTCACGCGCCAGCGCCCGGCACTCAACATCAAGGGCCGCGCAGTGCGGCTGGTCACGATCAGTCGCCGGGTGGCCGGGGCGCCGAGAGGCGTCAGCGTCAAGCGAAGTGGTCTCGGCAGCGTGAAGTCGGTCGGGTTTTCCGCCATCACGGTGAGCTGAGCGACACGGTGGGGCATCTCGATGGTCGCGGCGGCGGGTGCATCGATCGTGAATTCGCGCGCCGTCCTCGCATGACCGAGCTGACTGACGACGCGGTAGCGACCGGGCTCGAGGGAGAAAGTCGGCGCCGTTGCTGCCGAGCGCGCGACTTCCTGCCAAGCGTCTTCTGAAACGTTGGCACCGCCCGTCTCTGGCGCGCTACCAACAGCGAGCGGGTCGACGACATCATCCGTCGCGCGGCTCACGGTCGTCAGGTGTCGGGCGAGATCCATCGGCGGTTCAGCATTGGCCGGGTTGCCCTCGGGCATGCGGGTCGTGCGGATCGTGACTGCGGCGCGCTGCTCGGTGAAGGCGGCACGTTTCGCGTCTCCGGCGGCGAGGCGAAGAGGACGGGCATCGGTCCCCGTGACGGTCGTCCGACGTAGCGTGTAGGCGCCGGGCGGGAGGTAAAACCGCCGGCCTTTTTCTCCATCCCGTGCAACGATAGTGGGCTGTTGGCCGGTTGCGGCGCCGGTATCCGCGGCGCTCGCCCCCTCCGGCGTCAGTACCACAGTCTCTCCGCGCGCCAGGGGGCTCGCCAGCGCCAGATCGAGGCGCGCAAGGTTCATTGGCAGATGCAGCGAACGCGTGTCGCCCGGCGTCAGTGTCACGTCACGGCGCACGGTCGCTGCTCCAAGCTGCGCTTCGATCCGGTAGCTGCCGGGTGCCAAATCGAGCACGGGACTGCGCGCCGTTTGTGCGAGCGGAGGTGCCGGGCGCGCGGTATCGGTTCGGGTGATGCGCCAACGCACGGCATCTTCGATCAGCGGTCCTGTGGGGGACTGGAGCGCATGCAACTCGATGCGCGGGTCGCCCAATGGCTGCGCGGGTTTGGGTTCCGGAGCTACGGCGGCGGTCACCGTGCCGGCGTCGAGAATCGTGCCGGAGGCGATGTCGTCGAAGACGGCGATTATGCCGTCGCGTAGTTCATCGGCGGATCGAGCTACGACCGCGCGACCGCCACCGCGTTCGGCCACACACTGGAGCTGCGCAAGATCGCGCGGGCGCAGCCCGAGCGCCACGGTGCTGATGGTCACCCCGGGTGCAGCCTCACGGACGGCGTCGACGGTCTCGCACAGATCCTTCCGGCAGTTTTCGGTTCCGTCGGTCAGGACGACGATGTGTCCACGTCGGGTCGGGCCGAGGAGGGTTGCCGCGCTTTCCAGCGAAGAGGCGATCGGCGTCTTTCCTTTGGGCTTGAGCCGCACGATCGAGCCGATCAGGTCACGGGCCTGGCCGATAGCCGGTGCGCCGAGCACTTCGATATCATTGCAGTTTGCTTCGCGACGGTGGCCGTAGACGATCAGCCCCAACGCGATGGATCGATCGTAGCTTGGAAGCACTGCGCCGAGTGCGGAGCGCGCGACCTCAAACTTGTTCGATGTGCCGATCCGGCCCCACATCGACCCGCTGCCGTCGAAAATGAGGATCGCGCGAGGCGGTTCGGAAGGAGCTGCGGCGTCGTCCTGCTCGATGGTCGCTTCGCTTTGTGCCTGCCGCGGGTGAACCGATGCAGCACCGGCCTCGATGGCGCTCACGACAGGCATCACGAGCACTGCGAGCGCGGTAGCAGCGATGCGCGCGAAGGTTGCTGCCGCCGTCGTGCGTTCTGTCCGAAACCGGTCGCGATTACAGGATGTGCGCGTCGTGGGCGACGCGCGGCGTACCTGATCTGTCACGGTGCGAATGGACTGCATCGTTCATACCTGCGGATGGCCGGTGAAGGCCTGCTGATCGCTTGCTGCCGGGCGACGAACAGACTGCCCGTCGGCAGGCGCGCAGCCTTGTGTGGCGGCGGGTCGGTGCGCTAGCGACACACATAGCATGTTGCTCAGCCGCTCCGGAACGGGCGCGGCACCCTGTGGAGGAAGTGATGTCCGCATCAGCGCTCGACCTTCTGCTGACGCGCCGATCAGTCGTCGCGAAGAAACTCGTCGCACCCGGCCCGGATGCGGAGACGCTCGCGCGTATCCTCACCGCCGGGCTCCGGGTGCCGGACCACAAGATCCTCCAACCGTGGCGCATTCTGACCTTCTCACCACCGCAGCGGCACGCCTTCGCGGATATCGTCGCTGGGCTGTCGTTGCTGCGTGATGATCCGTCCGCTTTTGCCGCCGACGAAATCGAGAAAGAGCGTCAGCGGTTTCTGCGTGCGCCAACGGTGATCGCTGTGATCTCGTCGCTGCAGGATCGCAAACCAGTGCCCGAGTGGGAACAGGAGTTAAGCGCCGGCGCAGTTTGCCAGAATATTCTCCATGCCGCGGCGGCGAGTGGTTTCGCCGGGCAATGGATCACGGAATGGCTGGCCTACGATGCGCGGGTTGCCGGTGTGCTCGGGCTTGGTGCGCGTGAGCGGGTCGCCGGGTTCATTTATCTCGGAACCGCAGAAGAGGCGCCGAAGGAGCGCGCTCGGCCCGAGTTCGCGCGTGCGGTATCTGCGTGGGAGCCACCCAAAAGCGATGCGGAGGCAACCTTCGACACGCCGGTAACCTCCGACGCGGACGACGCACAGGCGCGCGCGGCAAACCCGACAAGCTGACACAAGCATGCCGGAGGGGCGCCCAGAGCTACCTGCACCCGCAATGCGCCGCCACGAGGCCACAAACCACCATGTTCTATAACGCGACGACAAATGCCCACGGCCTGGCGCGCGATCCCTTCAAGGCGCTGGTTGTGCCGCGACCGATTGGGTGGATTTCCTCCGTGAGCGCCGCGGGCCGCGTCAATCTCGCGCCCTACAGTTACTTCAACGCGATGGGTGACAATCCGCACTACCTCGTTTTCGGCAGCGGAGGGCGGAAGGACAGCCAGCGCAACATCGAGGAGACGGGTGAGTTCGTCGTCTCGCTCGCCACCCACGACTTGCGTGAGGCGATGAACGTCTCGTCTGCCGCGGTGCCGCCCGATGTCGACGAGTTCGAACTGGCCGGGCTCGAAAAGGCGGACAGCCACATGGTCGCGCCACCGCGCGTGGCAGCATCCCCGGTGGCGTTCGAGTGTCTGCACCATCAGACGGTCGACTTGCCGGGTTACGACGGCGCGGCGGGGAATTATGCGATCGTCATCGGGCGCGTGGTCGGCATTCACATTGCCGACGACGTTATCCGCCAGGGACGCGTCGATATTCGCGCGCTGCGCCCGATCGCTCGGCTTGGCTACATGGATTATGCGGTGGTCGACGACTTTTTCTCGCTGCAGCGGCCCGGTTGAAGGCTGACGGGCGACGCTCAATCGGGGGGCGCCCGGCGTGCCGCAACGAGCGCACCGGCCGCCACAATGATGAAAATTCCGAGCCAGGTCATCGGCGTTGGCCAATCGCCGAACGCGAGATAACCGATTGCGGTCGCCCCGACGATCTCGAGATAGACCAGCGGGGAGAGCACATTCGCGGCTGCGTACCGGAACGCGGTGATCGACATGACGTGCGAGAGGACCTGCACGGCACCGATCGAGAGAAATAATCCGCTGTAGGCGCTCGGCGCCGCCAGCCCGTCACCGAGCGCAAACGGAGTCAGCAGCACCGCGCCGAGCAGGCACTGAAACGAAAGCGTCGCGAGCGGTGGCGTCTGCGTCGCGACGCGGCGCGTTGCGAGGATGTAGGCCGCAAATAGTGCGCCCGCACTGAGCGCCCAGACGACGTTCAGATCAACGGTCGCGCTCGGTCGGACCACGAGGAGAACGCCCGAAAAGCCTGCGATCACCGCGACGTAGACCCGCCGTTCGACTTTTTCTCCGAGCACGACGGGTGCGAGTGCGGCCGCGATGAAGGGGCCGATGAAGAATGCAGAAATCGCGTCGGCAAGCGGGATCGATCGCAGGGAGAAAAAGAAGGTCGTCATCGAGCTGACGAGGAAAACGGTGCGGGCAGCTTGCGAGCGCAACCCCGGAGGCCAGACCGCCATAACGCCGTGGCGGGCGAGCGCAATTGGAAGCGCGATCACCGCCGCGGCGGTATATGCGCCCCAGGCGATGGCGAACACCGACATCTCGGCGACGAGGGATTTCGCCAGACCGTCGCGGACTGGGATCACAAGCATTGCGGCGGCCATGAGTGCCACGCCGAGGCCGATCCGATCATGGGCCGACGATGGCATGTCAGGCGCGTCGGTCATCGACGGCGTCACTGAGGCGCGCAGCACGGGCGAGCAGACGTTCGGCCTGGCGTCGATGTGGTTCGTCCACCATGCGGCCGTCGACGCTTGCGACCCCCGCGTCAGGCCCCGCATCAGCGAACGCTGCGATCACTGCCTGCGCCTCGGCAATGGCTGCATCGCTCGGGGTGAAGGCTGCATTGATGATCGGCACCTGTCCCGGATGGATCGCGAGTTTGCCCGAGAAACCATCGCGCGCCGCGGCGCCTGCCTCGCGCGCCAGGCCCTCCTGATCACGGAAGTCCGTGAAAACGGTGTCGATCGCGGTCACGCCCGCATCGGCCGCCGCAATCAGCGTGAGGTCGCGCACCATGCGGAATGGAGAAGAAAATTCACCGTCCGGCCCGCGGTTGGCCTGCGCGCCCAGTTCGACCGCGAGGTCTTCAGCGCCCCACGTGAGCGCTGCGAGATGCTGAGCGGCGTCGCGGTACGATGCGAGGGAAAGAATTGAACGCGGCGTCTCGGTGACAAGCGGGAGGATCGCGGGGAGGCGCGTGTCGGGTGCCTCGCTGTGGTTGCGGAGATCGTCTGCGAGCGTGGCTACGTCGGCACCGCTGTTCGCCTTCGGGAGCATCACCATGGCCAGCCGCAGTTCAGCGGCAAGCGCGACGTCGGCGGCATATGCCGGCGCGCCACGCGGGTTGATGCGGAGACAAAAGCGCGCCGGGGACACCGATCCGCCTGCTTTACGACTGCGGTCGGACGCCTCGCTGCCGAATGCATCCCACCACGAGCGGATGATGCTGCGGGCATCGTCCTTGCGGGATGTCGCGACGGAATCTTCAAGGTCGACGATCAGGACGTCGGCGTCGCTTGAAACCGATTTTTCGAGCTTGCGGGCGTCGTCGCCCGGAACAAACAGGAGCGAACGCACGGTCAGTTGGCCGGCGTGCGGCGCATAAAAGCCTGTCGGGTACAGATCGCGACGAGCACATCGTCCTGATTGAACGTCTTGTGCTCGAAGGTCACGATGCCCGCGTCCGGACGGGACCGGCTTTCCCGCTTCTCTTTAACCTCCGTCGTAATGTGAACGGTGTCACCCTGATACAGCGGTGCAGGAAAACGGACATCGGTCATGCCGAGGTTCGCGATCGTTGTCCCGAGCGTCGTGTCGTTGACGGAAATCCCGATCATCAGGCCGAGGGTGAACAGTGAGTTCATTAGCGGTTGGCCGAACTCGGTCTC
>JBCBJG010000140.1:0-8434 GCA_038523655.1 Pseudomonadota bacterium | reverse complement strand
CCTCCCTGTCGTGGATGTGGCCAGCGATATCGCGCGGGAACGCATAGACCAGCGCCTCGTCCCGCAGGACGTCGTGGAGAAGCTCAGGTTCAGGCGCGTTGCCAAGCGTCAGCACGGCGAGATCGAGACGGCCGGCCCGGACATCCGCGAGCAGCGCGCGACTGAGCCCGGTCCGCACAGAGACGGTTACGTCCGGAGCGTCATCCCGACACCGCGCGAGAAACCCGGGCAGCAGGCGCACGCTTGCACTCAGCACGACACCGAGCCTCAGATGCCCGCGCAGATGGTCACGCCGGGCGCACGCCACGAGCAACCGCTCCTCCGCCGCCACGACCTCGCGTGCCCGCTCCACAACCTCCCGTCCGATCGCGGTCAGGCGGGGCGGACGGCACGATCGGTCGAAAAGTGAAACACCGAGCGACGCCTCCAGCGCTTTCATCTGCGCGCTCACGGCCGAAAGCGTCATGTTCCGCACGCGCGCAACCGTTTGAAACGATCCGCTGTCCGCGATCATCACGAGCGTATTGAGCATGCGCGTCTGCATTACTTCAAAATATCTGGATTTCACATCCAGATAAAGTCGATTGTCATGAACATACGCGCCGTTCACGGTCGCGTGATGCACCAGACATCGACCACCGACTTCTTCCGCGCCGAAGCCCGCGCACTCATCCCGACCTTCACCGAGCGCGCGCCGATCTGGGATCGCGAACGCCGCTATTGCTGGGAGAATATCGCGGACCTGCGCACGGCCGGCTTCCTCGGAATGACGCTCCCGAAAGAGGTCGGTGGGCGAGGTGCGAGCTACGCAGACGTGCTCGCCGTGGTCGAGGAACTGGCGGGCGCCTGCGCACTCACCGCGCGCGTGGTCGTCGAGGCCAACATGGGCGGCATCGCCGCGGTCATGGCGTACGGGTCGCCGGAGCAGAAAGCGCTCTGTGCCTCCCTCGTGCTCGCCGGTGACAAACCGGCAATCTGCATTACAGAGCCGGATGCCGGCAGCGCGGCGACGGACATGACGACGACGGCCCGGCGCGTTGCGGGCGGGTTCCGCGTCAACGGGTGCAAACACTGGATCACCGGCGGCGGCGTTTCGCGGCTACATCTCGTGTTCGCGCGGATCGAGAGCGAAGACGGAACCTACGAAGGGATCGGCGGACTGATCGTCGTGTGCGATCCGGCAGAGGGCGAGACCCCCGAAGGCTTCCGGATCGTGCGCCACGAGCACACGCTCGGGCTGTGCGGGATGCCCGAGGCGGAGCTTGCCTTCGACGACATGTTCGTCGCTGAGGACATGCTGATCCAGCCTCCCGAGGGGCTACGGCGCGGCTTTGCCGGGCTCATGAGCGCCTACAACTCGCAGCGCGTCGGCGCAGGCGGCGTGGCGCTTGGGATTGCGGCCGGCGCGATGGAGCGGGCGCGGCAATACCTTTTGGAGCGCGCGCAGTTCGGCCGCCCGATCGCTGAGTTCCAGGGCCTGCAATGGATGCTCGCGGATATGGACGCAAAAGTGCACGCCGCCCGGCTGATGCTGTTCGATGCGGCTCGCTCGACCGGTCCATGCGGGCGTTTCCCGGACCAGACCGCCGCGGCACGCGCTAAAGTCTTCGCAACGGAAGCGGCAATCGAGGTCGTGAACGATGCCCTGCAGATGTTCGGCGCCCGTGGCTATGGCGGGCAAGAGCCGATCGAGCGGATGTACCGTGACGTGCGTATGTTCACGATTGGCGGCGGCACCGCGCAGATCTTGCGCACGCAGGTCGCAAGCGCGTTGCTTGGAATGAAATTGCCGCAGACCCGGAGCGGATACGCCGCCTAGAAGTGCTATCCTCCGCCGCACGCCATGCGGAATGGGGGGTGGTGTGATGGCTGATGGCGTCCAGACACTGGCAGCAGGCGGTGTGTGCTCCGTGGCACTTCAGTCCGGTGAGCGTGTCCGGATAACAAACGCACCTGGTGATCAAGTCATCGACACCTGGGCCTTCGCGATCGACGACCCGTCGCAATACATGTCGATGGAGCACTGCCGCGCCTGGTGGCTGAAATTGCGCCCGCAGGTCGGCGACGTCTTCGTCACCAACCGGCACAACGAAATTCTCCGGCTAGAACACGACACGTCACCCGGCGAGCACGACACGCTCATCGCTGCCTGCAACCCGGATCGTTATCGCGTCCTCGGCGCCACGCGCGACCATGCGAATTGCGAGGCGAACCTGCATGGTGAACTGGCGCGCCACGGGCTCGACACGCCCGTCACGCCATGCCCGCTGAACCTGTTCATGAACATCCCGTCGCACGGCTCGAACGGGCTCAGCCGCGAAGCGCCAACGCGGGTGCCGGGCGCCACCGTCGAATTAAGCGCTTTGAGGCCCGTCCGGGTTATTTTCTCCGCCTGCCCGATGGACATGCTGCCCATCAACGGCGCGGACGGTCCAAAAGACGGTGTCGAGATCGCGCGACTTCCGGCCAATTGACACTGCCGACCAGTCCCGCGAGTGCCTCACGACACACCAACTGCGTGAAGCCCACCGCCGCTGGCCGCGATTCTCCGTCCCACGTCGCGCAATGGCTCATACCTTCTGGCCGACCGCCGGCGTTATCCTCCGCGCTGCCGCTCCAGGTCCTCGAGCCGCATGTCGAGATACGTCTCCATCTCGCCCATCAACTCCGGAATTTTATCCTCGAAGAAGTGGTTGGCCCCGTCGACGACGGTGTGTTGGACAACGATGCCTTTTTGCGTCTTGAGTTTGGCGACCAGCTCCGTCGTCGCATCGGGAGGCGTCACGCGATCTTCCGATCCGTTGATGATCAGCCCGCTCGACGGGCAGGGCGCCAGGAACGTAAAGTCATAGCGGTCGCTCATCGGCGCAACGGAGATAAAACCGGCGATCTCCGGGCGGCGCATCAGCAGTTGCATACCGATCCATGCGCCATAGGAGACGCCCGCCACCCAGCAGTACCGTGCATCAGCATTGTAGGTCTGCGCCCAATCGAGCACGGCAGCGGCGTCGGAAAGCTCACCCGGCCCGTTGTCGAACAGCCCCTGCGAGCGACCGACCCCGCGAAAGTTGAAGCGCATCACAGAAAACCCGCGCTGCACGTAGGTGTAATATAGGTTGTAGACGATCTGATTGTTCATCGTGCCGCCGAGCTGCGGGTGCGGATGCAGGATGATGGCGACCGGCGACGTCGGGTCGGTGTTGTGGTGGTAGCGGGCTTCGAGACGGCCGGCCGGGCCGGGGATGGTCACTTCGGGCATGGATGGTGTGACTCTCGTGCGGGCGCGATGCGGTTGACCCGCGCAATCAGACGCCCTAGCTAATTTTTGGAATTATTCTAAAGTGCATGAGCGGATCGCCGCATGCGGTGTGTGCCTGAATGCGGGGCCGCTTTGCAAACAATCGCGCGCGTTTGTCGCACCACGGTGCCGCGCGCCCCGGGGCTTTCAATGGCACGCGACCGCAGCTACCTCGACCACAACGCGACCTCGCCGCTGCGACCCGAAGCGCGGGCAGCGATGCTTGAGGCGATGGATCTCGTTGGCAATCCGTCGTCGGTCCACGCCGAGGGCCGCGCGGCGAAGGCGATGTTGGAACGCGCGCGGCGGCAGGTGGCGTCGCTAGTCGGCGCGAAGCCGGAGCAGGTGATTTTCACGAGCGGTGGCACCGAGGCGCTCGGGATGGCGCTGGCGGCGCACGACGGGCCGATCATGACGAGCGCGATCGAGCACGACGCGCTGCGTTCTCCCGTTGCGGCACGGCCCGGCAGCTCCGCAGAGGCACCTGCCAGCGACGATGGGATTGTCGCACTGGCCGCATTCGAGAAGGTCACGGCAGCCTCTGATGCCGCGCGACCGATTCTGCTCGCGCTTCAGGCTGCCAACAACGAGACGGGCGTGGAACAGCCGATCAAACCGCTGGCCCGCCATGCTGCCGCCGCCTCTTGCGCCTCGCTGACGGACGCGGTGCAGGTCGCAGGCAAGCGTCCGCTCGACATCCACGACATCGGCGTCGACCACCTCGCGCTCTCCGCCCACAAGCTCGGCGGGCCGAAGGGGGTCGGCGCGTTCGTCTCCGTCGCGGAAATCCCCTCAGGCTCGGTGTTTCGTGGCGGCGGTCAGGAACGCGGCCTGCGAGCCGGCACGGAAAACCTCGTCGGCATCGCGGCTTTTGGTGCAGCGGCCGAGGCCGCGCAGCGTGACCTCGACGCTTTTGCATCGCTGGCTGCTTGGCGCGACGAACTCGAACGCGCCGTGATGCAGCAAACGCCCGATGCGGTGATCATCGGACAGAGCGCGCCACGCCTGCCGAACACATCGTGTATCGCGCTGCCTGGCATCCCTGCCGAAACGCTCGTCATGGCGCTTGATCTCGAAGGTGTCGCCGTCTCCGCGGGTTCGGCATGCTCCTCCGGAAAAGTGACGCGGAGCCATGTCCTTGAAGCGATGGGCCTGCCTGACGAAATCTGTCGCAGTGCGATCCGCGTATCGCTAGGTTGGAATAGTTCTAAAAAAGATGTAGAGCGCTTCGTAACGGCTTGGCGTGCGGTGACAAACCGGCTGATGCGGCGTTGATGACGCATCGAGGCGGCGCAAATGCCCGGTGACGGCTACCGCAGAAGTAGTCCGGTTGCATGAAACGACATGCAACCCAGTCGAGGTAGGCCGGCGGCAGTTACCGTCGAAGCCCCTCACCATAGCCCAGTCTTCGAGCGCGGAGCGCGGGCGACAAAACAAACAGGACAGAGGTCCGAAACGATATGGCCGCAGTTCAGGAAACCATCGATCAGGTCAAAGAGATCGACGTCGACCAGTACAAGTACGGGTTCACGACGGAGATCGAGAGCGTCAAGGCGCCGAAGGGTCTGAACGAAGACATCATCCGTTTCATCTCGGCCAAGAAGGGCGAGCCGGAATGGATGCTGGAATGGCGGCTCGATGCCTACGAGCGCTGGCAGACGATGGACGCGCCGACCTGGTCCCGCGTCGAGTATCCTGAGATCGATTTCCAGGATCTCCATTATTACGCAGCGCCGAAGTCGACCGAGGGACCGAAAAGCCTCGACGAGGTCGATCCTGAACTCCTGCGCACCTATGAAAAGCTCGGCATCCCGCTGAAGGAGCAGGAGCTGCTCGCTGGCGTGCGCAAGCAGGGCGAGCCGAGCGCGCTCGACGCCGAGGAAGACACGCGCGACGGTTATGCACAGTCGTCCGGCAAGGTCGCGATCGATGCGGTCTTCGACAGCGTCTCGGTCGTCACGACGTTCAAGAAAGAACTGGCGAAAGCCGGCGTGATCTTCTGTTCGATCTCCGAAGCGCTGCAGGAACATCCTGAGCTCGTGAAGAAGTATCTCGGCACGGTCATTCCGAAGTCCGACAACTATTATGCGGCGTTGAATTCTGCCGTCTTCTCCGACGGCTCGTTCGTCTACATCCCAAAAGGCGTGCGCTGCCCAATGGAATTGTCGACCTATTTCCGCATCAACGAGACGAACACGGGTCAGTTCGAGCGCACGCTCATCATCGCTGAAAAAGGCTCATACGTGAGCTACCTCGAGGGCTGCACGGCCCCGATGCGGGATGAAAATCAGCTTCATGCCGCCGTGGTGGAACTCGTCGCGCTGGACGACGCGGAGATCAAATACTCGACGGTCCAGAACTGGTATCCGGGCGATGCCGACGGCAAGGGCGGAATCTACAATTTCGTGACCAAGCGCGCGGACTGCCGCGGGCGCAATTCGAAGGTGTCGTGGACGCAGGTCGAGACCGGTTCCGCGATCACCTGGAAATACCCGTCCTGTATTCTGCGTGGCGACAACTCGGTGGGGGAATTTTACTCCATCGCGATCTCGAATGGCCGTCAGCAGGTCGACAGCGGCACCAAGATGATCCACCTCGGCAAGAACACGTCGAGCCGGATTATCTCCAAAGGGATCGCAGCTGGCCGGTCGGACAACACCTATCGCGGTCTGGTCTCGGCCCACCGCAAGGCGACCAACGCACGAAATTTCACGCAGTGCGACAGTCTGCTGATCGGCAATCGCTGCGGTGCGCACACGGTTCCGTACATCGAGGCGAAGAATTCGTCGGCCCACTTCGAGCACGAGGCAACGACCTCGAAAATTTCCGACGACCAGATGTTCTACTGCCTGCAGCGCGGGCTCGATGAGGAGGAGGCGATCGCGCTGATCGTGAACGGCTTCGTTCGCGATGTGCTGCAGCAACTGCCGATGGAATTCATGGCGGAAACGCAGAAACTCATCGGCATCAGCCTTGAGGGAAGCGTCGGCTAGCGGCGTTCACCCGGAATAGTGCGAGTAGCGCTGCGCACATTCAGCGGAACACAGCGTGATCGATGTTGATCGATCACGCGGTCACTCGGCGCCGCCATCGGCGTGGAACCGCTTCGCCATCGCTTGAGGAAAATAAAAGAGATCAGGTGATCGACACATGGCTACCCCCCTCACCCCCGCTGTTCGCGGCCCGATCCGCATTGCATCGTTTCTGCTCGCCGCTGCCGGCGCCGTATTCCTCGTCTATGCGTTGATCACGGAAGGCTTTGGCCTGACGGCACTCGTGGCGGCCGTGCTCACGGCACTCGGCGTTGCAGCCGCGGCAACGCGCATTCCGCCCCCGTCCGGTCGCTGGAAGTAGGAGGCGCGCCGTGGCTCGAAAGGATGAAAGCAAGCCGCCGCCGATCTTGCGGGCTGGAGGGTTCGCGGCCGTGTTCCTCGGCTCGGCCCTGTCGCTGATCGGCATGTCCCAGAACGACAGCCCTGGTTTCGCGGCCGGATTGACGGTGTTGGCGGCCGGTATCGTCAGCCTCGCGATCCACTACACGCGCAAAGGCAACTCGCGATGACGAGCGCCCGCTACGCGCATTCACCCAGGGGACTGGCACCATGAGCTTAGCCAAGTCAGCTGTCGTGGCCGGGTTCGTGCTCGCAGCAGCGGTCACGGTGTGGTGGACGCTGCCCGGCATCGTCGCCCGAGTAAACACCGGCACCCCGGCCGAGATCGTGATTACGGCAGCATTTCCGGTGCTGCTGACGTTTTTCTTCCTCTACATGGCGTTCCGCGTCGCCTTCACGCGCGAGAAAGACACGGTGACCCGCAGTACAGGCGCACCGGACGACTATCAGGCCTGAGTGGTGTGCTGCCCGGCGCGGCGGTGAACTGAAGACGATTGCAGCGAAAGCGAGTGAGCGATGCTCGAGATCAAGAACCTTCACGTGAAGATCGAAGATGAGGGGACGGAAATTCTCCGCGGCCTCGACCTCACCGTTCCAACGGGAGAGGTCCACGCGATCATGGGGCCCAACGGGTCCGGCAAGTCGACGCTGTCCTACGTGATAGCCGGCAAGGAGGACTACGAGGTCACGGACGGTGACATCTTGTGGAACGGTGAAAGCATTGTGGAGATGTCGCCCGACGAACGGGCCGCTGCTGGCGTTTTTCTCGCCTTCCAGTACCCGATCGAGATCCCGGGCGTCGCTACCATGACGTTCCTGCGTACTGCCGTGAATGCGGTGCGCACGTCGCGCGGGGAAGAAGAGCTTTCCGTCGCAGACTTCATGCGGGTGGTGAAGGAAAAGTCCGCTGACCTCAACATCACCTCGGACATGCTAAAGCGCCCGCTGAACGTCGGCTTTTCGGGCGGAGAGAAAAAGCGCAATGAGATCCTGCAGATGGCGATGCTTGAGCCGTCGCTCTGCGTACTCGACGAGACGGATTCTGGTCTCGACATCGATGCTATCCGGGTCGTCTCGGAAGGAGTCAACCGGCTGCGCGGCCCCGACAAGGCGATGCTCGTGATCACCCACTACCAGCGTCTGCTGAACTACATCGTGCCGGACAAAGTGCACGTGCTCTCCAAGGGTCGGATCGTGAAAACGGGCGGCAAAGAGCTTGCGCTAGAGCTCGAAGAGACGGGCTACAGCGAATTCGTTGACGAGGCTGCTTGATCATGGCGGATGCTGCGCACAAGTTCACCGTGCTCCGAAACCCGGCGGAAGAAGGATTTCTCTCCGCATTCGATACGGCTGCGCGCGATCTGCCGGGCACCGACGCGATCGCGTCTGCCCGCCGTTCGGCCATGGACACCTTCCGCAGGCTCGGTCTTCCACACCGTCGCGTTGAGGAGTGGAAGTATACGGACCTGCGCGCGCGCATCACCGCAGCGTTTCCCGCGTCGGATGACAACGATGCGGCATGGCAGGCGGTCGAGGCAGCGCTCGGCCCGATGAAATCGGTCGATGCGATCCGGATGGTGCTGATCGATGGGAATTATTCCCCGCAGCTTTCCGCGATCGAGGATATCGGCGAGGTCGTCCGCGTGGCATCCCTGTCGCAAGCCCTCGACGACGCCTGCTTCGCCGACATGCATGCGTCGCTCAGCACCGTCCCGGCGCGCGATGCCGTCACGCATCATCGCGG
>JBCBJG010000139.1:0-8460 GCA_038523655.1 Pseudomonadota bacterium | reverse complement strand
TTCCGTCCGCAGCGTCGAACTCAACCGAAAAATAGGTGCCGGTCTCGGTCAGTCTGCGCACGCGCGGCTGGCCGACGGCGGGACCGTCCTGAATGAAGCTGTTCACGAGGTCGGCGACGCTGGTCCCCGGCTCGGTCGCCACGACGATACGGTTGGCGACGAACAGGTCAGCGCGAACGGAGACCTCGCGTCCGTCGAACGTGCGGCGCGTGTAGGTTGCCGGCGTGGTCGAGGATGTCTCCTGTGCGGCGGCGGAGCCTGTCGTGCCAAGTGACGGAGGGGCGCTTGCCAGCAGTGCGAGCGTGATGGCCGTGAGCAGACTGCCGGTTTTCGCGCGGAATTTCCGGTGGGCCCGTTTGGCCGCGTCGCGAGGCCTGGTGCTCCGTTCGGCTGCGTCTGGTTGGCGATTGGACGGCATTGGGCACCTCGGGATCAGGCAGGCGGTTAGGGATCGCCGTGGCTGGTGCTGCGGCGGAGACAAATCACAGTCGTGTAGCCGATCACGTGAGTGGCCACGTGAGTGGGCACGTGGATCGACGCGAAGATGGGCGCGTGGACAGGCTCTGAAGAGCTGAGCGGCCGGGGGCACGGGTTGAGCCCCCGGCGGTCATTCTCAGTTGGTGCGCAAGCCGATGGCACGCACCTCGATGGTGTTCGTGCCCTTGTTGCGGATCTCGGCGACGACGCCCATCAGCTCGGCCATCAAGCGAATCTGGCGCAGGAGCTGTCCCTCGTTCAGGCGTGTTTTGTACTCGTACGCCGCATTTACGAGGGAGCTTCCGCCAACGGCCGCGTCCAGATCGAGGCCGCACCGCCAGTTCGACATGTTCGCCTCGATGAGCGATTTCTGGCGCGGGGTGAAGCCCTGATAGTCAATGATGAAGGTCGTCGGGATGTTTTTGCAGCGGGAGATGCCGGCCGTTCGGATACCGCTGTCCGCCTCGGCTTCGAAGCCATCGGAATCGCCGATTTTATCGTCCGTCGCGCTCGCTGTGCTGACACCATCGCCGTACTGCTGGCCGAGCAGTGCTGCGAGGCGCAGCGCGAGTGCATTGCCGGAATCGCGCGCGAGACGCTCCCCGTAGCGGGAGACAAATTCTTTCACGCAATGCCGGTCGGGGTTCACGCCAGCCCGTTTCGTGGCGCATCCGGTCATGACGACGCCGTCCGGATCGATCTCGAGATTGTCGCCCCCGAAGAAGCGGCCGGAGCGGACGTCGAGCGCACGGTAGCTCATCGACGTGAGCAGTTTGGTCGCCTTCGTGTAGGGGGCTTCGACCGCACGGGCGTAGAGCGTGTAGAGGACCACGACATCGATCCGCGGGTTGCGGATCTGGCGGGCGAGGGAGATCAATTCCGCATCGCGGCGGCGCGTCCGATCCTGGTTATAGAACTTCAGCGTGACGGCGGTCTCATCGTACACGTCCAGCCCTTCGATGCCGTACTGCTTCATCTGGCGAAGCACGGCCGGCGAGTTGAGCGTGTTGTTCCAGGTGTTGAGCACGTTGCGCTGGATGCGGTTGTTGCGCTCGATCGAATACCGATCCCAGTCCTCCTGCGCGACAAGGACCTTAACGGTCTGCGCATTGGCGGCGGCGGGAAGCGCGGCGACGCATGCGAGAGCCGATGCGCCGAGAAGCAGGTTTCTGATCAGTTGTTGGTGTCCTTCGGAGCGACGGAAGTTATCGTGATGGTCACTGACCGATAAGGGCGTTGGTGGCGTTGCCGTCGTCCACGGCTACCTCACCGGCACCGTCGGGTGGGCGAACAATCAGCCCGACTTCGACGCGGCGGTTAATGCCTGAGTTCGGTTTGCTCGGGTTGCGCAGTTCCTTCTCGCCGAACCCGACCGGGATCAGCCGGTTGGCGTCGACGGCATGGACATTCGCAAGATGCTGGGTGACAGAGACGGCGCGACGCTGGGAAAGGGCAAGGTTGTACGCGTCGGATGCGCGCGCATCCGTATGGCCCGCCATCATATAGCGGTAGGCGCGGAGCTCGCGCGACTTGAGCGCGCGCGAAAGAATTTCGAGGATCGTGTCGGAGCGCTTGCTGATCTTCGCGCTGTCGGTTCGGAAGTGCACGGTGACGCTCGCGCTGCTGTCGTAATCCACCCAGAAGACCTGCTCGCGGCCATCAGGGTTGCGGATTACGACGCGGCGGGTATTTGGCCCGCCGATCGGCAGACCTGAGGGCGGTGCGTTCCGCGGCGCGAGATCCTGGATCAGGCGGTTGACCCGATCGACGGTCGATTCCGCGTGGCTATCTGCCCGCACTGCTTCCAGCCCGGTCATGGATGCCGCGCCGAGCGTCAGCGCGAAGGCGCCGGTCCGTTGAAGCAATTGGCGGCGGTCGAGTGCGTCGTTCATCATGGTCGTCTCGGTTGGTTACCGTTCATTCCAGCGGGCTGACACCAAACAGCAGGCCGCCGCGCTGAGGCTGCATTCGTCCGGGGCGCGTTCCTGGAAACTACGTCTTATTCCCGTAGCTGTGCAATGGAAGCGCCAGAGCCATTCGTGGACTGCAGGTCTTCCGCGATGGCGTTAACCTCGCGCGTATCGGCGCGAGACCCCTCGCTATTGGGGCCTGTCTCCCGCGCACGAGGTTGTCCCAGGTGATGTCGGGTGTGCGGCTCATCGGGCTTATCGTTTTCCGCTCAGCGAGAGGGTCGCCGTCGCGATCTTTGGGTCGGCGGTCGCGAGATCATCTTCCCATGCCGCCTCGAGCGACACATCGAGCGCCGGGACGGCGAGCTGGCGCAGCGGGACGGTAATCTGCTGGCCGGGCGCGATGGGATAGCCGGTAAAGAGCTTCGGATCGAGGACGATGGCGAGGGTCGCGAATGCCTCACCCAGCCGGACAACGAGCGTGCGTTTCTCACTGTCGTTGCGGAATCCGACGAGGCAGAGGTCCTGCATGTCGAGCGCGACGGTCGCGCCGCCTTTGACGGCATGGCGTTTGTTGAGCGACGGACGCGCATCAAAAATTACGTTTCGGCAGGTGTCTTGCGGCAGCGGGCGTCCGGCGAGCACCTGCACATGGTTGATCGCGCGGCGATGGCGGACCCAGGCCTTGGCGTCGAGCGTCTGCTCGCCGGCCCCTTCGGTCGGTGCGACGGCCGGCGTTTCGGGTGCCGTCGTCGCGGGGGACGAAACCTTGTCGGCGGGTTTGGCGGGCGCATCTCGAGCGGCTTTTGGCGATGGTGCGGTCTCGCCGCCGATCAACGCGTTGACATCGTCGTTCTGCGCCTGCGCCGAGCCTGGCATCGGAGCAACAACGGATAAAAATGTGAGCGCTGCCACCAAAGCGTACGCCAGGTGTCGGTGCGCTTTGCGCGTGCAATGCGTCACGGGGATCGTGGTGCTCGGCGTGTGAGGCGTCATCAGTCCGCTCCTGCGGTGGTATCCGGCGTGGTGATCGCGAGCGAAATAGGCGCGCCGTCCACGAAGAGGGTCGCGTCGAGCCCGTTCACGGGGCGCGAGAATATCAGATCGGTCGCGGCGTTCGGTGAGAGGCGCAAACCCTGGAACAGGGCGTCGTTGCCCTGGATCGCAACGGTCGTCAGGCCGCCGGTCACACGAACGTCGAGCGGACGGCTATGCTGATTGACGAAGCGCAGGCCGCAAAGCCCGCCGCTGTTGGTGATCTGGTAGGCGCCTGCGTGCATGGGCACCACGGTTCGGTTCATGGGTCTGGTCTGCATGATGCGTTCGATGCAGTCGCCCCGGTCAGCAGCGCCGAGGCGCATGACTGTGAGACGGGCTGCGGGCCCTCCGCTCGTTGCACCGTCGCCTGATGTGGCGGCGGCGTCGCTCCCTGCGGGGGTGGAACTGCCAGACGCGCCTTCGCCGGGGTTCGACCCGCCCGGGCTCAGGCCGTTCAAGCCCAGGACATTCAGGCTGCTGAGAATTCCCGCGAGCACTGCAACCGCCCCCAGCGCGCCGACCGCGCGCAAAACCAAGCGGCGCGCGCCGGCCCCGCGCATAATAGGGTGACGGGTGTCAGCGGTGTGATCGGGGAGGGGCGCCGATGTCTCGGCATTCGTTGCGCGCGCGGGGTCAGGCGGCTTGGTCTTCGCCGTGGTCTTTGCCGTAGTCTGTGCGAACAGCTCGCCGGGCACCACATCGAGCATGGCGCACAGATCGGCGAACGATGCGGGAAGGCCGTGTCTGAAGCCAAAGCGCTCGGCAACCTCGCCGAACCGGGACGCGTGATCGTCCGGCATCCCGGCTGGCGCGACGAGCGTGACGTCATGGCCGGCTTGCTGCCAAGCGGCAAACGTCGGCGTTGAGAGTTCCAGTTTGCGCGGTACCGAGAAGTCCGCGCCCTGCGGTCCAAGCTCCGGGTCGATGCTCCCGGTCGCCCAGATGATCCGTTTGGAGTTCGAATCCTGCGCAGGTGAGGCTGGAAGAGCTTCGTTCTCAGTCATCACCCGGGCAGCATCGACCGCTTCGACGGCCTGATCGTTTGCCAGGAAAAGATGCCCGATCAGCACCGGGATCTCCCAGCTCCGCCCGGAATCGATGTCGCCGCTCAGCAGCAGCTCATGCGCCGTATCGGCCAGGCCATGTGCGGCGAGGGGGCCGGCGACGAACGTGTGATAGTCGGTCGAGAGCGTGAGCGGGCGGAAATCCCCTCTCAGCGCGGCGTAGCTCGCCTGCAGCCGGGGGCGCGGGCGAATGCGTTCGATCCACACAAGACCGCCGGTCGTCGGGGCAACGATCGTAATCGGGCCCTCGCTGACCACCTGTCCCTGCTCCTCGTCCGTTCAGCCGTTGATGCGTGCTTCGCGTGCGCCTGGTCGCCAACCATGGCCCTTCGGCTGCGCGTCGCACCGTATCATGTTATGAAGATGGACGTCGTCACGTCTTCCATCAGGCGAATGAGCGTCTTTGCATCGTCGCTTGCAGAGGCGAGTCCAAGTTGGACGACCGCATTAACCGGTTCCGGTAAGGCCATGACGACCGTTTCCTGCGTATCGTTGATCAGGGTGATCGCGGAGGGGATATCCGTCCCGATCGGCGAGATCGTCAGAAAGACGGCGTCGTCATCCACAACGAGGTCGACCTCGAACGGGCCGACCTTGCGCCGGACATCCTCACCGGTTCGGGCGGCACGGGCCATTTGTGAGTAGCCGATCGCCTCACGCTCCAGCAGCCTGCGGTAGAGGCGGAGTGCGCGCAGTGGCAGAACGGTGCCATCCGCCACACTCGAGAGGGGTCGGGCTGTGCGGATCGCGCTCAGCAGTTCGACAATGCCGAAGGAGGGGCGTTCGGGCGTGTCCCGTGCCTCACGGGCAAGTGCACTCGATGCTTCGGCGGAGGAAAATGCTTCTTCCGCGGCAGCCAAATCGACGTCTTTCGGTAGGGTGACCATGGTACCGAATTTCCTATTCCGTGCCTGACGCCCCGGCGGCGTCGGCGGTGACGGAAGATGCCGTGTCGCCCGACCCATCGGCGATGTAGCGACGGGCAAACTCGGCAGCGAACGCAGACCGGTCGGTCGCGAACGCATCGGATGCGTGATCTTCGGCGGCGGCATCGGCTGCGAAAAGCCGGGAGAACAAACCGGCGAAACGGTCTGACATCTCGCGCGCCTGCACGAGCGCCGGCGTTACACCGAGAAACGCGAGGCGCAGCTCAGCCGGGTCCCGCTGCAACGCCTTGGCGCGCGAGCGGGCGAGGGTTTCAAGACCCGCTGCTCGTGCGCCTGCCGTGCGCTCGTCGTGCGCGTCCTCCTCACTCGCGAGGGCGAAAGCGACTTCAAGCCAGGATGTGGCGCGGGCGCCCAGTGCTTCGATGTCCGAGATGATGCCGTCGTAGTCGCGGGCCTCCGTACAGGTGACGCGTTCCGATAACGGGACCTTCCACTTTCCCGTCCGAAGACCATTGGAAATGCCAGACTGAACCGGATGAAACGCGATGAGACGCAGGCTTGCGCGACGATGCTCGGCGCCAAACTGACCGATCTCTGCGAGCCTGGACAGGAGGGTAATTTCCTTTTGGCCGAAGAGGCGAAGGTCGGCATCACCGAGCACGGATGGGTCGGCCGAGCGCATCTCGGGCTCGTCCGCGTCGTCGTTTTCCTCTTCGTCGCCCAACACGTCCACGAGGTCCTGGCCCGGTGTATCGACCTCGGCATCGTCGTTCGCGACGATCCCGGCGATCGCACCTGCGAGTGCCGGATCGGCGATATCGTCGGCATTGCTTGCGGCGTTCGTCGTCCGCGCTTCGTCCATGGACGCGGCGAAGTTCGCGAACGCCTGATAGGTCGCCTCGTAGGTCTTGTAGCGCTCGTTCTCCGGATCGGCCCAGAATGCGAAGATCGTGTCGTCCTCGAGCGTATAGTTGCGCCCGGCAAGGTAGCTGTTGACGATCGAGAAGGCGGAGCCTGCGTGTGCGTCGAGGAAATTGTTGGTGCGAAAGCGATACCCGATGCGGGCGAACTCGCGCGTGATTTCCTTCAGCGTGCCGTAGTCGCCGTCGCCCGCGAGTGCCGTGCAGCGGGCAAGCAGGCCCATGACATCCTCGGCGTAGGCGAACTCGTCACATCCGAGAAAAAACTCCGTCAGCTTCGAGAGGAGCCGAAGTCGGTTCTGGGTCAGGCGGAACGCACCGTCGGGGGTTTCCAGCAAAAGGCTCGCGTCGTCGTCGCGGACCTTAATTCCGAGGTGCGCGAGCGCGTCCGGCGAGAGTTCGGTCAACGTGGCGCGGATTTCGCCAGCATTGCGCCAGATGATATCCATCCCATCGCCCGAACCATCGGCGGCTGAAAGGGCGGCGACGACGATGGAGAGGGACCAGAATGGCTTGTCGCGATTGTTCGACCAGCCGCGCACGAGGGTCTCGGCCACCGCTCGGCGGAAGCCGTCGGCATATGCGGCATCATCGAACAGCGCGGCAAATTCACTGCGCGCCCGTTCTGACCAGTAGAAATCGGAGACGCTCACGCTTCTTTTTCTCCTCCCGATGCCGTCGGACCGGCCACGTGTCAGCGCTAGCCGGCGATTGCTTCGATCCAGGTATAGCGCTCTTCGATGCCGGGGACGGCACGCATCGTGCGAAGCCAGTCCTGAACGTCCTCGCTCGGCACCTCGCCGTTTGGCCCACCGCCGCCGTCATTGTGGATGTGCAGATCGAGCCAGCGGGCTTCGATCTCCGGGGCGAGTCGCGCCGGACTGGCAAAACAGCCGACCAATTCGCGCGCAGGCTCCGGATACACGACCGCCTGCGAGACGAACTGATCGAGCGTTTCGTCGCGGAAATCGTCGGGGTAGACGATGCGCGAATTCGCCTTCCAGGGCTTGAGACCCTGCGATTTGGAAAGCGGCAACAGCACGTAGGCCGTGCCCTGCGCGTCCAGCACCCAGCAGTAGAAGTAGCGGTCTTCGCGCGGCTCGATGATGACGCTCACCGGGTCTCGGTTGGCCAGAAACTGCGCCTTGGACGGTCGTAGCCGGAAAGAGGCTTCGAGCCCGCGGGTTTCGCGCACCAGCACGTCGAGGATGTTGTTGGACAGCTCGGTACAGCCGCGAAGTGCGCCCGGGCGAACGTGCACACGCATGAAGCGGCTCGCTAGATCGCGGGCACCGGCATTCACCTGCAGTGCGAGGTCGACCAGCTCGGGATCCTCGCGGTCGAGGCTAAACTGGAGGCGCAGCGTTGCGGTCTTCGGCGAGGCGTTAGAGGCGGCGGATGCGTCGGCTGAGGTCGGCGTCTTGCGCCGCGCACCATCGAGCGTGTCGACACGAAGCGCGGGCCATTCTCCACGAGACAGCGCGAACTTGGACACCATCTCTTGCTCGACATCGGAATAGTTGGCCCGGAAGGCGACCTCGCTGGTGTTGCGCAGACGGCAATTGCCCGACATCCGGTAGTCGATCTCGAGCGCGACCGTTTCGAAATCGCGCAGGGTGTCGGCTACTGAGCGCAGCGCATGGGTGAAGGCCCAGCGACGCTTTACGATCGGCGTTTCCGTCTCGAGTTCGATCACCCGGTCGATCGGGACGATCGTGTTGCGGGCGATGTCGACGAACAGTGTCTCCGCCTTCGGGCAGACCTGCACGCCTTCCGCGGTACGCGCGAACAATTCGAGCTTGAGTTTGGCGACCGCTTTCGCCGGGCGCTCAGCGCTGATGATGAAAACCAGCGGTGTGCCTTTAATCTCTTCAACCGCTTTTAGAAGCTGCTGGCGGTCGCCGGGGTTGAGGCCCGTTTGCGCAGCAATCGTCTGGAACGTCTGGGTGTTGAGGACTTTCCAGAAGAACGAAAATCCCTGCAGCACGCGGCGGGTGCGCTGGTTGAGGCTGACGCGTTCGGTCTGCGTAAAGTGCACGTTGTTCGGCGGAATGCCGACGAACGCGAGCGGAATTATTCCCCCTTTATAGGGATAGCACGAGCCGTCCGTCACACCGGTAAGCAGGCGACCAACAGCGCCCTGCAAGCCGACGGAAAACGGTAC
>JBCBJG010000138.1:0-8496 GCA_038523655.1 Pseudomonadota bacterium | reverse complement strand
GAAGGAATTTTCCTCCGCGAGCGTCGCGAGCTGCTCACGTAGCCGCACATTCGCCGCCACCCCTCCCGCGACGACGAGAGACCGCGGCGCGCCCGGAAGTGCCTCGACATAACCCTCCATGGCATTCGAGACCCGGTCGGCAACCACGTCGGCCGCTGCGTCTTCGAAGGCGACACACAGATTGGCGATGTCGTCATCGCTGAGCGGTGCGAGCGCTTGCGCCTGCTGTCGAACCGCGGTTTTCAGTCCGGCGAAGGAGAAATGGGGCTCGGGGCGCCCGAGCATTGGTCGAGGGAGAGAAATCCGTCCCATCCGGCCATTCCTCGCCGCCGCCGCAACCGCTGGCCCGCCGGGAAAACCAAGTCCGAGCAGCTTCGCCGTCTTGTCGAACGCCTCGCCAAGCGCATCGTCGAGCGTGGTGCCGATCAGGCGATAGCGGCCGACGGCTTCGACGATCAGTGTCTGGGTATGTCCGCCGGAGACCAACAGCAGAAGGTACGGAGGCCGGACCGCGTCGGTGAGCCCGACGGTCAGCGCGTGCCCTTCAAGATGGTTGATGGCGATAAATGGACGCCGCGCTGCGACCGCCAGCGCTTTTGCGGAAACCAGGCCGACGAGCACCCCGCCAAGGAGCCCCGGACCGGCCGTCGCGGCAATGCCATCGAGCTCGGCGAATGCAAGATCCGCTTCCGATAACGCCCGCGAGACCACCGTATCGATGATCTCGACATGAGCGCGCGCGGCGATTTCCGGGACCACGCCGCCGTAGGGCGCGTGCGCCTCGATCTGCGCACGGACGACCGAGCTTACGATGGACCCGGTGCCCGCCGCCTCACGTCGCACGATGGCCGCCGCCGTCTCATCGCAGCTCGTCTCGATCCCGAGAACGATGGATGGTGGCGCTTCGGCAGGGTCGGCGTGCTGATCGCTGGGTGTCATCGAGGTTATGCCCTACCTGCCCGTACCGCCGCCCGCGCGTTGCATCGAGGCGTCCGGGGCGGCATAGGACCGAGCACATCAGAAGGTTGTCGCAGCGGTACGTCCCGCCGCGTGACCCGTCAATTCATCAAGGATCAGCGCGCATGGCGTCGTCCACCCCGCTTCGGATCGGCACGCGTGGATCGCCGCTCGCCCTCGCGCAGGCCCATGAAGTCCGTGACCGCCTCGTCGCCGCACACGGCATCGACCCCGTGACGATCGACATCGTCGTCGTCGAGGTGACCGGCGATCGAATTCAGGACAAAGCGCTGCGCAGCTTCGGCGGCAAAGGTCTGTTCACCAAGGAGATTGAAGAGGCGCTGCTCGCAAGCCGGATCGATCTTGCGGTCCATTCGATGAAAGACGTGCCGACCAGACATCAGTCGGGCCTCGGCCTCGCAGCCATCCTCGAACGCGAAGATCCGCGCGATGCTTTTGTGTCGAGACGGTTCGCAACGCTCGCCGATATGCCCGCCGGCACGAAGATCGGCACGTCGTCGCTCCGCCGCGCCGCGCAAGTCCGCAAGGCCCGTCCGGACCTCGAGGTCGTCGAGTTTCGCGGCAACGTGCAGACCCGCATGCGCAAACTCGATGAGGGCATCGCCGACGCGACCTTTCTCGCGGTCGCCGGTCTCAACCGCCTCGATGCGGCAGATACGATTACCCGCGCCATGCCACCCGACGAGATGCTGCCGGCGGTGGCTCAGGGTGCGATCGGGGTGGAAATCCGCCTCGACGATGCCCGCACACGCGACTTGCTGGCGCCGCTCCATCATCACGAAAGCGGTATGCGCGTAACGGCCGAACGCGCATTTCTGGCCGAGCTCGACGGTTCGTGCCGAACACCGATCGCCGGGTTTGCTGCGCTCGACGCGGGCACGATGGCGTTTCACGGCGAGGTGCTGCTGCTGGACGGGAGCGAACAGCACGCGGTCGAAGCGAACGCCCCGGTTGGTGACGATGATGCCGCAGCCAAATTTGGCACGAAGGTCGGCGAAACGCTGCGCGAACGGGCCGGGGCGGATTTCCTCGCGCAAATCGTCTGATGCACGTCGGGCCCCTCCGCGCGCGCTGTAAACGCTCGCAGCAAACCGCGCTGCACCAAACGTGACCGCACCGGACGACACCGCACCCAACGAAACCGGGCATCAGGCACCCGGCAGCACGCAATCAGGGCCTCGGCCCACGGTGCTGGTGACCCGGCCACAGCCCGAGGCCGACCGTCAGGCGTCAATTCTGGCCGACCGGGGCTTGGCGCCGATCATCTCGCCGCTGCTGCAGGTGCGCCCGGCCCCCCTGTCGGCGGAGGCACTCGATACGCTCGCCGGCGCCGGCACCATCGTCGCGACCAGCCGCAACGCCCTGCGCAGCCTCGAAAGCGCTCCGGTGAGCCTGCTCGCGACGATCAAAGCGCATACGGCGCTTGTCTGCGTTGGCGCAGACACAGCCGAGCTAGCGCGCGCTTTGGGGTACCAGGTGGTGGTAGCGGGCGACGGGAACGCAGCCGAACTGGCCCCACTCGCTGTTGCGACCGCTGCCTGCCGATCCGGCCCGCTCGTACGCCTCGAGCGCCAGCCAACGACTGCAAACCAGGCGGCAGGCTTTAAATCGCCGCCCGATCCAATCGTCGTCGCGGCCGAGGCGGCGGGCCAAACCGTCGCACGCCTGCCGGTCTATCGTGTCGACACCGTCCCGGACCTGACGCCGCAGGCGCTTGCCGCCTTTCGTAACGGGGCGCTCGATCTGGTCGTCCTGATGTCGCCTGCTACCTCACGTGCGTTTATTTCTGCCGCAGCGCGCGGAGTCTTAACGCTC
Source organism: Pseudomonadota bacterium (assembly GCA_038523655.1). Classification (GTDB taxonomy): domain Bacteria; phylum Pseudomonadota; class Alphaproteobacteria; order Rhizobiales; family CALHAX01; genus CALHAX01. The sequence goes on along the minus strand of JBCBJG010000138.1, from coordinate 5,703 downwards.
GCCTCAGGGTTACCCGTCTATGTATGCATTTCCGCGGCGGCGGCCGCACCGCTGGAGCATCTGCCCCAGCGATGCATTATTGTCGCGGACAAGCCGAATCAGGCTGGCGTGCTCTCCGCCGTTGACCGGGCTGTTGCCCGATTGTCATAACCCGCGGAACTGGTTGAGTTACGTCGTGGTGAGAGGGTGTCATGGCAGCGGGCAAGAACAAAGGACGTAACCGCGGAAAGCGTCCGACGGCGACCCTCGATCTGAAGGCGAAGGAAGTGCCTTCTGACGACAAGGCTTCGCCGGAAAAACGCGGTGCAGCTTCTGCCGGGTCATCCAGTGCGTCCACCTCGTCCAAACCGGGCGAGAAAACGGTTGACGCGAGCGCGGCACTCAAACGCGCCGGTTCAACCGGGGCGGCCACAGCGGCGGCGTCGACGGCGGATGCAAAGTCCTCGGCAGCAGCAAGTGCCGGTTCATCGTCGGCGAAGTCGGATCCGATGCCCGCACCCGAGGTCTCAACCACCACATCTGCCCGCGCCGATCGGACATCGCAACCAGGCACACCAGCGGATGCGGCAAAACCGGGCACGGCAAACTCGACAAGCGGTGCCGCCAGCACGTCATCCGGTGCGGCAGGTGCTCGCAGCGCCATGCGCACGCCGGACGCGGACAAGAGCGGCACAGGCAAGCCTGCTGTGGGTAACTCCGACAACGGAGACAAAACCGCAGATGCCTCGCCTGGCGACGAGCCAAAACGCGGCGGCGGCTTCGGCGGCACCTTCACCCACCTGCTCGCCGGGGCGCTCGGCGGCATCCTCGCACTCGTCGGCGTCAACCAGTTCACCGGCGACGGGGAGACGTTGAGCGCTGCCGATCGCGCCGCGCAGACCGCTGCTCTCGATCGCCGTGTCGCGGCGCTGGAGCAATCGTCAGCGGGCACCGCCACCGCGTTGCTTCCGGAAGGGGCCGCGGAACGGCTCGCCAAGATCGATGAGTTCGAAACGCAGATCGCGGCACTGAACGCAGGCACTGCCGAGGTCCGTGAGACCACCCAGAAACTTTCCGGCAGGCTGGAGACACTTGCCGATCCGGCTGGCGGCGGCGCGGCCGAATTGCGGGGCCGGCTCGATGCGATGGAACAGACGATCCGCAGTCTCGGTGAAGCGGCCGAGGGCGCGGGCGGCACCGCGATCCCGAAGCTCGCAGCGCTCGCCGGTCGGATCAACGACATGCGGACCGAGCTCGATGCGAAGATCGCCGCCACGCGCGAGGCGACCGGCCGCCGGATCGAGACAACCGCGGGCGAACTGCGCAAGACGATCGACACCAAGATCGCCAGCGCGGACGGAAATTCAGAAGCCATGGCGACGCTGGAGGGCGGCACCAAGCGCCTCTCCGTGGCGCTCGAGACTATCCGGACGCAAGCCGACGCGCTCTCAGGTGACGTCACGGGTCTCAAGGAAGTCAGCGAGCAGACCGCGACTGCACTCGACGCAACCCGCAAGGCCACGGCCGCGCTCGAGGAACGCCTGAGCGGATTCGCCGCCACAACGGATGAAAAACTTGCCGCGTTGGCGCCGATCGGCGCGCAGATCGAGCAGCTCGACGCCATGGTGGGTGCTCTGACGGCCCGCGAGACGGAGCGCGCGGCATCGGCTGAGAAAGCACTGTTCGCAATGGAGGTCGCCAACCTCCAGCGCGCAGCCGAAAGCGGACAGATCGAGGCCGGCGAAATCGAACGGCTTAAACAGTCGGCACCCGCTGATTTCGATACCGCGGCGCTCGATGCGCTCGCAAAGCAAGACGTGCCGACAGTCGCAGACCTCAATCGCCGCCTCGGCCGCCTTGCGCCGGATATCATCCAGTCGGAGACCGTGCCCGAGGATGCCTCCGCGATCGATCGCCTTGTCGCGAACGCCCGCTCCATCGTGCGCGTCCGTCGGACCGGCGATGTTGCAGGCGACAGCACCGAAGCGATTGTCGCCCGGGCAGAGGATCGCCTCGGCAAGGGCGATCTGACGTCCGCCGTTGCGGAACTCGGCAAGCTCGAGGGGCGCGCCGCCAAGACCGTGGCGCCGTGGATCGCCGCTGCCGAAGACCGCCTCGCCGTTGACCGCGCACTGAGCGCACTTCAGGCGGGCGTCAAATCTGCGGTGACGAAATCAGCAAATTGATGACCACAAACAACCACACAAAGCGTACTGCCGAGCCGTCGCCGAACAGGGCCAACTGACCGATGATCCGACTGATCTTTTTCTTCCTCGTCGTCGGGCTGATCGCCTACGGCTTTGCGTGGCTCGCCGACCAGCCGGGCAACCTGATCGTCAACTGGCAGGAACGCCGGATCGAAATGCCGATCTTCTGGGCCTTCGTCGGCCTCGGCCTCCTCGTCGCGGCCATGGTGTTCCTGTGGTCGGCGCTGACGGGTCTGATCCGCTCGCCTGCGATGATCACGGATGCTTTCAAGCGTCGCACGCAACGTCGCGGTCTTGAAGCCCTTTCGACCGGGATCATCGCGGTCGGCGCAGGCGATCGTGATCTCGCAAGCCGCTACGCCGGTCAGGCCCGCAAGGCACTGCCGAACGAGCCATTGACGGAACTGCTCCGCGCGCAGGCCGCGCAGCTCTCGGGAGATAAATCCACCGCCCGGCGCATCTACGAAAGCATGCTTGCCGCGCCCGACACCGAAGCCCTCGGGCTTCGCGGCCTCTTCATCGAAGCCCAGGCGGAGGGCGAGGACGAAGCGGCCCGCCAGTTCGCCGAACGCGCGTTGCGCACGAACGCGACCCTTGATTGGCCGATCCAGGCTCTGTTCGACATGCAGGTGAAGGCCGGAGATTATTCCGACGCTCTGGAGACACTGCACAAGGGCCGCCGCGCCGGTCATGTGCCGAAGGAGGTCGCAACGCGCCATCGCGCAGTCCTCCTCGCCGCTGTCGCACAAGCCAAGGAAGACGATGAGATGGACGCCGCGCTCGATGCGGCGAGCGAGGCTCACAAGCTCGCGCCTGATCTGGTCCCGGCCGCCGAGGTCGCAGGTCGCATCCACGCCACCAAAGGCAACACGTCCAAAGCAGCCTCAATAATTGAAAAGACGTGGCGGCACGCGCCCCACCCCGATTTGGCCACGGCCTATGCGTTTGCGCGTCCCGGCGACTCGCCGAAGGACCGCCTCGAGCGCGTGAAGAAACTCGTCGCCGGAACCCATGACGACGAGGGACCGATCGCGCTCGCCGTTGCTGCAATCGAAGCGCAGGACTGGGACCTCGCCCGCGCCTCCCTCAAACCACTGCTCGAAGACGATCGCCTGACGAAAAAGGTCTGCGCCCTGATGGCCCGCATCGAGGGCGAGCAGTCCGGAGATCGTGGCCGGGTCCGCGAGTGGCTATCTCGCGCTGTCGCCGCGCGGCGCGATCGGGTTTGGGTCGATGAGGCAGGGGCCGTATCCGACGAGTGGCTGCCGGCATCACCCGCCACCGGCCAGATCGATGCCTTCCGCTGGGATCTCCCGCCCGAAAATGCCGGCCGCGATGACACGGCAGTGCTTGCCGAGTTCGTTCGCCCGTTGGCGATCGCGGAGAGTGTCGATGGAACGTCGGCGGCCGGGGACGGCGACGCGCAGAACGGGCTCGTCATCGTCGGCGATGACGATCGGACGCCGGTCGACCGTGATGCCGAAGACTTGACGATCCTCGCCGAGACCGCGCCCGAAAAGCCGACCGCATCGGCAACGCCAACGCCGGCACCTACGGCCAATGGGGCGACGAAGCCTGGCAACGGCGGCGCTTCCTCAGCCCCGCGCCCTGCCGCGAAAAAGAAGGGCAAGCGCCGCAAAGGCCGCCGCGCCCACGTCCCGCGCAGCTGAGGATTTTTGGAGAAGCATGCGCGCCGATAACCCGGAGGAAACGACCGTCTGGTAGCGTACGTGTCGGTTGCACAGCCGAGGCGGAATCCGCTATACGCCGCGCACCGTCGTGATCGCCGCATTAGCTCAGCTGGTAGAGCACATCATTCGTAATGATGGGGTCGGGTGTTCAAGTCACCCATGCGGCACCACGGGTTTCTGCACCGTCGGCTGACCACGATCACCTCGTGTTGTCGCTCCCGCGCTCCTTCAGGCACGCGCTGTACATTTTATAGTACTGTTTGATGCGGAGCCTCGCACGGTTTCTGATTCTCTTTTTCGGATGCTCGAGGTTGTTAATCGCCTTGGTGACTGCGGGCGTTCGGAGCTCTTTTTCACATTTTGCAACGCGGTTCGCGAAAGCCGGATCGCTGAAGAGCCCGACGGAGCCAGCCACGACGAACGGAATTGCGATCGTAGCGAAGAAGGGTCTCATGGGTGTTATATCCTGAGTTCGCGCTGCGCTGTGCACCGTCAACACTTCGATATCCCGACTCGTGCACATCCTCGGATGAACCCTAGCTGAATACATCGCAGTCGGAGCATATCCGCCGGCTCGGAGTACGTCAGCCAACGCCGCGGTTCAATGTGAACCGGGCGGGCACCCTCAAGCCCGCAACAACCCCACCACCAGCTCCGCCGTCAGCTCGACAGCGTGATCGACGCTGCGCGCGATCGCTGTCGCGTCACGGCTGCCGGGCGGATAGAGCGCTGTCGCGTCACCGCTGAAGTGCCGCCAGACGGCGCGGGTCACATGATGCTGCCGGCAATGGATCGTGAAGTCGGGGGCGAGGTCAAACGTCCAACCGATATCGCCGTATCCGCCGGTATCGCCGAGATGCGCGTGGAGCGCCTGCATCTTTGCTTCGACCGCCAGGACCTCGGCAGGCTTCACGGCGAGCTGGGCCTGCCGGGTTCGCGCTGCGCGTATCAGGGCCTGTTCGAAGTCTGACATACATCCCCCACACCGTGCAGTTCGGCATCGCGCCAACACGAAGCGGCGCACACGACATGCCTTGCCGAGACAACACGTCCACGTCCTTAGGGTGATTCGTCGCCGCCCGGTATAGCGCCACGGTCACGGCGCACGTCCGGACAGATGGCCCCGACGCACCACCCACCCTGCATGACTCGCCACGGCCCAGAACGGCGCAGAACGACAATAGCGCGAAACGACACTTCTGGGCGCATGCCCAAAGCTGTCTTGTGACTTGCACGCCTTCCGTGTTCGCCGTTTAATCGACGAGCGGCGCAGTGGGCTGTGCGACTTTACCCACGCGCCGGGAGGAACCAGGACTTCGTCTGTTCGCGATTGCGCAGGAAGCGCGTCGTGGCGTTCGGCGGGTCCGCAGCCACCGGGAGGGATGGCATGCAACGCGCACTCGTGATCGATCCGGGCAAATGCACCGGATGCAAACAGTGTGAGCTCGCCTGTTCACACGTGAAGGAAGGCTCGTTTAACCCGGCGAAATCCCGGATACGTGTGTTCGACTTCCACCAAAAGGCACGCTTCGTCCCCTACACCTGCACTCAGTGTGACGAGGCATGGTGTCAGCAGGCCTGCCCAACCAATGCCATCACCACCGACGCGCACGGCGTCAAAGTGGTCAACGACAGCCTCTGCGTCGGCTGCAAGGTCTGCACGATCGCCTGCCCATTCGGCACGGTGAATTACAACGCCGACACCGGCAAGGTCATCAAGTGTGACCTGTGCGGCGGCGATCCGGCCTGCGCCACCTACTGCCCGACCGATGCGATTACGTATTCGGATGTCGAGCAGGCAGGCTACGACAAGATGCAAGCCTGGG
>JBCBJG010000137.1:0-8526 GCA_038523655.1 Pseudomonadota bacterium | reverse complement strand
CGGCGCGATCACCGCGATCCTGTTCAACATCCCGGGTTCAGCCGAGAACGCCCCGACGGCGTTCGACGGCTATGCGATGACCCAGCAGGGCAAGGCGGGCAAAGCTGTGGGGGCGGCCGTGCTCTGCTCTGCGATCGGTGGTGTCGCTTCCGCGCTCATCATGATGGCCGCGACCGAGCCGATCGCACAGTGGGCGATCTCGAACATCGGCCCGCCGGAGATTTTCGCACTCGTCTTCTTCGGCCTCGCCGTCGCCTCGTCCGTCGGCGGAGACACGATCTGGAAGGGATGGCTGTCCGTGCTGCTTGGCGTGCTCATCGGCACGGTCGGGCAGGATCCGATCGACGGCGTGAACCGCTACACCTTCGGCTTCACTGATCTCGCAGCCGGGATCGCCTTCGTGCCCGTCATTCTCGGTCTCTTTGCCGTCTCGGAAGTCTTCACGCAGGCAGAGAAAAAAGCCGTCGGCACCTATAACGCGCCGAAGTTCTCCCTCAATTTCCCGAAGTTCGTCGAGCTTTGGGCGGAAAAGATCGCCGTCCTCCGCTCGATCATCATCGGCTTTTTCTGCGGCATCCTTCCGGGTATCGGCGCCACGCTGGCGGCTTTCATGAGCTACGGCGAGGCCGTGCGCTGGTCGAAGAACAAGCAGGAGTTCGGCAAGGGCAAACTCGAGGGCGTTCTGTCCTCCGAGACTGCGAACAACGCCGCAACGGGCGCCGCGATGATCCCGCTGCTCGCGCTCGGCCTGCCGGGCGGCGCACTCACGGCGATCATGGTCGCGGCCTTCGAGATGCACGATCTCGAGGCCGGCCCCCTCGTCTTCTACAATTCGCCCGATCTGATCTGGGTCGTGTTCGCCGCGATGTTCTGGGCCAACCTCTCGATCCTGTTCATCGGGCTGCTCGAGACCAAGACGATCCTGTATCTCCTGAAGATCCCCTTCCAGTTTCTCGCGCCGCTGATCCTGCTGCTGGCAAGCGTCGGCGCGTTCCTGACGCGCGGGCTGGTGCTCGACGTGATGGTCATGTTCGCCGCCGGCATCATCGGCTTTCTGCTGCGCCGCTCGGGATACTCGATGGCGGGTCTGGTGCTTGGCGTGATCCTCGGCAAAGTAGGCGAGCGGAACTTCGCGCAGGGCATGCAGATGATGTTCTTCGATCCCGTTTTCGGTGATCGCGGCTACTTCGGTCGCTGGGCCCCGATCCCGCTGCCGTTCGATATGCAGATCTCGCTGCCGATCGGTGCGCTTCTGCTGATCGGCGGGCTCATCACGCTCGGCTTCAGCATCTGGTCGGCCCTGCGCATGCGCTCCACCCCGGCGCAACAGCCCGCGGAGTAGGACGACGCTGAACGGTTACCGGGCTCGCGACCAAGGCTGCGCGCCCGGCGTGGCCCGCACCTTTACGCAGCATGCGGACTTGTGAGCGCCTGCGCTGCTCGGTAGGCTTCCCGCAATTGCTGAGGGAGGCATGTCATGCTTTGTCGTCGTCTGACGCGGTCGTTTGCCACCGGCCCGCTGGATCCCAGGCGGCACGCCGCACGGATCGCCGCCGCGCTCGCGGTCGCCTGCCTCCTCGCACCGACCTCCGCGAACGCTCGAACCTGCCCCGGCACCCTCGCTGACTACAATCCGGCCAAGCTTGCCACCGTCCCGTCGATCCCGATCTGGCGCCACACAACCCCGGTCGAGGTTGAAACCTTCGGTGACTGGTTCCTCGGCTCGGTCGTCATGCAGGACGCAAAATCGCCAGGCGGCCGCCGCGTCTTCACCGGCATCATGAGCGAAGTACGCTACGGCGGAGATTTAACCGGCCGGCGCTACGCATGGATGTCGTACAACACGCGGACGAAAAGCTATCAGCTCACGATGCTGACGCCATCCTCGCGCGTCAATTTCAGAAAGGCCGACTTCTTCACAGACGGAAAGAAATTCCGTCATTACCGGTATCGCCGCGGCAATCGGATTATCTCCGGCAGACGCTGGATCTCACTCGGGCGAGAACACATCGACTGCAATACCTTCGGGGACTGCACGATCGGTTGGGCGTTTACGCGGGACGGTCTGCGCCGCGCGCGTCGTGGTTGGACCCTACGCCTGAAAACCCGCAGCGGTCGAACCGACTTCGAGGCTGCGATCTCGCTTGATGGTTTCACGAAGGCAGCCGAACGCGCACGACAAATCAGTCGGACCCGCAAACGCCGGACGCGAGCCTACGCGACCTACAAAAAGAAGAATTATGGAGAAGCGATCGCCGGTTTCCGCGCCGCCCATCAGGCGGGCGATTTGACAGCTGCGATGCCGTATCACCTCTCCCGATTTCAAGCCTACACCTTCGCGCCGGCGCAACTGACGGCTGCGGGCTTTGACTCGGCGAGTTACCGCGAGGTCGCACGCGCTGAGGCCGAACGCGACGCGCAGCACGCCCCCGCCGCCATGGCGTCCGTGATCTATTTCCTGAACACGGACACCGATTTTGGTCCACGCAACCAACCCAAAATTATCCGCCAACTCGAGTACGCGGCCGGTTTTGGATCAGCGTTTGCCGCGCGGCAATTGTCGCGCATCCATGCAGGCGACGGGCGTTATGACCTCGCGCGCGCCTACGCCAGCAATGCCCGCACGCTGGGAGATAAACAAGCAGCGACCGACCGATCACTCGCGTCGAGCGCACGTCGCGCGTCGCGACGCTGTGCCTTACGGCATGCACACCGAGCCAACACCATCGCGTCGTATGAAAACCTCATACGCTGGTATCCGAGCACCTCTGCAGTCGTGAAAGCACGCCTGACGAGCCTTCGCAAAAAGCGGGATGAAAAAAACGAGGTTGTCCGTCGCGTGCTCGCAGCCAAGAAAGCAAGGGAACAAAAAGCCAGGGAAGCCGCGAGCGCACGTGCGCAAGCCGCTGCAGCACTCGAAGCGCGCGCAACCGGTATCTGGGAAGTCGTGAAGGATTCCGGCGACGCAACGCTGCTTCGCAAATTCGCGAGCGATTTTCCCAAGAGCCGGCACGCGGGAACCGCCAACTGGCTCGCCGAGGCGCTGGAAGCAAAACAATCGAGCGGGTCCATCGCCAAAACAGTCGGGCAGTAAACGCGCGCACTGGTCTTTATTTTCAGGATCGCCGCCGGCCGGCAGCGGACCTGGAGAATAATACTACGTAAACGGTTGCCCGCTTGCTCCGTCGTGATGGTCCATTTCTTGGTCACTCAGACGCCGGTGGCGGACGCGGTGCCCCATGGGCGCAGCATATCGGGAGACGACCGCTGCCGTTGCCGTTACGCTTAGGCGTTCCCCGATAAGCTTCACGCCATACCGAACAAAAAAGGGCGCCCCGCAGGACGCCCTTTTTCAGTCTCTGCGATGTCGTTGCAGAGGATTATGCCGCAACCACCGCCGTTGGTGCATCTTGGCTTTCGCCGCTCTCAACGGTCAGGCGAATGCCGATGTAGCGGATGCGACCGGCAATTTTTGCCTTGTCGACACCGAGCTCACCGAACTGGCGACCGAACATCGGCAATGCCATCGGCTCCTTCGACAGCCCATCACACCAGGCGCAGTAGTCTTCGTACAGTGCCGTCGCGGTCAGGCTGCAGCCCTCCGCTTCTTCGACGCGGTCGCGGAAAAACCGCTCCACATCGCTGTCCGGCGCCGCTGACATGCGCACCTGCTGCGACGTGGCCGACGCCGCAGCTGCAACGGCCCGCTCGGCCGGAATGATTGCCGCCGGCATTGCAGCGACCGCTGGGATCTCAGCAACGGACCGATTGTCGTTGGCAACTTCGCGTGACCGTGCACGTGGCTGGACGGCCGGCACTGGAAGTTGAGCGGCATAGAGTGACCACTGCGAGAACACGACATAAAACCCGAGGGCGGAGCCAAACTCGACCAGCAACGCCATCAGCACGATGAGCGCCATCTGCACCACGTTCTCATCCTGACCGATCAGCTTGCCGAGGAAGTGTGACTGCGGATCGGCGAGCGTCTCAGCCGTCACACCACGCGGCGCGCCGGCGAGCGACGACTTCAATTCGCGAATACGTGCCTCAATCGAACTTGCCTGACGCGCAGCTGCCGCTTCCGCCTGCAGCGCGTGATACGTCTCGCAGTAGCCGATGCTCTTGCGCGACGTCGCATCCGTGCAGCCGGCTGTCGAGCGCCAGCGCCGGTTCTGCTCCAGCTTTCGCATCTCCGCGGCCACCGTTTCCGCCGGGCGGTGCTGTGGGATCCATCCGAGCCGCTCACGCTGGCGCGCCAGCTCGGTCCGCGTATCGGCGTAAGCGACCGCCTGCGACTGCCGCTCGCTCGCCGTGTCCTTGCGGTTCATTGCCGAGAAACCGAGTGCCGATGTCAGCGAAAACGCCAGGCAAATGGTCCAGAGCGTTCCGCCGGCAGCGACCTGGCTCCAGCTCTTCTGCCGCCATGCCGCGAAGATAAAGAACGGCAGCAGCGCTTTCATGCAATCGGCTGCTGCGCTAGCGAACCCGAAAATGCTCGAGTTTGCCGCGGTGGTCCCGAGCCCGGCGCCGAACTGCCAGTTCATGGCAGCAGAAACGGCAAGCAGAATTGCAGCCGCAATGAGCCCGAAAGCTCCGAGAATATGTCTCATAACCCCTCCTCGCATGCCCTCACCCCCCTTGGGCGAGCACACTCTGAGTGCCTGCGAAAACGCGGAACAGGAGGCTCGCGGAATTGAGCCCCGACGACGAAACGGCACGCCAAACCAATCGGTCAGGCGAGCCGGCGTGGGGTCGGATGTCGTGACAGGTGGCGTAGGGAGCGCGGTGAGCCGGGCGTTTTGCACAGCCGTGAGATCCGCACACACAGACGTCCAACCAGGAACGCGGAACAACAAAACGACATGCGAACGCCACGTAGAATCACGCAACGGTAGGCGATTCGACTGATTCTGTTAACTAATTTGGCGTGTCGCCACACGCTTGACGCGAACTCGCCATCATCGCCGCCGCACCGAACTGCCGCTGGCGATCTGATTTGTCCACAATCCGAACGGGAAATATCCACAGCGCTGCGGGCACGCCGCACGATGCGGTGTGCCTAGCCCGAACAGGCACAACATCTGCGATGGGATACCCGCGCCGGAGGCATTCCGTACGATTGCACATCGGACGGTCTGCACTTCGGATGCGTGACGCGACGGAACGCACAGGCCCTCGGCATCGTTCAGTGGAGCCTGCATGCAAGGCCGGAACACGCTGTTTCGCGGGCGTTTTCAGCCGTTTGCTTGTCGATACAGGTTAAGCTTGGTAAACGAAGCGTGAACGGGGTCGACGCGATGGGGTGGTCGCGAAATGTGTACTTCCCCGATGTGTGTGGTGAGAAGGAGCGTGCTTGTGCTGCGTACTGCGAGTTTCCTGGTTCTCGGCTCGTCGGTTTGGCTGGCGTATTCCGCCCTCCCCGACAGCCAAACGTACCGCAGCTTCGATCCGACCCTCGCGCTCGGCTCCGCGATACTTGAGCAGACCCCCGCGCCATCTACGCCGCACACAACGATTGCGGGCCGCGATCTCACGGAGAGCTGGCAGGTCGGGCGCACCGCTGCTGACGTGTTCGGCGCGAATGGACCGACCGCCTCGCCGCGCAGAAGCCCAGAGGGTGCGGCGCATGCCACCGTGATCCAGTCGCCAGAGGCCGCGACGCACGTGACCGGTTTGGCTGAACTTCGGACGCGTCGCAAAGCTCTAGAAAACGCAGCACCGCCCTTGCCCGTTCGCACACCGACAACACGCCGGTATGCCGAAGCCTCCCGTGCCTACCATGCGCAAACCTCCGCGCGCGTAACGGTTACACCGGGATCCGATACGCCGCAGCCGACCCTCGCTTCGCTGCCGAGCGCGCCCGGGGCGGATGCCCTTCGCCAGTTGGCGCCTGACACAGTCGTCCAGGCACAACCCCGTCATCGGCTGCCGCGCGCGACCGCGACCGCCGAGGCCGCACCGCGTGAAAGACAGATGTCGCGCGCTGAAGCCCGCCGGATCGCCCAGCTTCTGCAGCGGGAGCTGTACCGGGTTGGCTGCTACCGTGGCGCGCGCGACGGGCGGTGGGGGAGCGGATCGCGGTTCGCGATGCAGCGCTTCGCCGAACGCATCGGCGCAGGCGATCTAGCGCCGATCCCGGATTACGTGAACCTGATGCTCGTCGAGACCTTCGATGGCCGGGCCTGCGCCAAGCAGGGCGGGGCAACCGTTGTGGCAGCCTCGGCACCCGCGACGTCAGACATCGCGGCAGGCGCAACGAACGTGACCGCCTCCCCGACCGCAACCGATCGTCAAACTAATCAAATAAAGCAGGTGGCAGCCGTACCGGTACCGGCACGGAATCGCTATCCGCGGCAGTCAGCACGCCGTGTGGCCTCTGCAAAGCCGGCAGCAAATGCCGCTGATGTTGAAGCCGACACATCGACAGACGCCGCGCGCGCTGCGACCCGAGCTTCGCGCGTCGCCACTGCACGGACACCGGCACCCGCGACAGCCTCAACCACCGGTAACACCGCGACATCTCCGCAGCAAACGGCCAGCACAGAAGCGCCTTCGACACAAAGCGCCGACGCGCGCCAGACACGCACTGCCAGCGCCCAACGCGCGCGGCGTCTGGAACGACAACGTCGCGCCCGGCGGGTTGCCCAGGCGCGTCGCAGATACATCCGCACCGTTCGGCGGCGTGAGGCGGAACGTCGTGCACAACGTCGGCGGGTCGCTGCCCGGCGTGCGCGTCAGTCCCGTCGCGCCTCTGGCTTTCGCGGCACCCGTCGCAACTGGGTCCGCCGCGCCTTCGTCCCGCGGAACTGATACCGCTACCGCTGGCGATCACGGAGCCCACGTTCCGCGGCACCACGCCTAGCTGAACCTGCTCGGCCATCAGCGCCCGGCGCAGTTTGACCGACGCATGATCTGTCATGCTGGTCGGTTGCCGGCCAAGGCCTCCGCGCGCGGCGGGTTCAAATTTAATCTCGGCACCGCTTGCGCTTCGCCATCCCCCACGGAAATGTGATGTACGACACAGCCATCGGCGTCGTTCTGCTTAATCTCGCGCGAGGTAAAACGCCGACGATAGCCCACCGCCCCGCAGGAGGCCCGATGTAGTCCGATGCTCGCCGACCTCTCTCCCATCCATGCGACCCTCGCACTGATGTCGGCCCTGCTGGTCAAGCACGCCATCGCGGACTACGGCCTGCAGACGGGATACATGTTTCGCAACAAAGGTCGGTACCTCCACCCTGGCGGCATCCTCCACGCGGGCATCCATGCATTTTTCACCGCGGGCGTGCTCGCGTTCTTCGCGCCTGCAGCGCTTCCCCTGATCGCGGCGATCGCAGCAGCCGAGCTCGTGTTGCACTACCATATCGACTGGGCGAAGGAGCGGATCGGCTGTGGCTGCGAGCTCGAGCCGACGTGCGCCGGGTTCTGGCAGTTGCATGGGCTCGATCAGCTTCTGCATGGGCTGACGTACGTCGCGATCGCAGCATTTTTTCTCCCGACCATCACCACCGCGACCGGCGCCGGCTGATCAAGAGACGTGCCTGCATCGCGGTGGTCACGCCGGTGACCATCGGGCCTCTTCCAATACGCGCGACAGCCGGCCTGGTGCCCCCCGCTCGACTTGCGCGGATACCTGAGGCACATCTGCACGCCTAAGTACGGCACGGAACGGCAGGCGCGGCACGTTGTGCGCAGCAGATTCCGTCCAAACGATCGCCACAGGAGGGGAAAGAACGCATGAGCGAGACAATTATTCCCCCTGCCGACGATCCGGCGAGCAGCGAGGGCGCTTCGCCCACTCATGTGAAGGATTCGTCCGCCCTCGCCCCGGGTTCGGGCGGCCCTGACGGCCATCGCGCAGTTCTCGAAAATCTCGCCTTCGTCGCCAGCTCCGCCCCCGATGCCGTCGCGGCGCGCGCCCGCCTCGCCCGACGCTACGGCAACGCACCTCAGGACCAGGCCGACGTCATCATCGCACTCGGCGGCGATGGCCTGATGCTTCAGACGCTGCATGCCAACATGCGCCGCGATATCCCGATCTACGGAATGAACCGCGGTTCAGTCGGCTTCCTGATGAACGATTACAACGAGGATGATCTCCTCGATCGGCTGGCGAGCGCGCACGTCTCCACCATCCATCCGCTGTCGATGACCGTGCAGGACCGCGAGGGGACCGAGACGTCCGCGCTGGCGATCAACGAAGTCTCGCTCTTCCGCCAAACGCATCAGGCCGCGAAATTGCGGATCACCATCGACGGGAAGGAGCGCATGGCGGAGCTGGTCTGCGATGGCGCTCTGGTATCCACGCCGGCGGGAAGCACGGCATATAATCTCTCCGCGCACGGCCCCATCCTGCCGATCAACGCACCGCTTCTCGCACTCACCCCCATCAGCCCGTTCAGGCCGCGACGTTGGCGCGGTGCGATCCTGCCGGACCACGGCCATATCCGCTTTGATGTGCTTGAAGAGGGAAAACGTCCGGTCAGCGCCGTCGCGGACCATGCCGAGACCCGCTTCGTCAAACGG
>JBCBJG010000136.1:0-8529 GCA_038523655.1 Pseudomonadota bacterium | reverse complement strand
CGTGCCCGCCGGGGTTGCGGTGCCGCTCAGTTCCGGCGGTGTCACCCGGCTTGGCGTGCGGATCTGCGTCGCGGCGATGGCCGACCATACGGTCACCTCGATATCCAGCCCGTCTACGTTCCTGGAGAATAAATCGCGGTAAGTGTCTTCGAAGTGGGTCTTTAGTCGTACCGCGTCCGGCGTTGTGACGTCCTCGTCATCGAGATCGACCGGGATTTCCCACCCCTGGCCGACGTAGCGCATGAAAACGCGGTAGCGGCAGGTGACGTCCGCGCCGAGCGCGCAGGCTTCGACGAACCCGGTTGCTTCCTCGCGCAAGCTCGTGAGCACTGAGCACATCGCCACCGTATCGAAAGAGCTGAGCCGCATGTATCGGCTCCGGGTCGCCTCGAACGACGCCGGCGCCTTCAGGAAGCCGATCGCCGAGCCGACGCCGGCGCCGGCCGGGATCAGCAGTCGATCAATACCGAGTTTCTCACATAGGCGTGCTGCATGGAGCGGAGCGGCGCCGCCGAAAGCGATCATCGAGAAGCTCGCGAGGTCTTCACCATTCTCCACCGCGTGGACCCGTGCGGCATTGGCCATGTTTTCATCCACCACCTCACTCACGCCGAGCGCGGCAGTAATTGCATCCATGCCGTTGTTCATACCCTCATTTATTCCCTGGGGCATGCCGACGACGTCGATGAGCGCGTCGGAAGCTGCCTGCGCAGAAAGCGGTATGGTGCCGCCGGCGAAGGCTTGCGGATCAAGGCGGCCGAGCATGAGATCAGCATCGGTCACTGCCGGCTTTTTTCCTCCGCGATCGTAGCATGCCGGGCCGGGTTCGGAGCCTGCGCTCTCCGGTCCGACACGGATCTGGCCCATCCGATCAACGTGGGCGAGCGAGCCGCCTCCCGCGCCAATTTCCACCATGTCGATCACGGGGATGGAAATTGGCATGCCCGAGCCTTTTTTGAACCGGTAGCTTCGCGCGACCTCGAAGACGCGGGCCGTGCGGGGGGTGTGATCCTTGATCAGGCATATTTTCGCGGTCGTCCCACCCATGTCGAAACTCAGAGCGTGCGTGATCCCGAACTGTTCAGCAAGATGTGCGGCGAAGATGGCGCCGCCCGCCGGGCCGCTTTCGACAAGGCGCACGGGAAAGGCCGCCGCGTCGGCAAGCGACATCAGCCCGCCTCCCGAATGCATCAGGTAGATCGGGCAGGTGACGCCGGCGTCGCCAATCCGCTCGCCGAGCCGGGCGAGATACTGCGCCATCATCGGTTTGACGTAGGCATTCGCGACGACGGTGTTGAACCGCTCGTACTCCCGCATCTGCGGCGACACTTCAGAGCTGAGGGAGACGGCAATGTCTGGCGCGCGGGCGGCAAGTGCATCGCGGATCGCGCGCTCGTGTCGATCGTCTGCGTAGGCATGCAGCAGGCCAACGGCGACGCTCTCATAGCCGCGGGAGACGATCAAATCGATGACGGTCTCGACGTCGCTTGAATCGATCGGGCGCAGAACCGACCCATCGGCAGCAAGCCGTTCGTCGACCACATACCGATGGTTACGGGCGAGGAGTGGCGGCGGAAGGAGCAGATCGAGATCATATTGCTCGAACCGACTTTCGGTCCGCATCTCGATGACGTCACGGAACCCCTTGGTCGTGATGAACGCGGTCTTCGCGCCGCGCCGCTCGATCAGCGCGTTGGTTGCGAGTGTGGTGCCGTGGACAACGTGGGTGATGCGGTCGGGGGCGACCCCGGCGCGCTCGCAGACCGTCGCCAGCCCTTCAAGAATGCCTTCCTCTGGGGCGGTGTAGTTCGTGAGCACCTTCGTCGTTGTGAGCGTCCCGCCGACGTCGAGCACGGCGTCGGTGAAGGTGCCGCCGATATCGGCCGCAAACTTGATCATGTCGGCCATGACTTATCTTCCCCCCGCGCCTGCGTTCCCGATGGGCTCCGAATGGGTTCTCAGTGCGTTTGAAGTGGGTTTCAGGCGCACCTGCCTCGACAGGCGCTTGGTAGCACCCAACGCGTCGCGATACTGAGCACCCCGTGGTTAGGCAATGCCGTGTCGCAGGCGTGTGAGTTTGCGCGCACCCGCTCGTTGCGTTGCAGAACGACCTACGCGCGGGGGCGCTTGCGTCCTGGATCTATGAACGGCACCCGCACCACGCGCGCCGGCAAGCGCTTTTGATGGCCATCGAGCTGCCCGACTTCGAGGATCGTATCGAGTTCTGCGTTTTCGACGGCGATGCGGGCCATAGCGATGGCAGAACCGAGCGACGGCGAATACGTCGCGCTCGTAACCGTGCCGCACACATCGCGCCCTTCGTAAACGTGATCGCCGTGGCTCGGCACCTCGTCGCCCGCGAATTGCAGCCCGACAAGTTTGCGACGCGGCGCTTCCGCGTTCCGCACCAGCGCTTCGCGTCCGACGAACCCCTCCTTCTTCAGGTCCACGGCAAACCCGAGCCCCGCCTCGAAGGCATCGACATCCGGCGTGAACTCGGCGCCCGCTGCCATCAGCCCGGCCTCGATCCGCAGGATTGCGAGCGCGTCATTGCCCATCGGGATCAAGCCGTGGGGTTGGCCAGCTTCCATCAGCGCGTCCCAAATTTTCTCCGCATCGCTCGTGTCGCAGAACAATTCGTAGCCGAGTTCGCCGGTAAAGCCGGTGCGTGACAGCATGAACATGGGGCCGTCGCGGTCATGCAGGCGCGCGATCGTAAAGCCGAACCATCGCAGGTTATCCAAGCTCGGTTGTGTCGGCTGTGTGAAGACGAGGCCGCGAAGGATGTCGCGGGCGCGCGGGCCTTGCAGTGCGACGTTGGCGATCCGCTCGCTCAAGGATCGGATGTGCACCTGGAGGCCAAGATCGTCCGCTAGCTCTCGGAGGTGCAGAGCGGAGTGTTCGCTCCCGCAGCACCACCGGAAGACGGACGGCTCCAGTCGAAACAGCGTTCCGTCATCGATCACGGTGCCGCGTCGATCGCAGATCAGTGTGTAGGTCGCGCGGTGGCGTGCGAGCCGCGAAACATCGCGGGTCATTGCCCGTTGAAGCAACGTCTGTGCGTCGGGACCGATGACGTCATAGATCAGCAGGCTCGACATGTCCTGCAGGGTCGCGCGCTCACGACATGCCCAATATTCCTCCTCAACGCCGCTCGCATCGTATGCGCTGGCGAGCCAAACATCGCGCGCTGGCGCAAAGCGGGTCGTCAATGCGCTGGTGCGCGTGTGGAAGGCAGAGGGGCGCGTCATGCGCGTCGCGTCATCAGGCGTCGCGCGCCAGCCGACCGCCGGAGAAACATTTGCAGTATCCTCGTAGATCCGGACGTGGATGTCGGTCGGGTTCCAGCCATTGATCGGGTCCACATCGTCCGGACATGCGGTCGATACGCATACGAGATCGCTGAGCGCTTCGAAGACAACGTGATCGCCCGGTTGTGACCAGGCCTCATCCGTCGCGATCTGCGCGTTGTGGTCGATCCAGGAGTTGAAGAACAGATTGATTGCGGGCCATGCGGGCCGACGGGCAATGCCGAACGGCGCGTACGCATCGGAGATGTTGTCCGAGCAGTTCACATGGCCGGGGAAGCCGCGTTCTTCGTAGCCCAGCGCCGTGCACGCGAGCGCGAAGGTGTCATGGCGGCCGACGGTGTCCTGGCGCAGGGCGAGCAGCGGGCGCATATCGGCATCGAACAGTTTGTCCAACAAACCTGGCTGCGGATACGCGGCGCGGGCCATCGTGCGCGATACGGTGGAGTCGATATAGCGCTCGATACCGTGCTCAAGCGCGTCGGCCCGCATCGCCATGAAGTCAGAGCATTGCTGACCCTCGACGTCGAGGATCTGGATGAATTGCCCGCGTGCAACCTCGTATGCGTGCGCCGTGCCGCGTTCGATGCGCCATTCGTCTACGATCGGTCCGAGGGGGTCCGGCAATGCGTAGGTTTCTGTGCCGCCTGCCGCCTGAACGGTCACATCGATTCGACCGCCGCCGCCTGAGGAGAGAAAATCGACGGGCTGGGGCATCGCGATCGCAAGAATGCCGTCCGCGTGGGCACGCGCGATGAATTGCGTTGCCGGAGCGGTCGTTTGGTCGAAGAGTTGCGTGTAGCCGAGGTTATCCGAGGTGGCGTTGCGTGCTGCGAGGCGTTCCGTAATCTCCCGGTCGTCACATCGGCCGAGGAGATCCACTGGCCGGTGATCGACGAGTCCTTCGAGGAGTGCCGATGCGGTGTAGGCCTCCGCATGATCGGGTATCGCGGTGAGGAATACGGGCGCGCCGCCGTCGACGGCGGTAATCGCGATCAGATCGCCGCGCTGGACTCGTTGAAGCGCGATGTCGCCAGCTTCCACATCCCGACGGCTGCGAAGCCCCGGCGGATTGCGTTGATAGCGCACGCGCGCGGCTGCGGGTGTTTCGAGGAAGCCCGCTTCAGTGACGCTTGACCCAAACACTGCGTGGTTGTCTCCGCCTGCCCCGGGCGTCCTTCGCGCCGCGCTCGGTAATGACGGCACGGGCGCGGGGCTGCGTCAAGCATCTCCGGTCTGTCGGATCCGTCGTGGGGCAACGCATCGTGGCGTCGAGCCGCGCTTCTCCCACCCCTTTCCCGGCAGCCAACCCTGACCGCGTGGCCCGAGCTCGGGGATTAATTCTCCAACTTCGCGCCGTCGACGACCCCGCCAATCAGGTTTTCCGTCATGAGGCGTGCATCAAGTGAGCCGCCGCCGTCGCGCGCAGTCGCGTAGATGGCTGCGATCTCGGCCGCGCGGACACGAGTCAATCGGATGGCCTCCGCCGGTGTCACGGCACTGAACGTTACGGTTTCGCCAGCGCGCTTTTGGGCGAACCGGTCGAGGTCCGCCTCGATCACCGTGGCGATCTTCGGGTAGCCGCCGGTCGTTTGATGATCGGCAAGAAGGACGGTCGCCACACCGTCCCCGGCAACCTGGATCGAGCCTCGGACGATCGCCTGTGACGGGAGTGAAAGATCGCCAAGCGGCTCAATCGAGGGCCCGTTGAGACGCACACCCATCCGGTCGTAGGCATCGGTGAGGGTGAAGGGCGCGGACAACAAAGCCTCTTGCGCGGATGGAGAGAAAAACTCCTGCTGCGGGCCGAGTACGACCCGGAAATCGTCCGACGGCGCGGCGGCATCAACGCCCGGCACCTCTGCGAGCATCGGGCCATCCAGCCTCGGTTCGCATCGCGCAGAATGGATCGTGAGCGTATCGCCGGTCTGCACAACGCCGCCTCCAAAGCCGGACAGCAGATGCGTCGCGCGGCTTGCAAGCCACGATGGCCGGTCGAGCTCTCCGGCGAAGGCTATGTATCCCCACGAGCCCACTACGCCGGGTCGGAGGGAAAACGTGTCCGCCTCATTGAGCGTCAAGATCGCAGGTGACGCGAGCATGCAATCGTTCACTTTCAAGCGGAAGCCCAGCCCGGTCGCCGCGAGTGTCAGCGACCCAAAGCTGCAGACGAGGTCTATCCCCGCGAGGGAGACTTCGAGCGCTGCACCGCTGGCTTCGACTTTCCCGTCGCTATCTGCGGGGACTTCTGAGGCCTGTCGCGGATTTGCGGCCGCGTGCTGCCCAAGGCTGAAGGAGAAACGGTCCATTGGCCCACTCGCTGGCACACCGAACCGGGCATGCCCGAACCGTCCGCCGTCCTGGATGGTGACTAGCGGGCCGGTACGCAGCACGGTAAGCCGCGCGGTGGTCATTCGTTTTTCTCCGGCGTACCACCGGTCTGCGCAGATGTCTGGCAAAACCGGACGCCGTCTCCGACGTCGAACAGGAAAGGCCGGTCCGGGTCGCCGGTGAGCACTTGGCAGTCCGTGCGTCCGATGACCCACCAGCCGGTTGGCATCGTGATCGTCGTGATCAGACACTGCGGGCCGGCAATGATGATGCTGCCGGCCGGCACGCCGGGTACTGCGGTTGGTTTGCGCGGAAGACGGAGCGGTTCGGGCACGCCGGTCAGGTAGGCATAGCCCGGTGCGAAACCGTACATCGCGACGCGATAATCGCCGGCGCTGTGGGTTTTTATCACCTCAGCGATCGACAGGCCGGTTTGTTCGGCGACGGTGCGGAGATCGGGTGCATCCTCCGCGCCATAGGAGGCGGTCACGTCGTGGTAGTGCGCGACCGGCGACGTCGTGATCGCGCGAGGTACGACGGTGCGGAGATGCGCTTCGACCGCGTCATGGTCAGTTGCCAGCGGATCGAACGCCACGAGCACAGTTTGGGTGGCGGGTACGCATTCGATCTGCGCCGGCGCCGGCCGCGAAGCGAGCGCGGCATCGAGCTGATGCACGACCGCCTGGACGTCCACAACGCCGGTCGGAATAATCTCCGCGATAACCGCCGACGTGCCGGCCGGAAGCACGCGGATGTCGAAGCCGGGACTTGCTGGCACGCTGATATCGGAAGGCGAAGAAAGGTCTGTCGAACGGCGTTCCGTCGCCCGGGGGGCCGTTGATCGGGGCGCCGTCGCATTGGGGTCGATTGAACCGCCGCCTGATTTGTTCGTCACCGTGCCACCTGTCCGGCTTTGCATGTGTATTTCAGCCGATGAACGTTGCGACAGTGATTTCCGCTGCTTCAAGCGTGCTGCGGACCCGGCTGGCCATCGCGACCGCTTCGGGGCTGTCGCCATGAACGCAGATCGAATGGGCAGCGAGTGGGATCGTTCTCCCGGCGTGCGTTGGCATCTCGCCGCTCTCCAAAAAGGTGAGCAAGCGCTCGGCGGCGGCATCCGGGTCGGTGATCATCGCGCCTGCCTCGCATCGCGAGACCAGTCGTCCATCGTCCCGGTATGCCCGGTCAGCGAACACTTCTAAATAAACCTCCGCACCTTCGGCACGGGCGACATCTTCGAGGGTCGTGCCTGAGATCGCGAGGATCGCAAGGTCCTTCGACACGGCGCGGATTGCGCGAACGACTGCCTCTGCCGTCGGTGCATCGTCTGCGGCGAGGTTTGCCAGCGCGCCGTGTGCCTTGACGTACCGGACGTCGACGCCCTCCAGCGCGGCAACACCAATGAGACTTCCGATCTGCGCAGCGACCATCGCGGTGATCTCGTCGCCGGACATGGGAATGATACGGCGACCGAAACCAGTGCGGTCCGCGTAGCCCGGATGCGCGCCGACGGTCACGTTGTGCGATCTTGCAAGGCGAACGGTCGCGCGCATGACGTCCGGATCACCGGCGTGCCCTCCGCACGCGACGTTCGCGCTCGTTACCACCCGGAACAGCGCTGCGTCGTCACCCATCCGCCAGGGGCCGTAGCCCTCACCGAGGTCGGCATTCAGATCGATTCGTTTCACGGACAGTTCTTTCGCGCAGATGTTCAAGAAAAAAGGTACGGAATCATGGGTCTATTGGCGCCACCTGTGATTGGAACGGTACGCTTTCCGGGTCGGGCAACCACTTCCAGCTCTTCGGGACACCCGTATGTGTCTGCGCAGACACGAGGCGATGCGAATCATCGCGGTGGTGGCGCACGCCGTGCCGCATCTTGCGATGCAACTGGTACTTTAACGTATTCTTCCGCTTGCGGGATTCGGGACACAACGCAAACGTGATGTGGCTACTGCTTCGTATGCGTTGGGCAGGCGGCAACTTCGAGCAACCTCTCGCGTTGTGGTGAGGTGTGTCTGTCTGAACTGCTGCCAATTCGAAAACATGATCGGCGCACACCGCGGTGTTCGCTTCCGACGGCAAGGGTGAGACACACGTTTTGACAGACGCGATTGTGATGCCCAGCCCCCGCGTAAAAACCGTGGCCAGCAGCCGTGCTTGCGCAGCGAGCTCGCAGGACAGCGGCGTGGCACGTGGGTCCGAAGGGCGCGCATCAATCCTCGTCGTGACCAACTCACTCGCCTACGCGATCAATCATCGCCTGCATCTGTTCGAGCGGCTGGTTGCAGAGGGTTATTCACTCACGATCGCCGGCTCAGGGAAACAGGCTGATCACGAGGTGTTCAACCGACTGGGCGTGTCGACCATCGAGCTGCAGGTCGAGCGCTATCGGATCGACGTCGTCAACGATCTGGCCCTGTTTTTTAGGATCCGCCGGCTGGTTGGCAAAATTCGTCCGGACATTCTCCATGCCTTCACGGTGAAACCGATATTCTTCGGGCGGGCGGCAATCGCAGGGTTGCCTGAAACAGCGCGCCCGAAAAAGTTCGTCGGCTCCTTCACCGGTCTCGGCCGACTGTTCGAAGACGATGCGCACGTCGGTTTCCGTCTGGTCCGCGCATGTCTGGGATTTTTGCTCCGTCGCGGCGCGCGGGGCATGCCGCAGGCCATTACGACGGAGGCTTTTGCCGACCTCGAAACCCTGGTGGACGATTTCGGGCTGGAGCCTGAGGCGTGCGTTGTCACACAGGGTACCGGGGTCGAGATCGCCTACCCGTTGCCGAAAGAACGGCAGGGTCCGGTAACGTTTTTGTTCTGCGGCCGGTTGCTAGTGGCGAAGGGAATTCTTGCATTTCTCGACGCTGCGCGAGCGCTCTTGGAAGAGGGT
>JBCBJG010000135.1:0-8587 GCA_038523655.1 Pseudomonadota bacterium | reverse complement strand
TCGGTGCGCTTGCGCAGGTTTTCCATATCGGCCGCAATGCGGAGCATGCGCTCCTTCAGGTCGGCATTCTAGCGCACCGAGCGCGAAAAGGCTGATACTGCGAAGTACGCAGTGTCCCGCTTCGCTGAAGACATGCTGAGCGTCGGCGACAATCTCTCGCGCGCCCTCACCGCCGTGCCCGAAGACATGGACGACAAAGACGCCGCGCTCCGCACCCTGCGCGACGGGATCGCGATGACCGGCCAGGAACTCGACAAGAAACTTGAGAAGCACGGCGTCGTGAAAGACGACCCAAAAGGCGAGGTCTTCGACCCCAACAAACATCAGGCGATCTCGCAAATCCCCGATGAAAACGTCCCGGCAGGTCACATCACGGACGTCTTTCAGACAGGCTACATGATCGCCGACCGCGTGCTGCGTCCCGCGATGGTGGTGGTGTCGCAGGGTATACCGAAGGTGGCGGCAGCCGAGGGGAGTGCAGACGAGGGACCGACGTCGGGGGAGACGTGATTGACGCGGTGTTGTTCGCGAAGCGAGCGAATAAATCTCCATACCATCCAAGCTACGGCAAGGGTTTCGACCAGCCGCAAGCGATGTCCGCTCACAGGGAGCCATCGTCAGCATAGTGATACCGTCGAATACAACGGCGTGGGAGCCTAAGCCGAATCATCCGCGCTTGTTCAAGCACACAAAACTACTCGTCCGGCCATTCCGTTGCGCCCAAGCTTTCAAGAAAATCAATTGATTCTGGCTTTCCGTATCCTTGTTGTTGCTCCAGCAATAATACTCCTAATGCCGATCGACCTTCGGCCCAATTCAGTGTGCAAGGCCTGTTTATGTCTGCACCGTGACGTGCCAACGCCCTGAGCGCATCAACGTTGTTTTCACGAGCGGCCAGAATGAACGCAGATTGGCTTTCGTTATTTGGATAATTCACTATCGCACCATTCGCGATGAGGAAATCGATAATGTTTTCGCCGCAACCGCAGGAAGCGAAATGCAAGACTGACATTGTGTCAGACGCACGAACTGCATTCACATTTGCGCCCCGCGCCAGCGGATCATCGATTCGGCCTGAGCTACAACTTCAGAGGACTGCCTCTCTTCCTCAGAGTAACGCGGATCAGGTAGTTCCAACGCTGAACACGCACACATAAGTCGCGTCATGTCATTCTCATTCGGCTTTTCGAGATCAAAGTCCGTCTCGTAAAGCAGCTCAGCGGCTTCGGCGTTCCCGAGCGAACAAGCGTACTCAAACATGGAAATCTCGCCAGGATACATGACGGGCTCATGTGCCACTGTACGGCCAGTAATACCTATTGCCTGCAACTCTTGGACATGGTGAGTTCGATTATTCGCAATCGCGATCATCATCGCCTCAGCTGGATCGGCTGACGTGATTCTCGGCCACAGTCGTTTCAAAGTGTCTTACTTTCAGTCGAATGAAATATTTGAGTGCGCAATATAGCGAACGAGGACTCTTACACTACGAGAAGATAAGAGCTACGGAGTTCACCTCTAAACCAGAGAGTTGTCCGGTCATAGCCCTTCGCGTAAACAGTCTCACCGAGCATTAAATCCCCGAACTTTCCGCAAAAGCAGACGAACCCTCATACCCTACCCCTTCACCACCATCTCCCGCGGCGTGTCACACAAACACTCGTGCCCGCTCTCCGTAATCAACACCGTCTCCGTAATCTCGATCGCACCGTCGTCCAGCCAGAGCGCCGGCATGAAGTGGATGGTCATGCCGGGCTGCAGAGGTGTGTCGTCGCCGCGCCGCAGTGAAATCGTGCGCTCGCCCCAGTCGGGCGGATAGCTGAGGCCGATGGAGTAGCCGGTCCGGTTGTCCTTCACGAACCCGCGTTCCCCGAGCGCATCGAAGAACGCGTCGGCCATCTCGCCGCAGGTCACACCGGGCTTCGCCATCGCCAACCCGATCTCCGTCGCCTCAAGCACAGCCTTCTCCGCATCGAGATATTTCTGCGGCGGCGTGCCGAGGAAGACGGTGCGCGACTGGGGGCAATGATACCGCTTGTGACAGCCGCCGATCTCGAAGAACGCGCTCTCCCCGTCGCGGTACGGACTGTCGTCCCACGTCAGGTGCGGCGCCGTCGCATCCATGCCGCCCGGCACCATCGGCGCAAACGCCGCATAGTCGCCCCAGTGACCGTCCGCCCCGCGCGTCGCCGTCGCGAGGATCTCCGCGACCAACTCGTTTTTGGCGAGCCCCGGCTCGATCAGCTCTACGATCCGCGCATGCATCGCCTCCACGATCCGCGCCGCGCGCCGGATGTACGCGATCTCCTGGTCCGACTTGATCAGCCGCTGCCAGTTCACCAGCCCGGTCGCGTCCTTCAGCGTCGCATTTGGCAAGGACTGCGCGAGCACGGCGTGCGCCTTGGCCGTGTACCAGTAGTTGTCCATCTCGACGCCGAGCACGCCGTTGTGCCACCCCCGCCCTTTCAGCAGCGTCGCGAGGTCCTCCATCGGGTGGCAGTCCGTCGCCTGCACGAACCGGTCGTCGTAGCCCGCGATGTTGTCGTCCGGCAGCCAGGCGGTCCGTCGCGCGCCCGCCGCATCGATCCCGCGGCCCCACCAGATCGGATCGCCCTCCATGCCGAGCAGCACACCCTGATGCACATAGAACGACCACCCGTCATAGCCGGTGAGCCAGTTCATGTTCGACGGGTCACTTGTCAGCAGCGTGTCGACCCCCGCCGCCGCCATCGCCGCCCGCGTTTTCGTGAGGCGGGCTTGATACTCCGGGAGAGAAAAATTCAGGTTCGGTGCAACCATGAGCGGCGAAGCTCCCTGCCGACGGGTGACGCGGTCGACAGCCATGCGCCATCCGCCGATGTCTCAGTTTCCGTATCCGCATGATTGACCGCAAGCGCACAGCGAGACTAGTGGAATCGCCCGAGGTGAGCGGAGGCGCGCATGAACGCACGAGTATCGACAGACCCGGCAGGCTCCGCGCTTCTTGATTCAGCCCAGCCCGATCGCGTCCAGCCTGATCGCGCGCTTCTCGACCGGCCCCTGCTTGACCAGACCCTTCTCGAGCGAGCCCTTCTCGAGCGAACCAAGGCGATCCTCGCAGACCTCGTCGCGTTTCCGTCCGTCTCCGGCCTGCCGAACGATCCGATCGTGTCCTATGTCGAGCGCTATCTCGCCGACCACGGCATCGCGACGGTCCGCGACACGCACCCCGACGGGCAGCGCGCCAACGTGTTCGCGACGATCGGCCCGGAGGTGGACGGCGGCACGATCCTCTGCGGACACATGGACGTGGTGCCCGCCGACCCCTCCGGCTGGACAACGGACCCGTTCACCCTGACCGAGCGTGACGGCAGACTGTTCGGCCGCGGGGCCGTGGACATGAAGGGGTTCCTCGCGATCTCGCTCGCCATGGTGCCGGAGATGGTCGCGGCCGATCTTGCCGCGCCCATCCACCTCGCGTTCACGTTCGATGAGGAGACGGCAAGCTTCGGCGCCGCGCAGTTCAGGGATTTTCTCCGCGTATTGCCCAATCGCCCGGCAACCTGCATCGTCGGTGAGCCGACTTGTATGATCCCCTACATCGGCCACAAGGGCGGCATGGAGCTGCTCACGCGTTTCGAGGGTCTGGCGGGGCATGCCTCGATCCCGGCGAACGGTTTGAATACGATTTACTTCGCCGCCCGCCTCGTCGATTTTCTCCGTCGTAAAGCCGACGCGCTCGCCGCCGCGCCCGTCGCCGACACGATGTACGATCCCCCCTACACGACCATCAACGTCGGGCGGATCAGCGGGGGTGAGGCGGGGAATATTATCCCCGACACCTGCGATGTGGAGTGGGAGATACGACCGCTTCCCGAGGATGATGGAATCGCCCTTCTGGACGAGATCAAGGCGTTCATTACCAGCGAGCTTCTGCCGGAAATGCAGGCGCATGTGCCGGATGCGAACGTGCGCTTTATCAAAGAGCATGTGTTTCCGGGCATGGCGATCGATCCCGACGCGCGCGCCCTAAAGCTTGTCCGCAGTTTTTGGCAAACCCCGCCCGCCGACGTCGTCTCGTTCGGCACCGATGCCTGCTACATCCAGGAGACTGGCATCTCCACGCTCGTGATCGGCGCGGGAGATATCTCGACCGCGCATCTCCCGGACGAGTACATCGAAACCTCGGCGCTGGAGACCGGCCTCGCGTTCATCGCCGGTCTGATCGAGCATCATGCGAAATCACAAGCCACGCCGGCGCAGACCGACGTTACGCACGACGTGCACCAACGGGATGCCGTCTGAGCGCACCATGCACCCGGCCGCATGCTCGGAAGGGCGCCCGGCCACGGCTCCCGGCCACGGCCCAGAAGCGTCGATGACCACTACGGACTGGCGCTGCCCGCTATGCGATGGACCTACACGGCTGGTCGACGGGGTTCCCCCGCCACGCAGGTATCGACGGTGCGCGGTCTGCGATCTCATATCGCTTGACCCTACCCAGCGGCCAACGCCTGCGGAGGAAAAAGCAGAATACGATCTGCATGAGAACGACCCCGAGGATCCGCGCTATCGCAAGTGGTTATCCCGGCTCGTCGACCCCATGCTGGAGGGCGTCACCGCACCGCACAGAGCCCTCGACTACGGCAGTGGGCCCGGCCCGGCCATCGCTCCGATGCTCACAGAGCGAGGCCACCAGGCGGTCAATTATGATCCCTTCTTTGCGCCGGATCGAACGGTGCTCGACGCGCGATACGACCTGATCTTCTGTTCGGAAACGGCGGAACATTTCTTTGATTCCGCTGCCGAGTTTGAACGGCTGTTCGCGATGCTCGAGCCGGGCGGTAAGCTTGGCGTGATGACGCAGCTGCACATGCCAGACACTGATTTCGCCACCTGGCGCTACCGCCTGCAACCGAGCCACGTCGTGTTTTACAGCCCCGAAACGATCGCGTGGATCGCGCAGGCACATGGCGTGACGCTCGATCTCCGCGCACCCGACGTTGCGATCTTTTCCGAGCGATCTTTCTGTGAGTGACTCCGTGCCGGCTGCGCGCACCGTCGTCGTTGTGTTGTCTCGCATCCTGGGGCACGAAGCACCAACAACTGAACAGCAACGCTCGAGGCAGCGTGATGGCTGACGCGCCCTACGTGCTTTACGGACATCCCGAGTCCCGCTCGAAGCTCGTCGAGCACGTCCTGGTCGAACTCGGCCTCGACTACGATCATCAGACGATCGACTTCAAGCATGGCGGACATCGCACGCCGGCGTTTCTCGCTATCAATCCGGCAGGCTGGATACCCGCGCTGCGGATGCCGGACGGTACGGTACTGACCGAAACCGCCGCAATAAATCTCACGCTCGCTGAGCGTCATCACTGCGCCGATGGGACATCGCTCGTGCCCGCATTGCCCGATCCACTGCGGGCAGAGTTCTTTGCGCTCCTGTTTCACATCACCGGCATGCTGGAACCGGCGTTGAAACGCCTCTGGTATCCCACGCGCTATGCGGGCGGCCCGGCAAACGAGGGGGCCGTTGTCGTCGACGCGAAGCGCGATATTTTCTCCACGCTCGATCTCCTCGAAGATATCCTCTCTTGGCGCGGGCCTTACTTACTTGGTCACCGCTTTTCTCTGGTCGACATCACGCTTGCGTACTGGTTCCGCTGCGTTGCCCACCTGCCCGAGGCGACGGCCTTGCGCCACATCCGCGCCTGCGCCGACCGTGTTTATGCGCGCCCGGCATTGCAGCGCTTTGCCGGAGACGCTGCGCGCATGATCGAGGTTTGGGAGTCGACATGATGAGTGGCCCCCTCGCTGGCGTGCGCGTGCTGGACCTGAGCGGCATGATTTCAGGCCCGCTCGGCGCAATGATCCTCGCCGACCAGGGCGCCGATGTGATCAAGGTCGAAAGCCCTGCGGGAGACTCATCCCGCCAGGTCGCGACCCGGCGCGGTAATTTCTCCGCGTCGTTCCTGAACAACAATCGCAACAAGCGATCCGTCGTGCTTGACCTCAAGACCGAGGACGGCCGCTCGGCTTTGCTCGCGCTGGTCGATGGCGCAGACGTGCTGCTGCAGAATTTCCGGCCCGGCGTTTCCGAGCGTCTCGGCATCGACTATCCAACGCTTGCAGCCCGGAACGCGCGGCTGATCTACGCCTCGATCACCGGCTTCGGCACTGCGGGGCCCTATGCGCACAAACCGGTTTTTGATCCGCTGGTGCAGGCGCTCTCGGGCCTTACCACCGTTCAGGCCGGCGGCGACGATGCCCGCCCCTCGCTGGTGCGCACGATCGTCCCGGACAAGCTCACGGGCTTCACCGTCGCGCAGGCGATTTGTGCGGCGCTCTATCAGCGCGAGCGCACCGGCCATGGCACCTCGATCGACCTGAGCATGCTCGCGACCGTCGTTTATTTCCTCTGGTCGTCGGACATGGGTGGCCACACGTTCGTTGGCGACGAGCTCGAGCACGAGACCGCCCAGAGCTTCATCGACCTCATCTTCGATACAGCCGATGGATACATCTCCGTCGCGGCGTTCCGACGGATCGATTTCGAGAAGCTGGCCGATGCGGTCGGTCAGCCGGCGTGGAAAGACGACCCACGGTTCCTCACGACCGCGGGTCTGGAGGAGCATAAGAACGCGCGTCTCGCGATGACCCAGGATACGCTTCGAACGCGTACGACGGCAGCGTGGATCGAGATCCTCGACGCCCACGATGTGCCGCATGCGCCGGTGCTGACGCGCAGCGAAATGCTGCAGCATCCTCAGATCACCGCGAACCATCTGCTGGTGAAAACGGCTCACCCGCAGGCCGGGCCGCTGCGCCAGGCCCGTGCCCCGGCGACGTTCGCAGGAACACCTCAAGCCCCACCCCGCGGCGGTCCGATCCATGGCGCCGATACGCGAAGTGTGTTACGTGAAGCGGGCCTGACCGACGCCGACATCGACGACCTGCTCGCCTCAGGCGCCGCGCACGGAGAATAATGATGAACTTCGACTATTCGGACAAGGTCCAGGACCTGCGAAAGCGTCTCGACGCGTTCATGCGGGATCACATCCTGCCGACCGAGGCCGAGTTCCGCGCGCACATGGAGACCACCGACAATCCCTTCCGCACGCCGACGTTCTTCGAGCCGCTGAAGGACCGCGCGAAAGCTGAAGGACTGTGGAACCTTTTCCTCCCCGATGCGCGGGGCGCAAGCCTCACCAACCTCGAGTACGCACCGCTCGCCGAGATCATGGGTCAGACCTACTGGGCGCCGGAGATCTTCAACTGCAACGCGCCGGACACGGGCAACATGGAGACCCTCGTGCTCTACGGCACCGAGGCGCAGCAGGAGCGTTGGCTCACCCCGCTACTCGCAGGCGACATTCGCTCCGGCTTCTCGATGACCGAGCCGGACGTCGCGTCGTCGGACGCCACGAACATCCGCTGTGAGATCCGGCGTGAGGGCGACGATTACGTGATTAATGGCCGCAAATGGTGGACCACCGGCGCCATGCGCGAGACCTGCGAGCTGTTGATCGTGATGGGCAAGACCGATCCCGACAATGCGGACCGGCATCGCCAGCAATCGATGGTCCTTGTCCCCCGCGATACGCCTGGCGTCACCGTGCTCCGCGATACCCCGACCTTCGGCTATAACAACGCTCCGTTTGGCGACGCGGAGATCATCTACGAGAACGTCCGGGTCCCGGCCGACAATATTCTCCTCGGTGAAGGATGCGGCTTCGAGATCGCACAGGGGCGCCTCGGCCCGGGCCGCATTCATCACTGCATGCGGCTGATCGGAGCTGCCGACCGGGCGCTGCGCCTTGTCCTCGAGCGCGTCGAGGAGCGTGAGACGTTCGGGCGAAAGCTGAGCGCGCATCAGTCGGTACGGGAGGATATCGCCCGCTCGTTCTGCGAGATTGAGCAGGCACGGCTGCTGACCCTGAAGGCTGCGGCGCGGATCGACAGTCACGGCGCCAAGGCTGCGCGCGATCTGATCGCCGCAATCAAGATCGTCGCGCCCAGCATGGCCCAGACCGTCATTGATCGTGCGATCCAGATCCATGGCGGCAAAGGGCTGACGCCGGATCTGCCGCTCGCCGAGCTCTTCAACTATGCCCGACAGATCCGTCTCGCCGACGGTCCCGACCAGGTGCATATGATGGCGCTTGGCCGCCAGCTCGTGCGCGAGCACGACGGCCATCGGATCAGCACGGCGGGCTGAGCGGATGCCGGCGGCGGAGCACGAGCGCAACGTCGACGCCCTCGATATACCGCGCCTCGGCGGCTATCTTGCAGATCGCATCGACAGTTTCGGAACCCTGCGAACTGCGGAGAAATTTTCGGGCGGGCAGTCAAACCCGACGTTTCTGCTCGAGACTGACGACGCCCGCTACGTCCTGCGCCGCAAGCCTCCGGGAATTCTTCTCCGCTCGGCCCACGCGGTCGATCGCGAGTTTCGCGTGCTTACCGCGCTTGCCGGCTCCGACGTGCCCGTCGCCCGACCGCTCCATCTTTGCGAGGACCCGGGCGTTATCGGCAGCGCGTTTTACGTGATGGACTTCGTTGATGGGCGGACGTTCTGGCGTCCTGATCTGCCGGAAGTCTCATC
>JBCBJG010000134.1:0-8631 GCA_038523655.1 Pseudomonadota bacterium | reverse complement strand
GGCCAGTGCAACACGCTGCTTCTGGCCGCCGGACAGCGGTGCACCTGAGCCATCGAGTTTGGTCTCATAGCCCGCGGGTAGACGCGTGATCATGTCGTGGACGCCGGTCAGATGGGCGGCGTCATAAATCGCGGTATCGGGAAGGTCGTCGCGCATTCGGCTGATGTTCGATTTGATCGTGCCGGGGAAGAGCTCGACTTCCTGGGGCAGGTATCCGGTAACCTCACCGAACTGGCGGCGATCCCAATTGCGAAGGTCCGTCTCATCGAGGCGTACTGCGCCAGCCGTCGGCTGAAGACAGCCAACGAGTGCCCGCGCCAGTGTCGACTTGCCCGAGCCGGAGGGGCCAATGACGGCGAGTGACTCGCCAGCGGTGAGCTGAAAATTGATGCCGTTCAACACCGGCTCTTTTGTCCCGGCACGCATATAGAGGAGTTTTTCGACCGATAACCTGCCTTCGGGTTTCGGCAAATTCAGGCGCGGAACCTCGTGCTCGAGCGCGCTCAGGACGGCGATGACTTTTTGATAGGATTCACGGGTGCTGACCAACGAGCGCCAACCCTCGATCATGCCCTCGACTGGTTGAAGCGCACGCCCGGCGATGATCGAGGCTGCGATCATCATGCCGCCGGTCACCTCACCCATAAGGGCGAGGTAGCCACCCCAGCCCAACATGCCGATCTGAGTGGTCAGGCGAACGAATTTCGAGCCGCCGGATATCCAGTAATTGCGCTCCAATGCATTGAGCTGTTGCGTCAGCGCGGGCGCCTGTTTCCGTCCCCACTGCAACAGACCCTCGTTCATCATTCCCATTGCGTTGACGACCTGGGTATTGCGGGCCAGCGCCTCCGCCTGCTCATCGGCCTGCATCGCAAAAGCCCCGGCCTCGCCGAATTTCTTGGACGTGAGTTTCTGATTGAGAATGGCGATTGCAAGCAGCAATACGCTCGAGAAAACCGCAATCATCCCAAGTTGCGGGTGAATGAGGAACACGGCCAGAAAATAGAGCGGCGCCATGGGGGCATCGAAGATGAGCAGCATGACGGGACCGCTGATGAACGCGCGGACGCTATGGAGGTTCTTGAGGATTTGCGTGTTGCCGCCATCGGTCAGTTTGGCCTGATCGATCAAGCCGGCAAGGACAGCCCCACCAAGAATTGTCCCCGCCTGAGTAGCGACACGTCCGAGGACGCGTCGACGCATAATGTCGAGAAGTGACAGCACCCCGATGAAAAGCAGTGCAATGCCGGTCAGCATCACCAAGGTATCGATGCTGCGGCTCGACAAAACTCGGTCAGAGATCTGAAAAAGGTAGATCGGTATCGTCAGCATCAGCAGATTGATGATGAGCGAAAAAAGCCCGACGAACGCAAGGTTACGGCGAAGAACCTTCCGCCAGACCTTCAGCGGCTCGAGATGCGCGCGCGCACCCTTTGTATCAGGCGAACCGGTGGCGTTTTCTTCCCCGCGTTCTCCAGATGTCCGCTGTTGATGCAGCGTCTGTTTTTGGCCCGACGTCTGTCCGGCGCCTGAAGTCTCTTGTTGGTCTGAACGCCGGGCCTCGCCGTCGCGCAGCGTGGCGCAGGCCGTTGTGTCCGCCTCACCGCGCGCAAGTGTGCTAGGAAATTCCTTGTCGTCCGCGCTTCGCGGCTGGCGATCGCTGCTCATGCTCTCGGTAGGCCCCATGCTCGCACTGGCGTTTGCCGATCGATCGACCCCCGCGGGCGGCGCGACGTTCAACGGAGTCACTGTCGCTCAATCAGGCGTCGCGAAGGGCCATTCCTGAACGACCGCTTCCGTGCGTTAAGGGTGAGCAAACCACGTGCCATGCCGGACGAGGAGCAAAACGCGGCCTCAGGCGTAGCCGGGCATCGCGGACGTATCGACGGTGAAGTCTGGCACGATGTAGTCGATCGAGGGGCCGGCAGTGCTGTCGCCGTCGATCCCGCCCGCACCATCAGTGCCATCGACGCCGACGCCATCAGTCGTCGGTTGCAGACCGGTATGGGTCATCGTGCTGGTCTGGCCGATCGTGTCGTTGTCCTCGATCGCGTTCACCTGCAGAACGAGATTGTACTCCGTGTAGTTTCCGTTGACGAAGAGCTGATCTTGCGCGTCGTCGTGCAGGAGCGCGGCAGTATTGAACTGCATGTTTCCGCCGGAGGACAAAGCGGTTTCCCCTGCTGTCCCGCTCCAGACCAACTCCTGCGAGTCTTCGATAATATTGATCTGGATAATCGTATTGAATTCATAATAGTCGCCGCTGACCGTGGTGGTCGCAATGGCCTGATGAGCGGCGGCAAAAGACTTGGCAGTCCAGCCCGCAGTGAGTGCCGTTTGTTCCTGCACAATCTGGACGTCGTTATGCTGCTCGTGACCGCTTCCAAAAACATTGGCGAACTGATCTTCGATGTTGAAGACGCCCAATCCGTCGACGAGATCTTGCAGGTCGTAATTCAGCACATCCATGTCGACGACGCTGTTTTGCTGCACAACCGCGTTGTAGGATGCCTGCTCGCCGAGAATGAGCTGGGGCGGCGGGGTCGCGGCGTCGTCACAGCACGCCTGCTCGATCAACGCGTCGTACGGCTCCGGCGACAGATCAATCGCCTGGTCGACAACCGGTTCCTGCACCGGAAGCGAAGAAGGCGTTTCCTGCATTTCCGTCGGCAAGACTTCCGAGATGATCGCCGCATTGTGCTGGACATTGCCGCCTGAGTGGATTTCGCCCAGCGCTGGCGTATCAGCCGCCGCTTCACCTTCGAATTCGGCGTGGATGACATCGTTGTCCCACAACACGTTGACCTGAATGACCGTATTGAACTCGTAATAGTTTCCTTTGACCCACAGCAGGTCGTCCCAGTCTCCACCATCGACGAGTACGGCGCTGTTGCCTTGCAGGCTCGCGTCCGTATCAGCGTGTTGGAATGTCGTTGTCGTATCCGCGCCCGCATGGGTCCCGTTGGTACTTTCGGCGTGGAAAACCTGATCGCCGATGACGCCATTCAATTGGATTGTCCAATCGATGTCGAAACTGTCGTTGCCGTTGGGCTGCTCGGTGCTGTCGAAATCACCGAGCCCTTTCCAGACATCAACGGCGACGACCGGGCTTTGCAAAAAGCTGATGGCAATGCCGACGTTCGACTGAACACCGGCTTCGAGGAGGCCGAGAAAATCCGCGCCGCCTTCGCCGAACCCGAGCTCGCTTGCGAAGTCGGAAAACCCATCGAAGAAGTCGAGATCCGGTAGCGGTGGAGGCACCTCGATCGGGGGAAGCGGGGCAAAGTTCGGGGCAAGATTGCCGAGCGGTGCCGCGCTGCCGACCGGACCGGCCAGGACAGGGTTCGACGCACCACTGTCGCCGTCGGCTCCATCGGTGTCGTAAGAATCGTCTTCCTCATCGAGCGTGTCGAGGTCGAGATCAACGTCATTAGATACTGGGGTCGCCGCGTCGTTCGCCGCATTCGCCGTGTCCGTCTCGGCATCGGCGCCATCATCGCCGGCGTCAGCGTCCGCGAAGGCATCTTGCGTATTGGCGGTCTCGTCGACGGCGAGATCGGTCTCGTCCTCGCTCGCGTTCGCGCTCTTGGTGAACACGCCGAACTTGTCGAGCACATGCACCAGCACAAACGACCAGAGCATAAAACTCCAGGTCTGCTGCCGCTCGCTTGCGCGCATGTCTCGCTGACGGGGACGGACGCGGTCTGCAAGCTTTCCGAGAAGCTTTCGGCGGGTGATCTCGATCTGCTGCTGGGTGAACATCGGTGGCTGACCACGTACGCTGTCGAGACCCGGAGCGGACTGCGCCTATGCATGCCGCCCGAGCAATCGAAGGAACAACTGCTGGCCGGACGTTCAGCCAGCTAGAAGGGACGGCCGCGCGGTGCGGCCGTCCCCAGTGCTTTGGCCGTTAGGCTGCGTCGTTGCTCGCCGCGAACGGATAAGGCATCGGCAACATGCCGCCTTCCAGATCAACCGCGGAGGCATCGTGCAATTCCGCGTTGTTGGTCTGCGTGAACGGCATCTCGATCGACGGATTGACCGAGAATTCGATCGACTGGTCGAAGGAGACGTCGCTACCGCCACCTGCGGCACCCGCACCACCTTCCTGCGTTCCGACGAGTTCGGTGATCAGGTCGTTGATCATGCCATCTTGCGTTGCCGTCGCAACGCCGGCGTCGGAGAGACCAGCACCGGTTCCACCGGTTCCCGTCGCACCCATTGCCATGGCGTTGACGATCGCCATGCCAGCGTCGCCGCCACCACCGGTGATTGGCTGCTGGTTGATGGCGTCGCCGCCCGAGGCAATACCGCTTGCAGCGGCGTCCGCATCGTACGTCGCTTCGGACACGGCCGAAGAGGCGCCATTGCCGGCGTTCTGAGCGAAGCCGCTTGCCGCTGCTTCGCTGGTGATTGGCGCATTGTTCTGCGCGAGGCCGCTATTCGCGGCGCCGGCCGTGACGGAGTTCGTGACAGAACCAGTGCCCGCACCGTTGCCTGCGTCGGCATCGAACGAAGGCTGCTCCAAGTCACCGGCCTGGGCGAACCCGGAGGCAGCACCGTTGGCTGTCGCCGCGCCGGTCGTACCACCGTCACCACCTTCGTCGGTGATCTCTGGATCGCTGCCACCCGAGAGGGCACCCCCAGACACGCCGCCGATGGTGTTCGACCCGCCTGCGGCACCGCCGGTGGAGTCGCCACTTTCCGTGGTTCCGCCTGTTCCGCCAGCGCCAGACGCTGCGTTTCCAGCCAACAGCGTGTTGCCGTTGACGAACGCGTCGCCGCCGGTCGACGTGCCCGTCGTGCTGTTGCCGTTGATCGCGGCGCCACCTTCGGCCCCACCGGTTTCCGGATTTGCGGTCACTTCACCGCTTGTCGCAGCCCCGGTCGTGATGTTGCCACCGGACGAACCGCCAGCCATCACAGTCGAACCGGACGAAGTGGCATCGCCGCCAGCGCCCGATGTTGCAGCACCAGACTCCAGCGTGTTCGAAGCGTTGCCGCCCGATCCGCCTTCGCTGGAGGTGTCGCCAGCATCAGCAATGCCGTTGCCACCGTTACCGACAGCTGAACCACCGGTCGCGTCGCCACCATTGGCTTCAGACGATGCGCCACCGATCGAGATGTCGCCAACACCGACGTCCATGGAACCGCCAGCACCACCGGTCCCACCGGCGCCGCCGATCGACGTGATGTCACCGACCGTGATCGTCGGCACGACGCCAATCGAGATGGACGGAGCCGCGTTGATCGCGTTCGCCTGACTGGAGGTGAACTCGTTCGTGTCGGTGACGTCATTGCCCCACTTGTCTTTGATTGCCGGAGCATCAAAGAGGTTGGAGTTGTTATGCTGGTTGACCGGCATGTTGATCTTTGGATCGACACCGAAGTTGATGTCTTGCTGGAAGTCGACCAGGCTCTCGCCACCGATCGCACCATTTCCACCTGCCTGTGTTTCGGTCAGGCTGTGGATGATGTCTTTGATTTGACCGGTGTTCTCGGCTGTTGAATTGCCGCCGAGCGACTGTGCCGACGCATCGCCGCCTTGGCCGATACCGCCTTGCCCGTCGGACGTCACCGTTGCCGTATTACCGGCCGCCGTGCCGCCTGTGATCGGAGCATTATTCGTTGCGTCACCGGCATTTGCGTTTCCGCTTGCCGCACCCGTCGCCGTGACGATGTCACCTGATGCACCGTCAGAAGTTGCGCCGCCGCTTCCCACGATGTTGCCGCTGTCGGCAGTACCGCTGTTCACTTCGGCGAGATTTTGTGCCGCAGCGCTCGTCGCTGTTGCGGAGTCGACGTCGTTTGCAACACCGCCTGAAATGCCAGCAACGCCAGCGGTTGGCAGGAACTGCGCCTGGGCGATCGAACCAGCATCTGATGCAGCAGACGTTGCACCGCTTGATGTTGCCGGTCCTGTTGCGTCGCCTTCACCGCCAGTGTTTTCGATCACCGGATCCGAACCGCCAGAGCCGAACGACGCACTGCCAACAGCGATCAGATCGATGCCATTGCCCGTGTCGCCTCCAGTCGAGTCGCCAGAAGTCGCGGAGCCGCCGTTGCCGCCAGCGCCTGTCGTTGCCGTGCCTGAGGTCGCGGAGTTGTCGCTCGCGCTGGTATCGCCGCCGTCGGAGCCACCAGTAGTGCCGTTGCCGTTTTCAGCATTGGCCGTCGTGGCTTCGCCGCTCGATGGATTGGCTTCGACAGCGCCGGTTTCAGCTGCACCTGTCGTGCCGTTGCCGCCGTCCGCGTTGCCGGAACTGACCGAACCGCCCGTGACGTCGGCGTTTCCGCCTGCACCCGTCGTTGCCGCAGCTGCGGTCTGTGCGTTCGTTGCGTTACCGCCGTCGCCGCCATCGGTGCTCGTGCTCGCGACCGTTGCGCCGCCGTTGCCGCCCTGGGCGTTGGCATTGCCGCCGTCTGCGCCGGCCGCGTTCGCCGCCGCCGAGACGTCACCCATTGTGACATTGCCGATGTCTGCAATGACCGAACCGGCGTTACCGCCGAGGCCGCCTGCGCCACCAGCGGACAGAACAGCGCCGACCGTCACAGCCGGAGCAACGACGAAGCTCAGCTGCGGACCGCCGGAGACGACGTTCTGCTGGGTTGAATTGAAGATGTTCGAGTCGACGATTTCGCCTTCGTAGCACGTTTTACAATCGTACTTTTTGATCGGCGGCTTGGGCTTCGGCGGGCAGTACGGCTTCGGCGGTACTTTCGGGAAGCACTTGAATAAAAGGAAACTCATCGGTTTCGCTCCATGCAGTGGTTACGGAACGAAGTCGTGCGAGGAATACCGGCGACGCGCGAAACGTGATTAGCCGACTGTCGCTTTTGCGGACGTGTCGCATCGCCGCCGCGCGCGGTGAGCCGACGCGCGGCGAACACCTGCGCGGATGCGCGGGTGTCTCCCATTCATTCTATGAACAGGCGCGCACGTGGCGTGCCGATCTCCCTAGCCTGACTCCGTCAGATGGAGCTGCACGACCTATGCCACGCAATGATCTCCACCCGCGCCGACGGTAATTCCCGTCATATCGTTTAGGGAGTATATGTTGCGCTAATGGTTATCGCACATCGTGGGGCGGGCGATCGACGGCCCCACCGGTTGTGTTCCAGGCAGCCGAGTGTTTCAGCGGCGATGGCATGGAGCAGCTATTTCGTGGGGTAGCTATTCGACGATGTCCGGGGCGGAGAGAAATTCGTGTCGCCCATCGTCGTAGCTGATCTCCACTCCCATCCAGCGGTGCCTGATGTCTTCCAGGTGCAGCGACGGATCGTGGATATGCGCTGTCAGACCGAGCGTCTCCATCGTCAGCTTACCGATCGCCGCGAGCACATTGTAGGACGCGAGCACGTGGTTTCGCCGATCCGCTGCGAGCTGAATCTGCGCCAGTAGCAGTTCTTCGTGCGCGTTCAGCACGTCCAGCACCGTACGTTGGCCGGCATTTTCCTCTTCGCGAACACCAAACAGCGCCTTGCGCGCTGCGTCCACACGCTGAAGATCGGAGGCGACCGCCGCTCGGGCCGCCGTGTACTGAGCCCAAGCCGCCATTGCACGCGTGCGGGCCGCGTTGCTCGCCTGCTCGGCGAGGTGCTGCTGGCGCACGAACTGATGGCGGGCCTGACGAACACGCGCCTCAATATCGCCATTCGTGAGAATCGGGACGGTCAGATGGGCAGAAACGGTCAGGTCATCGTCGCGTGATCTGAATTCGCCCGCGCCATAGTCCTGGGCGTACCGCGCGCGCACATCGACCTGCGGCAGCAGCTCTCCGCGAATGCGATCCGCAGTGTGCTGAGCCGCCTGGGCTGCGAACTGGGCCTCGGTCACCGCCGGAGCGCCCTGAGCTGCAATGTCTCCCGCCTCCTGCGCGCTGTGCGGGACATGGCTCGTGTGCGGTGGAGGCTGCCTCAAGCCGCCCGCGATATTGCCGATCACTTCCAGATAGGACGCGCGGCTCGATTGCAGATTGGCTTTGGCAAGGTTGAAAGCCGCAACGGCGGCTGCCCGGCGGCTGCGGGCCTGAGCGAAATCGGTTGCGGTCACTTCGTTGGCGCGAAGCCGAACGGATGTCCCGCGGAGGATGCGCGAGAGAAGCGCCTGATGCCGAGAACGGTGGGAGACGATCGCCTGGTCTCTGACAACGCTCACGTAGGCGTCGACCGCGCGAAGCAGCACCTGCTGTTCCGTGCTGAGTAAGCGGGACTGCCCCGCACTCACGGTCGCCTCGGCAGCGCGCTCTCCGTTCAGCGTCTGGAAGCCGCGAAAAACCGGCTGGTTCAATTCGACAGAGTATCCGTGTGACCGGTCATGGCGGCCCGCGATCAGGTCTTTCGGCTTGGTCTCGCGGTCCGTTTGCGCCACCTGTCCGCGCGCTGTGACGGTTGGTCGCCAGCCCGAGCGTGCCCGCGCAATTTCCTCGTCCGTTGCCCGCTGGCGGGCGCGATCGGCGGCGAGCGTCGGGTTCTTGCGATAGGCTGAGACCAGCGCTTGGGGCAGCGTGTCTGCTTTTGCGTCGGCGGACAGCCCGAAAACGCCCGGCGCACCAACGGCAGCGAGAGCGCACATGGCGAGCATGGCGGGGCGCGATACCGCGTTCGCGTGGACCTGCTTTGGTTTGCAGC
>JBCBJG010000133.1:0-8640 GCA_038523655.1 Pseudomonadota bacterium | reverse complement strand
GGAATTATATCGCCGCACTCTCAACCCGCGAGGCGAACGATGCGTTCAACCCCCCGTGCCACCGCGCTCCCGCTGCTTAGGGGCCTCCCGATCGCCGTATGCACGCTGTCTGCGGTTGCCCTGGCCACACCGACCGTTGCACAGGAAACGGCGAGCGAAACGACAACCCAGACCCAAGACCAGACCGGTGCGTCGCAAAATGGTGGCGCGCAAGAGGCCGCGTCTGCATCGGATGCCTCAACCCGCAAGTGGCACCACGGCATGACGCTCGGGGGCCCGCTCAAGTATGGCCCGGATTTCAAGCATTTTGACTGGGCGAAGCCCGACACGCCGAAAGGCGGCTCGATCCGCCGCGCGCTGATCGGATCGTTCGACAATCTCAACGGCTTCACGTTTCGCGGCGACATCGCCCCGTTTGGCACATTCCTCGTGCAGGAAACGCTGATGGCCCGCAGCCTCGATGAGCCGTCCGCGCAGTACGGATTGATCGCCGAATCCGCGACATGGCCGGCTGATTTTTCCTCCGCGACCTACCGGCTGCGACCTGAGGCACGGTTCCAAGACGGCGAGCCGATCAAACCCGAAGACGTGATTTTCAGTCTCGATGCGCTGAAGGAATCCCACCCGACCTATTTCGGCAAATATTGGAAGAACGTCGTCAAGGCGGAAAAGACCGGACCGCACGAGGTGAAGTTCACCTTCGACGTGAAGAACAACCGCGAACTGCCGCACATCATGGGCGATCTGTTCGTTCTGCCGAAGCACTGGTGGACGGCGAACGGCGCCGACGGGAAACCCCGGGATGTGAAGCGCACCACCCTGGAGCCGATCCTCGGCTCCGGCCCCTATCGCTACGGCGAGATCAAGGCCGGTCGATCGATCGTCTACGAACGCGACCCGAACTACTGGGGCCGCGACCTGCCGGTGAACATCGGGCAGTGGAACTTCGATCAGATCATCACGGAGTATTATCGCGACCAGAACGTCGCCTTTGAGGCGTTCAAATCCGGGCGCCTGGATTATTATCCCGAGGGTCGTTCGAAGGAATGGGTCAATGCCTACGACTTCGAGGCGGTTAAGAAGGGCTGGGTGAAAAAACTCGAACTGCGCGTCGAGGGGGTCGAGTTTATGACCGGCCTCATGATGAACACGCGGCGCGAGATCTTCAAAGACCGGCGCGTCCGCCAAGCGTTCAACTATGCGCTCGATTTCGAGTGGCTGAACAAGAACCTGTTCTACGGCAAACGTAAGCGCAAACGCAGCTACTGGGACCAGAGCGAACTCGGATCTTCGGAAAGTCTGCCCACGGGCCGCGAGCTGGAAATTCTCGAAGAGCTGCGCGGGGACATTCCCGACGAAGTGTTCACGGAGGTTTTCACCAATCCGGTGAACGACAGCCCACAAGCTGTGCGGGCAAATCTCCGCAAGGCGAATGATCTGCTGGCTGAGGCAGGATGGAAGATCCGCACGGAGGAAATCGATGATCCGGACTGCGGGTTCTTCTGCGGCTTGATGCGGACCGTGGGGCTGCAGTCCGCGGAAACGCGACGCGTGCTGCGCAACGAGGCCGGCAAGCAGTTCAACGTCGAAATTCTGCTCGGCAGCCCGACGCTCGAAAGCGTGATGCTGAATTATCAGGCGAATCTACGGAAGCTCGGCATCAACGCATCAATCCGCATCGTCGACAGCGCCCAGTACGCCAACCGCATCAAGGATTTCGACTTTGATATGGTGCCCGGCTCGTTCCCGCAGTCGTCGTCACCCGGCAATGAACAACGCGACATGTTCAGCACCGACGCCGCCGACGCGAGTGGGAGCCGAAACCTGCCGGGGATCAAAAATCCGGCTGTCGACAAACTGATCGACAAGATCATCTTCGCGAAAGACCGCAAGGACTTGGTCACCGTCACCAATGCGATGGACCGCGTGCTGCTCCACAACCACTACGTGGTGCCGTTCTGGTACACCGCAGAGACGTGGGTCGCGACCTGGGATCGGTACGGGCGCCCGGACCCGAACCCAGAATACGCGATTCGCGCGTGGCAGACGTGGTGGCTCGACAAGGAGAAAGCGGCCAAGCTCGCCGAGGCGCGCGGATGAGGCTGCCTCGCCAAGCAGGTATCACCGCCGCGCTCGCCCTACTCGGCTCGATGGCGGTGAGCGGCTTCGTGCTCGCCGAACCACGCCACGGCGCATCCGCTTTCGGCAAGCTGAAGTACGCGGCGGACTTTAAACATTTCGACTACGTCAATCCTGACGCGCCGAAGGGCGGACGTTTGTCGATGATCGGCAACGAGCCGCTGATCACCTTCGACAGCTTCAACGGCTTTATTGCCCGTGGCGTCCGCGCACAGGGCTTGATCTACCTCTACGACACGCTGCTTGCCCGCGCGATGGACGAACCAGACGCGGCGTACGGATTGCTTGCGAAAACTGTTGAGCGAAGTGCGGATGGACGCTCCGCTACATTTGTTCTCCGCAAAGAAGCACGCTTCGCAAACGGCACACCGGTCCGCGCAAGTGACGTCGTATGGTCGTTCGAAAAGCTCACGAGCAAAGTCGCACGCCCGGCATTCAGCGCCGCGCTACAGAATATCGAAAAAGCCGAGGCCTTGGACGATCTGACGGTGCGCTTCACCGCAAAAGAAGGTGCCGAGACCCGCGACCTCCCCCTCCGCGCAGGCGCGATGCCGGTGCTCTGGCGTGGAAATTACGCGGAGCGAGACTTCTCGAAACCAACGCTCACCCCACCGGTCAGCTCCGGGCCCTACGAGATCACAGACTTCAAACAGGGCCGCTACGTTACGTACAGCCGGCGCGAAGACTATTGGGCGCGCGATCTGCCTGTGAACCGTGGCCGCTTCAACTTCGACGAACTTCGGTACGAATTCTTCCGCGACCGCAATGCGGAACTCGAAGGACTAAAATCCCGCAATTTCGAACTCCGCGAGGAATTTACCTCCCGCACGTGGGCACGCCAGTATGACATTCCGCAGGTCGCCGATGGGCGCATGATCAAGGAAGAGCTGCCCGACGAGTCGGCGTCCGGTGGTCAAGGCTTCCTGATCAACACTCGCCGCGCGAAGTTCGCCGACCCGCGCATCCGCGAAGCGCTCGGGTACGCGTTCGACTTCGAGTGGACCCGGCGCACACTCTTCTTCGGCGCCTATGAACGCACGGCCAGCTACTTTGAAAATTCCAACATGCGCGCCGCGGGCAAGCCGTCGCCGGCAGAGCTTGCTTTGCTCGAACCGTTTCGCGATCAGCTTTCCTCGCGCGTGTTCGGCCCCGCGATCGAACCACCGGTCTCGAACGGCAGCGGCAAGGACAAGAAACTGCTCCGCACGGCGCGAAAAATGCTGCTCGATGCCGGTATGCAGTTCAAGAACGGCGAGGCGTTTCTTGCCGATGGGACACCTTTCGACGTCGAGTTCCTGATCTTCGCCCAGGGCTTCGAGCGGATCATCTCACCGTTCGTCGAAAATCTCCGGCTGATCGGCGTGCCGGCCCGCATCTCGCGCATACCGCCCACCGCCTACGAGCAGCGCCGCATCAGTTTCGACTTTGATATCATCGTCCGTCGCTACGCCGTGCCCCCGACGCCCGGGCCCGAACTTGCCAACTTCTTCCGCTCGGTCGCCGCGGACACGCCGGGAAGCTTCAACTTCGCCGGCATCAAGGATCCCGTTGTCGACGCGTTGCTCGCGAAGGTGCAGGCAGCGCGCTCGCGCCAAGATCTGGTCAGCGCCACACGCGCACTGGACCGCGTGCTCCGCGCTGGTTTCTACTGGATACCGAACTGGTACAATCGCACGCACCGCCTCGCGTATTGGAACGTTTTCCAGCGCCCTGCCGTAAAGCCGAAGTACGCGCGCGGGATAATCGACACATGGTGGTACGACGAAGCGAAAGCCGCGAAACTTGCGAACTGAGCCGCGCACTGCCTTCACCCTCCACGGTTAAGCAGGTCCCCAGAGTACGCCGACGAAGCCCCCTGCCGCACATCAGCTGCTGAGAAGACATCACACCCATGGCCGCCTACATCCTGAAGCGACTTTTGCTGATGATCCCGACCATGTTCGGCATCATGCTGATCAGCTTCACGATCATCCAGTTCGCCCCGGGCGGCCCGATCGAGCAGATCATCGCGCAAGTCAGCGGCACGAGCGTCGACGCGACCTCACGGATCGGCGGCAGCGACACGGGTGAGTTTAGCGGCGGCTCCCAGGCGCAGGGCGGCGAAACCAGCATCAACTCGCGCTACCAGGGCGCGCGCGGCCTCGATCCGGAATTCCTGGAAGAGCTGGAGCGCCAGTTCGGCTTCGACAAACCGGTCCACGAACGCTTTGCGCTCATGCTGTGGAATTATCTCCGCTTCGACTTCGGCAACAGCTACTTCCGCGATCGGCCGGTCATCGACCTGATCGTCGAAAAGCTCCCGGTATCGATCTCACTCGGTCTCTGGCTCACTCTGCTAACCTACGTCATTTCGATCCCGCTCGGCATCCGCAAGGCCGTGAACGACGGTGAGCGCTTCGATCTCTGGACCAGTACCGTCCTCGTGGTGGGATACGCGATACCGAGCTTCGTCCTCGGTATTCTGCTGATCGTCTTGTTCGCGGGCGGCAGTTTCTTCGACCTGTTTCCCCTGCGCGGACTGCACTCCGACAACGCCGATCAGATGGGGTGGATCGCCTTCATCCTCGACTACTT
Source organism: Pseudomonadota bacterium (assembly GCA_038523655.1). Classification (GTDB taxonomy): domain Bacteria; phylum Pseudomonadota; class Alphaproteobacteria; order Rhizobiales; family CALHAX01; genus CALHAX01. Next base: position 3,927 of record JBCBJG010000133.1, on the reverse strand, counting down.
CTGGCATCTGACGCTGCCGCTGATCGCCATGGGTGTCGGCGCCTTCACGACGCTGACGTTCCTGACGAAGAACTCGTTCCTCGACGAGATTGGCAAGCAGTACGTCATCACCGCTCGCGCCAAGGGCCTAAGCGAGCGCCGCGTGCTGTACGGCCACGTCTTCCGCAACGCGATGTTGATCGTCATCGCCGGTTTCCCGGGCGCGTTCCTCGGCGCGTTTTTCGGCTCCTCACTGCTGATCGAGACGATCTTCAGCCTCGATGGCCTGGGGCTCCTGTCGTTCGAGTCCGTGATCCAGCGCGATTACCCGGTCGTCTTTGCGAACCTCTATATTTTCTCTCTCTTCGGGTTGGTCGTTCAGCTCCTGACAGACCTCACCTACACGCTGATCGATCCGCGGATCGATTTTGAATCGCGGGAGGTCTGAGCCATGACCACGCCCGACACGACACCCGATATGGCCGGCCGCGCCACAGATGCGACCGCAGACGCTCCGGGCTTCGGCGCAAAGGTGCGCGGGCTCTTCGGTCTTCGGACATGGTGGCGCGATAAACTCCGCAACCCGATCAACCAGCGCCGCCTCGAACTTTTCCGCGCCAATCGCCGAGGCTACTATTCCTTCTGGATCTTTCTCGCGCTTTTCGGCGCGAGCATCTTTGCCGAGTTTCTCGCCAACGACCGCCCGATCATCGCCTCCTACCGCGGCGAACTGCTGTTCCCCGTCATCGTCGATTACCCGGAGGAAAAATTCGGCGGCTTCCTCGCGACCACGGACTACCGCGACCCCGAAATCTACCGGGAGATCAGCGAGAACGGTTGGATGGTCTGGCCACCGATCAGCTACAATTATCGTACAATCAACCGCGAGCCGCCGAGCCCCGCCCCGTCGAAACCATCCTGGCTACTGAGCAAGCAGGAACGCTGTCAGCAGTTCGCCAACGGCGTCGACGACATCAACTGCACGGTCTGGAACTGGAACTGGCTCGGCACCGACGACAACAGCCGTGATGTGCTGGCACGCGTTATCTACGGCTTCCGCATCTCCGCCGTGTTCGGCCTGATCCTCACGCTCTTCTCCTCAGTGATTGGGATCGCAGCAGGCGCTGTGCAGGGCTACTTCGGTGGACGCGTGGACCTTTATTTCCAGCGGTTCATAGAGCTGTGGACATCGATGCCTCAGCTTTTCATCCTTCTGATCATCGCCTCGCTGGTACCGCCCGGCTTCTGGATTTTGCTGTTCGTGCTGCTGCTCTTTTCCTGGGTCAGTCTGGTCGGTGTGGTCCGTGCGGAGTTTCTGCGTGGCCGGAATTTCGACTATGTCCGCGCGGCCCGCGCGCTCGGGTTGAGCGACTTCCGCATCATAACAAAGCACCTGCTGCCGAATGCGATGGTCGCGACTGTGACGTTCATGCCCTTTATTCTCTCCGGCTCCCTCGTCACGCTCACCGCACTCGATTTTCTCGGCCTCGGCCTGCCCGTTGGCTCCCCATCGCTCGGTGAACTTCTGGCCCAGGGCAAGAACAACCTCTACGCTCCCTGGCTGGTGCTCACCGCGTTCATGACCGTGTTCCTAATGCTCGCATTGCTCGTCTTCACCGGCGAAGCGGTTCGCGACGCACTCGACCCGCGCAAGACGTACGCATGATGCGCGAAGACGATACCGGCGCCGCCATGGCGAGACCCGATACCGGCAGGCGCGGCGCCCAAACCAAAAGCGCTGCGCCGAACGCGGATCAACGCCTCGTTGATGTCAGCGATCTCGCGATCGACTTTACCCAGGGCGAGACGGTCACCCACGCGGTTCGCGGCATTTCCTTCCACATCGAGCGCGGAGAAACCGTCGCAATCGTCGGTGAATCGGGTTCCGGGAAAACGGTTTCCGCCCTCGCGCTGATGCAGCTCTTGCCGGACGCGGCAAGCTTTCCTTCCGGCACGGTCAATTTTGACGGAGAAAATCTTCTCGAGGCGAGCGAAGCCCATCTGCGCGAAATCCGCGGCGACAAGATCTCGATGATCTTTCAGGAGCCGATGACGTCGCTTAATCCGCTCCACACGATCGAACGCCAGATCGGCGAAATGATCCGGCTGCACTCCGGGTTGGACGATGATGCGGTGCGCACCCGCGTCCTCTACCTGCTTGGGCGTGTCGGCATCCGCGACGCCGAAGAACGCCTGACCTCGTACCCGCATCAGCTCTCCGGCGGTCAGCGCCAACGCGTGATGATCGCCATGGCGCTCGCGAATGAGCCTGACCTGCTGGTCGCCGACGAGCCGACGACGGCGCTCGACGTCACGATCCAGGCGCAGATCCTCGAACTGCTGAACGAGCTCAAGGACGAGTTCGGCATGTCGATCCTGCTGATCACGCATGATCTGGGCATCGTCCGCCGAATGGCTGGCCGGGTCTACGTGATGAACACCGGCGAGATCGTCGAGACCGGCGAAACCGAGCAGATTTTCGAGGCGCCGGAGCACGAATACACCCGCCACCTCATCGAGAGCGAGCCGAGCGGCGACCCACCACCGCCCGATCCGGAGGCGGACATCCTCGTCGAGACCGACGATCTGAAGGTCTGGTTCCCGATCAAGACCGGCTTCCTGCGTCGCACAACGGGTCACGTGAAAGCGGTCAACGGTCTGTCGCTCGCGTTGCGCGCCGGCCAGACGCTCGGCGTCGTCGGCGAATCCGGTTCGGGCAAGACGACGCTCGGCCTCGCGATCCTGCGGCTGATCTCCTCGGAAGGTCCAATTTCCTGGAAAGGCGTTCGCATCGACGCATTTTCCTCCGCGGAGATGCGGCCGCTACGCGAGAAGATGCAGGTCGTTTTCCAGGATCCCTACGGTTCGTTGAGCCCGCGGCTGTCGGTCGGCCAGATCATCGAGGAGGGTCTGATTATTCAGAACCCCGATCTCGATTACGACGAACGACGCGCCCGCGTGACCCATGCGCTTGAAGAGGTCGGGCTCACTGCCGAACAGCAGGATCGCTATCCGCACGAATTTTCAGGCGGCCAGCGCCAGCGCATCGCGATCGCCCGCGCCATGGTTCTCGAACCTGACTTCATCATGCTCGACGAACCGACCAGCGCGCTCGACATGTCCGTCCAATCGCAGATCGTCGATCTGCTGCGCGCCCTGCAGAAGCGGCACAACCTTGCCTACCTGTTCATCAGCCACGACCTGAAGGTCATTCGCGCACTGTCGAACGAAGTGATCGTCATGCGTCAGGGCGAGGTGGTCGAGCGGGGCAGCGGACGGGATATCTTCGAGAACCCGCAGCACCCTTACACGCAGGCGCTGCTTGCCGCCGCATTGCACCACCGCACGACGGCCGATGCCGAGGTTGTGCAGGAATAATCTTCACAGCGCGGAAGCAATCGCCTCGAACGCCTCGACGAGCGTGTGATCAAGCGGCTCGTCAACTGGCGCCGCCTGCGCTGCTAGGCGAACCACGACAACCTCGTTCACAGGGTCGACCCACAGCCATTGCCCGTGGATCCCGATCCCGCAGATCGCCCCGGATGGTCGCCCGCTTTGGTACCACTGGCTCCGATAATTTCCCTCCGGAAACAGTGTCACGAGATCGCCCGCACGCCACGCTGCACGGTCATGCTCGGCGCGCAGGTCGGCGATCCACGCTTCCGGAACAATTTGCCGACCATTGATCGCACCACCCGCCAACACGAGTTGCCCGACGCGAGCCAGATCAACCGGCATCACGGACAACCCTCCCGCCGTACGCGCGGCACCATAATGGTCGACCGTCATCGATGCAGAATGCGCCGCACCAAGCGGTTGCCAGAGCAGCGCGCCGAACACGTCGTGGAACCGCGCACCCCCCGCCCGCTCCAGAACCCAGCCCAGCAGGTCTGTATTCGGAGACAGATAATGCACCCGCGCTCCGTGCGCGCCATCACCCCGCGGGAT
>JBCBJG010000132.1:0-8706 GCA_038523655.1 Pseudomonadota bacterium | reverse complement strand
GCGCGGATCGTCGATCCCGCCAGCCGACGTGACGAACTCGGCGGACTGCTGATCGAAGGCGGGGTGATTGCCGACGTCGGCGAGCATCTGCGACGCAACGCGCCACGCGGCGCCGAGGTTATCGACTGCGGAGGAAAAATCCTCGCGCCCGGGCTGATCGATATGCAGGTCGCCACGGGTGAGCCAGGCGACGAGCACCGCGAGACCCTGGCAACGGCAAGCCGTGCGGCAGCCGCCGGCGGCGTGACCACGATGGTCGTGACGCCCGATACCGAGCCGGTGATCGACGACGTCTCGCTGGTCGACTTCATCCAGCGCCGCGCGCGCGATACCGCACTCGTCCACGTGTTGCCAACGGCCGCACTGACGAAAAACCTCGCCGGCAAGGAAATGGCGGAGATCGGCCTTCTGCTCGATGCCGGCGCGATCGCCTTCTCGAACGGGATGACGAGTATCGCGAACGCGATGGTGATGCGGCGCCTCCTCACCTACACGCGCGATTTCAATGCGCTCGTGATCCACCACGTCGAAGACCCGGACCTCGCGAGCAGCGGTGTGATGAACGCGGGCCCCGTGGCGAGCCGTCTTGGGTTGCCCGGCGTGCATACGGCTGCCGAGACGATCATGCTGGAGCGCGACGTCCGCCTCGTCGAATGGACGCGCGGGCGCTACCACGCAGCGCTGATTTCCTGCGAGGCGAGCCTCAAGGTGATGCGTCGGGCGAAAAAACGCGGGCTGCCGGTGACGTGCGGCGTCTCAATCAACTCGCTTGCGCTCAACGAGAACGACATCGGGCCGTACCGAACATTCTTTAAACTCCGTCCGCCGTTGCGTAGCGAGGACGAGCGCCGTGCGATGATCGAAGGCATCGCAAGCGGCACGATCGATGTCATCGTCTCCGCGCACAACCCGCAGGACGTCGACGCCAAGCGTCGCCCCTTCGAGGAGGCGAGCGACGGTGCGATCGGCCTCGAGACGATGCTCGCCGCCGCCCTTCGCCTCGTGCATGCCGACGAGCTGACGCTTGCGGAGGTGTTGGCCCCGATGACGTCTCGGCCCGCGGAGATTTTGGGGCTCGACTCCGGATGCATCACGCAGGGTGCGCCGGCCGATCTGATTGTGATCGACCCCGACGTGCCTTGGGTGGTCGATCCGGATCAGCTTCAGTCACGCTCGAAAAATACGGCGTTCGACGAAGCGCGGCTGACAGGGCGATGCGTGCGCACGATTGTTGCGGGGCGGACGGTTCATGCGCTGTAGACGGCGGGCGACCAGACCGGGTGGGTCCAGGACCGGTTGCTCGACCGGTGCACATCGCGGATCGGAGGCGTCATGGACCCGCTGTTGACGACCCTGGTGCCGTTTCTGGTCGGCTATGCCTTCGGCTCGATCCCGAGCGGGCTGTTGCTCAGTCGCGCTCTGGGTCTCGGCGATGTGCGGGCGACCGGATCCGGCAACATCGGCGCGACCAATGCGCTGCGTCACGGCGGGCGAAAACTTGGTGCCGCGACGCTCGTGTGCGATCTGCTCAAAGGGACGCTCGGCGCCATCTTCGGCTTTGCGATCACCTCGATGCTCGCCGGGGTGGAGCCGGGGCTCGCGTTCGCGAGCGCGTTCGGGCGGAGCTACAGCTACGTGCTGCTGCTCGCCGGCATGGGCGCTTTTCTCGGTCACCTTTATCCGGTGTGGTTGGGGTTCCGCGGTGGAAAGGGCGTGGCGACGTTTATCGGGGTGCTGCTCGCGTGGGCGTGGCCACTCGCGCTCGTTTTTGCGGCCGCCTGGCTCGCAGTTGCCGCAACCGGGCGCATCTCCTCACTCGCGGCACTCTGCGCCAGCGTCATCGTCGCTGTAGCGGCATGGTTTATTGGTCCACTTCCGTTGGCCATTGCCGTGACGACGCTGGTTGGCTTGGTATTCTTGCGTCATCGTGACAACATTGCCCGACTGCGCAAAGGCGAGGAACCACGCATTGGCAAAAAGCGATGATACCGATCAGTCGTCGATCACCTCGCAATTGACCGAGGCGCAGCAGATCGATTGGCTCCAGTTGTATCGCACACCGCGGGTCGGCGCGAATACGCTGCAGCAGCTTGTGAACACTTACGGATCTGCGGCTGAGGCTCTGTCAGCAATCGACCAGGGCGCACGCTTCGGTGGGCGCGCGATCGAGCTAATACCGCGGGAGGCGGCACACGCCGAGTTAAGCGCCGCGCGAGACGCCGGGGCCCTGTTCGTCACACCAGGCGATGCCGGCTATCCTCCGTGGCTGGTGCATGCGCACGACCGTCCGCCTTTTCTTTTCGCCCTTGGGGATGCGTTGCTGGCCACCCGGCCCATCGTTGCCATTGTCGGCTCGCGGGACGCGTCCGCTGCCGGTCGCTCCATCGCCAACCGGATCGCCCGTGAGCTCGGGGAAGCAGGATGGGTCGTCGCCTCGGGGTTGGCGCGTGGCATCGATGCCGCCGCGCATGAGGCATCACTCAAGACCGGCACCATCGCCGTTGTCGCCGGCGGGCTCGGCACGGTTTATCCGCCCGAGCACGACGGGCTGCAGCAGGCGATCGGCGCACGTGGCCTCGTGCTCAGCGAAATGCCGTTGACGCATGCGCCGCGCGCGCGGGACTTTCCCCGTCGAAACCGGATCGTCAGTGGTGTCGCGGCCGGGGTGATCGTGATCGAAGCGGCCCGGCGATCGGGTACGCTGGTGACCGCACGCCTCGCAGGAGAGCAAGGCCGTGAGGTCTTCGCAGTGCCGGGGCATCCGCTCGACCCACGCGCTGAAGGCACGAATGCGCTGCTTCAGCAGGGGGCGACGCTGGTCACCTCGGCGCGCGACGTGATCGAGGCGCTGACACCGGTGCTCGAAGTCGGCCCGGAGCGGGCGAGCATGGCGGCGCATCTTGCCGGGCGGGGAATGCGCGATGCGGGCGTCGGGGATGTGTTGGTGCCGCCGGAGGAAATTGGCGCCGACGACAGCGATGGATCTGAGCCGGCGCGCCCGACGCCATCGGGCCTTTCCACCGCATCGCAACCGACGTCGGCGACCACATCGGCAGACCCCGGCGTGGCGCGGCAAACAGTGCGATCTCTTCTCGGTACGGGACCGGTCGACGTCGACACGCTCTGTCGTGCGAGCGGGCTCGCCACCCCCGCGGTGCGCAGCGCACTCATCGAACTTGCGCTCGACGGCGTGATCGACCGGCATGGCGATCAGCAGGTCTCGCTGCGGCCTGAGGCCCCATACGATGTCGGCTGAGGCGCGCCACGCGGATCAATGATTGCCGGCTGACCCACGCTTGCGCGCAACGAGATGGGGCTGCGCGTGATCGAGCGCGGTCTTCCGGAGGCGAAGTGCCTCGAGGTATGCGAGCTGCAAGTGGTTGGAGATGTCGGCCGCCCCCATCCGCAGGGACAATTGCTGCAGCTCGAGGATCATGTCGCTGAGATGGGCGAGCATGCCTTCCGCAAGTTGTGTCTGCGTTCCGCTTTCTTCGGCGTCGTCACTTATGCTGACCGGGTCATGCAGCATCCCAAGAACCCCCAAAGATTTCGGCCTCGTTCACCGCATCGCAGCGCGCTGAACCTCACTATTCCAAGATGTATCATATAGTAAATGTACGCCAAGGTTGTGTCGGTCGCAACAACGCTCAGCCTGCGACACTTTTTTATACACCGTAGGTGTAGGGGCGACTTCGATGGCAAAAGTGGCCGGAGCGGCGTTGTCGACGTTTGACAGCCCATAGGCCTTCACCCATTTTCGAGGCGGTCGCCGAGCACGATAATGCTCGTTACACAGGCCAACGCACTCCCCAGACACTCTCTTAGGCGAGCTTGATGGTCACTGTTGTCATCGTTGAATCGGCTGCGAAGGCCAAAACGATCCAGAAATATCTCGGTCGCGACTTCATCGTGAAGGCGTCTTACGGGCATGTCCGCGATCTCCCGTCGAAGAACGGCTCGGTCGATCCGGATGCCAACTTCTCGATGGTCTGGGAGGCGGACGCCAAGGCGAAAAAGTTGCTCAATGAGCTGACGCGTGACGTCAAAGGCGCGGATCGGCTTGTGCTCGCCACAGACCCGGACCGCGAGGGCGAGGCGATCGCCTGGCACCTGATGGACGTGTTCGAGCAGAAGAAGGCGCTGAAGGACAAGGAAGTCCTGCGCGTCGCTTTCAACTCGATCACGAAGTCGGCGATCCTTGATGCGATGGCGCAACCGCGGGAGATCGACCGCCCGCTGGTCGACGCGTATCTGGCACGGCGCGCGCTCGATTATCTCGTCGGCTTTAATCTCTCTCCGGTCTTGTGGCGCAAGCTGCCGGGCTCGCGCTCGGCCGGGCGGGTGCAGTCGGTCGCGCTCCGGCTGATCTGTGATCGGGAAGACGAAATCGACGCGTTCAAGCCGCAAGAATACTGGTCGATCGTCGCGCACCTGGTGACGGAAAAGAGCGAGGCGTTCGAGGCGGCGCTGGTCAAGGCCGGCGACAAGGCGATTAACAAGCTGACGATCCAGACGGAGGCGGAGGCCGCACCGATCCGCGCAGCACTCCTGTCCGCGCGCTCACCCTTTGCGATCAGCGAGATCACCCGCTCGGAGCGTCGAAGCAAACCCTCCGCGCCATTCAGCACCTCGACTCTGCAGCAGGCGGCCTCGAGCCGGCTCGGGTTCTCGGCCAGCCGCACGATGCAGGTCGCCCAGAAACTGTATGAGGGTGTCGACATCGGCGGTGAGACGGTGGGTCTCATCACCTACATGCGGACGGACGCTGTCCAGATCATTCCGGAAGCGATCGAGCAGTGCCGCAAGGTGATCAACAAGCTGTACGGCGATCGCTATCTGCCGAGCTCGGCACGATCCTATGCGACCAAAGCGAAGAACGCGCAGGAAGCGCACGAGGCGGTACGCCCGACATCGCTCGACCGCAGACCGGCGGACGTCGCGCATGCCCTCGATGCGGATGGGCTGAGACTCTACGAGCTGATCTGGCAGCGCACGATCGCCAGCCAGATGGCAGATTCGCTGAGCGATCTGACGTCGGCGCAAATCGATGTGACGGGCGGTGACGGCGTGGCGTATCGGCTGAAGGCGACCGGGTCGATCATCACCTTCGACGGCTACCGCAAGGTCTACGGCTCGGGTGCGAGACCCGCGGAGAAAAAGGACGCCGGGAGTGAAGAGGGTGACGAGGCAGCGGCGGCGTCCACCGAGCTGCCACCGCTGGAGAAGGGCAAGGCGCTTTCGCTCGACCAACGGATCGCGACGAAAACCGATGACCTCGAGAGCGGTCCTGTGCCCGCCCGCCAACAGTTCACGAAGCCGCCATCACGCTACAGCGAAGCGTCGCTCGTGAAGAAGATGGAAGAGCTCGGCATCGGCCGGCCGTCGACCTACGCCTCCACGATCGCCACGTTGCGGGACCGTGATTACGTCGTCATCGACAAGCGGATGATCACCCCGCAGGACAAGGGTCGGCTGGTCACCGGGTTCCTGAAGGGTTTTTTTGCGAAGTACGTCCAGTACGATTTCACGGCCGATCTGGAGACCAAGCTCGACCAGATCTCGGACAACAAGCTCGACTGGCAGGCGGTGCTGCGCGAGTTCTGGAGCGATTTTTCCGCGCAGATCGGGGAAGTCCAGGAACTGCGCGTCTCGGAGGTGCTCGACGCGCTCAACGAGTTGCTGGCGCCACACGTGTTCCCGGAGCGCGAGGACGGTACCGACCCGCGCAAATGCCAGGCCTGCGACACGGGACAACTCAGCCTCAAGGTTGGCCGGTTCGGCGCCTTCATCGGGTGCTCGAACTATCCGGAGTGCAGGTTCACGCGCCAGTTCTCGGACAGCGCAGACGGAGCGGCCGCGCAGATCAGCCCGGAAGGTAAAGTGCTCGGGCAGGACCCCGAGACCGGTCTCGACGTGACGCTGCGCACCGGGCGATTTGGTCCATACGTCCAGCTCGGCGAACCGGTAGAGAAGGAAAAGCCGAAGCGCTCCTCGCTGCCGAAGGGCACGAATGTCGAGGATGTCGATCTGGAGAAAGCGCTGCAGCTTCTGAGCCTGCCGCGCGATGTCGGTGTGCACCCGGAGACGAAGAAACCAATCACCGCCGGGATCGGTCGGTACGGTCCGTTCGTGCTGCACGATGGCATGTATGCCAACCTCGACAGCCCGGAGGAGGTGTTTACCGTCGGTATCAACCGTGCGGTCGCGCTCATCGCCGAGAAGGCGGCCGGCGGCGGACGGCGACGCGGGCAGCCGGCGCCGAAGAAAAGTCTCGGGACACACCCGGAGACGGGAGAAAAACTCGACGTCTACGAAGGGCGGTACGGCCCGTACGTGAAGCACGGTAAAATCAACGCCACGATCCCGAAAGATCGACCGATCGACGAGCTGACGCTGGAAGAAGCCGTCGCGCTTGTGGATGCTAAAGGAGCCGCGGCGACGAAGAAGAAGCCGGCAAAAAAAGCTGCCGCCAAAAAGCCCGCGGCCAAGAAGAAAGCACCTGCGAAGAAACCGGCGGCGTCGAAGTCAGCGGCTGCGAAATCCGGCACGAAAAAGACAGCGGCTGCCAAACCAAAGAAGGCACCGGCGAAGAAGGCAGGCACGGCCAGCTCTGATGAACGCGAAGATGTGACGTCGTCCGCGGCACCCGCCGAATGACGCACCGATGAGTGGGGATGAGCGGGCCGGAACCCGGCGTACCCGTCGCGCCCGGACGGCTGCGCGCAGCGACGCCTCTTCACCGGGAAACAAATCCGGCAAATCGGGCGCACCACGCGGCACGTCACGGGGAAAAAAGGGCAGCGATGCGGCCCCTCCCCTCCCCGACCGTGACGCCATCCTCGAATTCATCCGCACCTCAGAAACCAAGGTCGGCAAGCGGGAAATCGCACGCGCTTTCGGTATCCGCGGAGCGGACAAGATCGCACTGAAGGCTCTGATCAGAGAGCTAGCCGATGAGGGTCTGATCGCCGGCAACCGACGCCATATGCGCGGCACCGGCACACTGCCCCCTGTGACCGTGCTCGAGATCGTCGCGCAGGACGATGATGGAGAATATGTCTGCCGCCCGGCGCGAGGCGACGATGGCGAAGGTGTCACGCCGCAGGGGGTGATCGTGGATGGCCCGCGTCGCGGCGAGAGCCCGGCCGGCATCGGGGATCGGGTCCTTGCTCGGCTCACGCCGATCAGTGAGCCGGACCCGGGCGGGTATGCGTTCACGGCGGAAATCATCAAGAAACTCCCGCGCGATGACCGCCAGCTCCTTGGTGTGTTCCGGACCGCGTCGGATGACCGGTCTCGCGATGCCGGGTTCATCGAGCCGATCGATCGCCGCAATCTCAAAACGTTCCTTGTGGCCAAGGCCGACCAAGATGAGGCCCGCGACGGCGATCTTGTCCGTTTCACGTTGACGGGTAATCGCCGCCTCGGCCCGCCGCGCGCCCGGGTCGCCACCGTGCTCGGCAATCCGGACGACCAGCGCCAAATCAGCCTGATCGCCGTGCATGCCCACGGGATCCCCGAGACGTTTTCGCCGGCCGTGATCGCAGCGCTCGACGAACTTCCCCCGCTCGATCTCTCGGCGCGCGATGACCTGCGCGATATTCCTCTCCTCACGATCGATCCGGCAGATGCGCGCGACCATGACGACGCGGTCCATGCACGCTCGGATGATGATGCCGCGAACCCCGGCGGATGGGTTGTGACCGTCGCGATCGCCGATGTGGCGCATTACGTGCGCCCGGACACCGCGTTAGATCGGGCGGCGCTCGAACGCGCGAACTCCGTTTATTTTCCGGATCGCGTGGTTCCGATGCTGCCGGAGAAAATATCGAACGATCTCTGCTCATTGCGCGCGGACGTCGAGCGGCCCTGCCTCGCCATGCGGATGGTGTTCGACGCGACCGGCAAGCGGCGCAGCTTCCGCGTGCTGCGCGGGGTGATGCGGAGCCGCGCGCGTCTTTCCTATCAACAGGCACAGTCGGCAATCGATGGGGAACCCGACGCTGATACCGCGCCGCTGCTCGACGACATCCTGCGCCCGCTCTGGTCAGCCTACCGAACGCTCGCCGGGGCGCGGGACACGCGTGCACCGCTGGATCTCGATTTGCCGGAGCGACGGATCACGATCGGCGAGGATGGGCGGGTCGCCGGTATTTCGGTCCCCCCGCGGCTCGAGGCGCATCGCCTGATCGAGGAGTTTATGATCCAGGCGAACGTCGCCGCCGCGGAAGCGCTCGAGGCGCGGCGCTCACCGCTGGTCTTTCGAGTGCACGAGCCGCCGGCGCCTGAAAAACTCGAGGCGCTGCGTGATTTTCTCGAAACGCTCGAAATCAACGTGCCGAAGGGTGGCAGCCTGCGGCCGGGGCATTTCAATCGTATTCTCGCGCAGGTGAAGGGCTCACCGCATGATCAACTGGTGAACGAAGTGATCCTGCGGGCGCAGTCGCAGGCGGTCTACGCGCCGGAGAACCTCGGCCACTTCGGGCTGAACCTGCGCCGCTATGCGCATTTTACCTCCCCAATCCGCCGCTATGCCGATCTGATCGTCCACCGCGCACTGATCTCCGCCTACAAGCTCGGGCCGGACGGGCTCGCACCCGGTACCGCCGACATGCTGAGCGAAATCGCGACCACGATCAGCGAGCGTGAGCGGCGGGCCATGGCGGCGGAACGCGAGACGATCGACCGGTTGGTCGCAGCACATCT
>JBCBJG010000131.1:0-8720 GCA_038523655.1 Pseudomonadota bacterium | reverse complement strand
CGCGACGTTGGCAAACAAGCAAAAGCCCATCGCCCGGGCGCGCTCTGCATGGTGCCCGCACGGCCGGACCGCGCAAAACGCGTTGCGGGCGTCGCCGGCCATCACTGCGTCGACGGCATGGAGGCCGGCCCCGACGGCGCGCAGGGCAGCGTTCCACGTTCCCGGCACCATGGCGGTATCCGGGTCGAGCTGGCGAATGCCGGTTTCGGGGCGCGCCTCTTTCAGCGTGTCGATGTAGCTGCGTGGGTGTGCGAGTTCGATCACCGCTTCGTCGGCAGGCTCGGGTTCGGCGTGGACGAGGCCGGCGAAGTCCTCATGCGCCACTACCTTGGCGATGGTCTCGAGGCGCTCGGGTCGCTCGGGATGTCCGGCGCCGTTGTTGTGATCGAGAAATGCAGGGTGGGTGAGGAAGAGCGTCGACATCGGCAGGCCTCGCAACGTCGGATGGGTCGTGGGCGTGTGTGGTCAGGCGGGCCGCAGACGCCGCCAGAGCAGAACGAACGGCAGCGTGAGCACCTCAAACGGCCGTGCGATGAGCTGGTACGGCCCGGCGAAGATGCCGGCAAGCGGCAGAAACAACGGCCAGAACAGGACCGCACGCAGCAGCCGGTTGGCGAGATAGCCGAGCGTTGACGCGAACGTCGGCGATGGGGCAAGCGGCCACAGGCGACGCCACCAGCGTGTGACCGTCGGCAGGCCGATCAAGCCGGCGATGCCCGCGAGCAGATAGATGATCTGGATATCCGACGGGATGCCAGGGACGAGGCGGCGGGCCAGCTCGCGATCATAGGCTTCGCTTCGCATCGTCGCGTCGATGCCGCGCGTGACGATCTCGCCGGCTGCGGTCGATACGAGCTCCGTCACGAACCGCTCGGTGAGCTGGAGGAAGGAGCCACCCTCATCGGTCACCGAAAGAGGCGCGTCGTTGACGGTTCGGGCGGTGAGGCGGACGTGATGGTTTTGCCGGGTGTCGCCAACCGCACTGCGGTCGATCGACAGTTCGAGCGCGCCGCGGGGGCCGGCGAGCGCAGACCAGAAATCCCCGAGCGAGGCCGCGGCAGTGGCTTCGTCGATGCCGTCGAGTGCTGCACGCTGCCAGACGAGGTTTCGCGTGCCCGGCTGGCGCGGAGTGTCCGCGGCGAGCACCACCAGATTCACGTCGTCCCGCCGCGCGGCCGTCCGCAAATCGGTGAGGGAGACGGTCTGCCGGGCCGAGCCGCGCGCGGTGAATGCCAGCAGGTCATCGGTGATTTCGCCGGAGATCACGACCGTCTGGCCGCGAAGGCTCCGCATATCGTCGACGAGCCCGAACGGATTGACCGGCTCGACCGGCAGCCGGCCATCGCCGACCCTCACGCTTGGCAGCCGACGCGCCGCGTCGTCGTCGAATGAAAGCAGGCGGATGTTGGCCGGGTTGAATGCGCGCCGTGCCTGCCAGGCCACCTCCCGCAGGTCCTTCGGGGTGTGTGCCGCGACGATCAACCGGTCGCCCAAGCGCAGTCGGAGCGGCTCGGCCGCCGCGTCCACGCTGCGAGGGCGTGCGGGTCGTTCGATCAACCGGTGGGTATTGCCATCTTCGCCGACGAGGGTGATGCGGGCATCTTCAGGAAGCAGAGCCAAGGCTTCGCGATGCGCGAACGCATCGCCGGCCTGCATGTGGATCGCGACAGCCCCGCGCGCCTTTTCGCTCGCCTGCGGCAGCAGGTACGTGAGTGCCGCGCCAATTTCGCTTTCGGCGCCAGCCGTCACCGCCGTCCCATCGGCGTTCGTGAGGCGGACATGCCCCTCGGGCGTAGTTGTCGCGATCAGCGTGCGTGCGCGCTCGGGTTCGGGCAGGGCTGCGAAGCTCCGCGTGAGGCTCGTTGGCAGGTCGGCGTCGGCCAGCGGGCCACGCTTTGCGCCGCTCTCGGCAAGATCGCCTGCGCCGCGCAGCAGTTTATCGAGCATACCGGCGTCGGACCGCGTGTCGCTCAGTGTGATTGCCGCGATACAAAGCGCCACGGCGGTGCCCAGCCGGGCGAGTACTGAACGAGTACTCGGATTGTTGGTCGTCATCGCGGTCCCCGTTAATCGTCGGCTCGTTGCCGCGCGGCGCTCGCCGCGGCCGGTCTGCGTTGGTCGGGCACCGAACGCGATCAGGAGCGCGGCTTTTGAAAGCTCGCAGGTCGTTTTTCGAGAAACGCCGTAAATGCCTCGCGGGCCTCGTTCGAGCGCAGCCGGTCCGCGAACATCACCGCCTCTTCCTCGATCCGTGCGCTGATGTCGGCGGTGTCGCCGCGCACGAGTTTGCGGGCCATAGCAAGCGCTTCCGGCGGTTTCGTGGCTAGTTGTAAGGCAGCCTGGCGGGCATAGGCTTCGAGCCCGTCCGGGTCGACGATCTCGTTGACGAAGCCTGCGGCGACCGCGCGCTCAGCGCTGAAGCGCGAGCCGAGGCAAAGCATCTCGAAGGCACGCTGATGACCCATTACCCGCGGGAACAGCAGGCTCGAGGCGGCTTCCGGCACCAGGCCAAGGTCGAGGAACGGGGTGCTGAACGATGAGCGCGCCGTCGCGTAGACGAGATCGCAGTGAAACAGCAGCGTCGCGCCGACGCCGACCGCTAGGCCATCGACGGCCGCGACGATCGGTTTTTCCGCTCCCGCAAGCGCCGCGAGAAAGGAGAGGACGGACTGGCCGAGGCCGCCTTCGTTGGCGAACTTCATAAATTCCGAGATGTCGTTGCCAGCGGTGAAGATACCGGGCGCGCCGGTGAGGAGATGGACGGCCACCTCGTCACTCTGATCGCCCGCGCGCAGCGCGCCGGTCAGGGCGTCGTACATCTCGCTGGTGATCGCATTCTTCTTGTCCGGTCGATTGAACCGCAGCGTTTGAATGCCGGCTTCGTGGACGACGTCGATGGTCATGGGCTTGCTCGTTCGCTGGCGACGACGGGGCAGGTGCGCGGATTGCGTCTTGCTCAGGCCACGAGCACCGCCTTGGCGGCGGCATCGAGCGATCCTGCGCCTTTCGTGACGACCTGCGACAACGATTCCGCCTCGACGACAAGGTTCTCGGCAAAGAACCGGGCAAGTTGCGTCGCGGCATCGGCATCCGGTTCGGATGCGCTACGGGCATCGAGCGCGCCGCGTGCGAGATAAACGCCCCCGGCCGTGAGCCCGAACAGGCGGAGATACGGCGTGGCACCGGCAAGTGCGGCGGCCGGGTTGTCCTTCAGCGTATCGAGCAGCCACGTCGTCGATGTCTCGAGGGCATCGAGCGCGTCTTCGAGCCGCCGTGCCGTCTTGCCGAAATCTGGCGCGTTGAGGGTCGCGACCTCTTCCACGGTGCGGCGCAGCGTGGCGATGTACCCGGCGACGTGCATGCCGCCCTGTTCGGGCAGTTTGCGCGTGACAAGGTCGATCGCCTGAATGCCGTTGGTGCCTTCGTAGATCGTCGCGATCCGGGCATCGCGGTAGTTCTGCGCCGCGCCGGTATCCTCGATGAAGCCCATGCCGCCGTGGACCTGAATGCCAATGGAAGAGACCTCCACACCGATGTCTGTGCCGAAAGCTTTGCCGACAGGGGTAAGCAAGGCCGCGAGGCGGTTCCCAGCGGCGCGATCCGCTTCGCTTTCCGCGCGGCGGGACTGGTCGATGGCACCAGCCGTCGCATAGGTAATTGCGCGGGCGGCGCCGGTGAGTGCCTTCATCCGCAGCAGCATCCGCTGGACGTCCGGATGGTGCACGATCGTGACCGCACCCGCCTGCGGGTCGGTGGCGTCAACGCCTTGCACCCGATCCAGCGCGTAGCCGAGCGCCTGCTGATAGGAGCGCTCGGCGATCGCGACGCCTTCGCCCGCGACGCCGAGCCTGGCCGCGTTCATCATGATGAACATGATCTGCAGGCCTTTATTCTCCTCTCCGATCAGATAGCCGCGCGCGCCGCCTTTTTCTCCGAACGTCATCGTGCAGGTCGGGCTCGCGTGGATGCCGAGCTTGTGCTCGAGGCCGGTGCAGACGACGTCGTTGCGCGCGCCGAGGCTGCCGTCTTCGTTCACGAGAAACTTGGGGACGAGAAAGATCGAAATGCCGCGCGTGCCGGCGGGGGCATCGGGCAGGCGGGCGAGCACGAGGTGCATGATGTTGTCCGTCAGATCATGCTCACCGTAGCTGATGTAGATTTTGGTGCCCGTGATCAGATAGCTGCCGTCGTCCTGCGGTTCGGCGCGGGTGCGAAGGAGATTAAGGTCGGAGCCGGCCTGCGGCTCGGTCAGGTTCATCGTGCCGGACCACTCGCCGGAGACGAGTTTCGGCAGGATGACCGATTTCATGAAATCATCGCCCTTCACGTGCAGCGCATCGACGGCGCCCTGCGTGAGCAATGGGCCGAGCGCGAAGGCCATGTTCGCGGAGTGCCAGATTTCGTTGCAGACCGTTGCGATCAGCGAGGGGAGGTTTTGCCCGCCGGCATCTTCCGGGCAGGGAAGCGCGGCCCATCCGCCGGCAGCCCATCGCTCGTAAACGTCCCGCCAGCCGTCAGGCGAGGTGACGACGCCGTCGTTGAGTTTCATGCCGACCCGGTCGCCGACTTCGTTCAGTGGGTCGAGTTCTTCCGACGCGAACTTACCCGCCTCCTCGATCACGGCGCGGGCGAGGTCTGAGTCCACATCGCCGAGCATGCCGGCTTCCGCGCGGCTGGAAAACTCGCCGGCGGAATTGAGGGTGCGCATGATGTCGTCGATGGGGGCTGCGTAGGTCATCATGGGGTTCCTGCGATAAAGAGCGTCGGCAACGGCCTGCCTGGCGCGGATTGGGAATTGCCGTCAGGCCGAGTAGATGACGATAACGTAAAGTCCTACCTACGTGGAACCGCCGCACACGCCGCCCACCCATACGGCGTTGGGGCATGGTGCCTCATATGCGCCCGCTGGACG
This sequence comes from Pseudomonadota bacterium, assembly GCA_038523655.1. Lineage (GTDB taxonomy): Bacteria > Pseudomonadota > Alphaproteobacteria > Rhizobiales > CALHAX01 > CALHAX01. The sequence continues at coordinate 3,808 of JBCBJG010000131.1, read as the reverse complement.
GTCGATCGGTGCGGCGGCGGTATGTGATACAACGCGTTGGCATTGGTGGTTTTATCGGTGACTGAGCACCTGGATACGGCGGAAGTTCCATTTTCCGACGCCGTGGCGGAGGGCCTGGCGGAGGGCTTGGCGTTGGGCGATGTCGGGTCGGTTGCGGCGGTGGAGATCCGTGCAGCGGCCGCGCGTCTGCAGCAGGGTGGGCTCGTCGCGTTTCCGACAGAGACGGTCTACGGCCTCGGTGCGGACGCCCGGAGCGACGCTGCGGTCGCGCGAATCTACGCAACGAAAGGACGCCCGGCGTTCAACCCGCTGATCGTGCACGTCGCGCGGGAGGACGCGGTCGATGCGATCGTCGAGATGAACGCTGCAGCGCGCACATTGGCCGCGGCGTTCTGGCCAGGGCCGCTCACGCTCGTGCTCCCGGCGCGGCCTGACGCAGAACTGAGCCTGCTTGCGACGGCCGGGCTTGCCACCTGTGCGGTTCGCGTGCCGGCACATCCGGTGGCGCGCGCGCTACTCACCGCAGCAGGCTGTCCGGTAGCAGCACCGAGTGCCAATCCGTCGGGGCGCCTTAGCCCGACAACTGCGGCGCATGTGCGTGACGGGTTTGCCGAGACCGACGAGGTGCTGGTGCTGGACGGTGGCGCGGCCGAGTCGGGGCTCGAGTCGACGATCGTCGATGTAACCCGCGACAGGCCCATCATTCTTCGTCCGGGAACGGTGACGGCGGAGATGCTCGCCGACGTGCTCGGGACCCCCGTCGAGACACAAGCCGACATGCAGGGAGTGGAGGGCGCGGCGGACGTGCGGCCATCGACCGGCGGCAGCGATGCCATGGAACGACCGGTCGCGCCTGGTCAGCTCGCCAGCCATTACGCTCCGCGCGTTCCCGTGAGGCTCGATGTGCAGGAGGTACGCTCAGGCGAGGGTTTGCTCGCCTTTGGGCCGGATCTGCCGGCGTCGTTGGGTCCGGTCCGAAATCTCAGCGTTCGTGGTGATCTGACGGAGGCGGCAGCGCGGCTTTTCACCTGCCTCCACGCGCTCGACAAAGAGGATATCTCCGGCATCGCTGTCATGCCGATACCGGGAAACGGGATCGGGGTGGCGCTGCGGGATCGATTGCGCCGTGCGGCTGCGCCGCGCGATGTCGCCGAGGGAGAAGAATGATGGCCGGACAGGAACGGCGCGATCGCTCTTCGACGGGTGAGGACGCGAGTGCGGGAAAGGGTGCGAGTGAGGCTGCCGAAGACAGCCTGCTGGCGCGTTTCGCAGCGATCGTCGGCGCGCGTCATGTCCTGTGCGATGCGGGGGATATCGCCGGGCACCTCGTTGAACGGCGCGGTCTGTACACCGGTGCGACCCGCGCGGTGGTCCGCCCGGGCAGTGTCGCCGAAGTCTCCGCCGTCCTGGCGCTTGCAAGCGAGACGGGCACCCCGATTGTCCCGCAAGGTGGCAATACCGGATTGGTCGGGGGGCAAATCCCCTTCGAGCACGGGCGGGAAATCATACTCAGTCTGTCGCGTCTGGATGCCATCCGCTCGGTCGACCGTGTCGGCGGCACGCTGACCGCAGAGGCGGGAGTGACGCTGCGTGCCGTCCAGGAAGCAGCCGAGGGTGTTGGGCATATATTCCCCCTCTCGCTTGCGTCGGAAGGGACGTGCCAAATCGGCGGTAATCTCGCGACCAATGCCGGCGGGATGCAGGTGCTCGCATACGGCAACGCGCGCGATCTGTGCCTCGGGCTCGAGGTTGTGCTGGCGGATGGGCGCGTCTGGAACGGGCTGCGGGCACTGCGCAAGGATAATACCGGGTATGATCTGCGCGATCTGTTCATCGGGTCGGAGGGTACGCTCGGGGTGATCACGGCCGCGGTGCTGCGCCTGTTCCCGTCGCCGGGAGAAAAAGTGAGTGCGTTCGTCGGGCTCGAACAGCTCGATGCGGTTGCGCAGCTCTACGGGCGGGCCCGGAGCGCATTCGGCAGCGGGCTCACCCGGTTCGAACTGCTGCCGCGGATCGGCGTCGACCTTGTTCTGAAGCACATGGATGACGCGCGCGATCCGCTCGCGAGCGCTCACCCCTGGTACGCGATGATTGAGGTCTCGCACGGGCAGGCAGGCGGCGCGTCGCCTGCGCCGGGAAATGATCTTCGCGACACTTCACAGGCGGGCGCAGCCGAGGCGATGCTGCTTCAGGTGCTCGAGACGACGCTCGCCGACGGTATTGCCACAGACGGCACGCTCGCTGCGTCGGGGCCGCAGGAACAGGCGCTCTGGGATATACGGGAAGGGATGTCCGATGTGCAGAGCCGCGAAGGGGGCAGTATTAAAAACGATGTCGCGGTGCCGGTCGCAGATGTGCCGGCGTTCATCACCGAAGCGGATCGGCGCATGGCAGCGCTCGTTCCGGGCTGTCGGCCAGTGCCGTTCGGGCACTTCGGAGACGGCAACATCCACTACAACATCCTGCAACCGGTCGACATGGCGCGCGATGCCTTCATTGCCCGGTGGGACGAGGTCTGCGGGGTCGTCAACGAGGTCGTGCATGCGTTCGGCGGCACGATCAGCGCGGAGCACGGGATCGGACGGATGAAGCGGCATCTCATGGCGGAGATCAAAGATCCCGTCGAGCTTGCCCTGATGCGGAGTGTAAAAGCCACGTTCGACCCGAAGAACATTCTCAATCCCGGCAAGGTCGTATGACTCGCCGTGATCTCCCCCTGCGGGCGATGCGCGACGACGAGCAGGCTGCGGTGATTGCGCTTTGGGAGCGCTGTGGGCTGACCCGGCCCTGGAATGATCCGCAGCGTGACATTGCATTTGCCCGCGCCAGCGAGAATGCGGATGTGCTGGTCGGGGAGATCGATGGCGCACTCGCGGCGGCGGTGATGGTCGGCCACGACGGGCATCGCGGTGCGGCCTACTACGTCGCGATCGCGCCGGAGCATCAGAGCGCGGGATGGGGCCGCGCGTTGATGCGTGCCGCCGAGGCGTGGTGTCGCTCGCGCGGGGTCTGGAAGATGAACCTGCTCGTGCGAGACGATAATGCGGCGGCGATCGCGTTCTACGAGCGGCTTGGCTACGCGCCGGGGGCGACGACGCAGCTCGGGAAGGTTATCGATCCGTTGGATGCTGCCGGGTAGTGATGCTGGGCAAGCCTGCAGGCTAAATGCCGGAAGCGCCGTTGTCGTGAAGGCGGTCAGAATAGGCTCTTCTGGCTCGGTTCCGCCGCAGCGGTGTCGGCGACGCTCGTGGGCGTCTCAGGCTTTTTCTTCCCTCGACCTGTGTGCGCAAGAGACCAGGTGACAGGGCTGATGACGAGCAGGTCATCCGGGGCGGGCTGCATCAACTGGGTCAGCGCGTTGCGCTTGTCGACTTCGGACGCGTCGTCGGTGCCTTCGCCGAGCCAGGTCGAATAATCCTCTTCGCCGAGAATGACCGGCATGCGGTCATGGATCGTTGTCATGACGCCGTTCGCTTCGGTGGTCAGGATCGCCATGGAGTCGATCTCGCTGCCATCGGCGCCCAGCCACGTTTCCCAGAGGCCGGCGAACGCCAACAGACGCTCGTCGCGTCGATGGATGAAATGTGGCGTTTTCTGCCCCCGCTTACCGGTCCATTCGTAGAATCCGTCAGCGGGGACGAGGCAGCGGCGATACTTGATCGCGCCGCGGAAGGAAGGTTTCTCGAAAATCGTTTCGCTGCGGGCATTGATGAGGGTGGTGAACGCCGCCGGGTCCTTCACCCAAGCTGGGATCAGCCACGTTTCCCAGAGGCCGGCGAACGCCAACAGACGCTCGTCGCGTCGATGG
>JBCBJG010000130.1:0-8737 GCA_038523655.1 Pseudomonadota bacterium | reverse complement strand
CAGGCCTGACACCCGGCACGATCTGGGCCGAGATGAGCACAACCGACGAAGCGGAGATTAAACGTCTCGGCGCCTATGTCACGGAGCGCGGAGGCCTGCCGATCGATTGCCCGGTGAGCGGCGGATGTCACCGCGCTGCGACCGGCAACATTTCCATTTTCGCCGGCTGCGAGCGTGCGGCGTTCGAGAAAGCGCTGCCCGCCCTCAAACAGATGGGCCGACGCATCCTCCACACCGGCCCGCTCGGCACCGCATCCGTTTTGAAGGTCGTCACCAACTACCTCGCCACCGCGAACCTCGTCTCCTGTTGCGAGGCTTTGGCGACCTGCAAGAGTGCCGGGCTCGACCTGAACACCGCGTTCGAAGCAATCCGCATTTCCTCCGGCAACTCGTTCGTTCACGAGACGGAAAGTCAGGTGATCCTTAACGGCAGTCGGGATATTAATTTCACGATGGATCTCGTGGTAAAGGACATCTCGCTCTTCAACTCGGTTGCGGAAAGGGCGGGCGTCGCGCTCGAGGTAGCACCGCTGCTGCGCGATATCTTTCTCGATGGTCAGACCCGATACGGCGGGCGTGAGTGGTCGCCAAACATCATCCGCCGCCTCGAGGATCAGGCCGGGATCGAGGTGCGCGCGCCGGGTTTTCCCGCCGAAATGATCGATGACGAGCCCGAGGTGGAGGGAGACGAAATCCGCATCGCGGCCGAGTGAACTCAGGGCGACATGGAGGCCACCGGAGCTTCAGACGAAAGCCACGGTGCCATACGGTCGAGCCCGATCAGGTCATCGTAACTCTGGCGCGGCCGCACGACGGCATACGCCGACCCGCTGACGAGCACTTCCGGCACGAGGAGCCGCGTGTTGTAGGTTCCGGACTGCACGGCCCCGTACGCGCCGGTTGTCATGACCGCGAGCGCATCGCCTTCTTTAACCTCCGGCAGCCTGCGCCCGAGCGCGAGATAATCTCCTGTTTCGCAAACCGGCCCGACAACATCATAGGTCGGCTCTGCCGTGTGTCCCGCGGATTGCGTGCCAGGTTTGGTCACCGGCCAGATGTCGTGGTGCGCCTCATAAAGCGTCGGGCGAATAAGATCGTTCATCGCCGCATCGACAATCGCGAAATGCTTTCCCGTCGTCGGGTTGTCGTTGGCGGCCGCGCTCTCACGGGCATCGCCGGTGCCCGCAGGAGATTTTACCCGCACGACCCGGGTCACGAGGATCCCCGCATTTGCAGCAATCATGCGCCCCGGCTCGAAGGCGATCTCCAAATTCCGATCACCGAGCGTCTCGCGCACCACGCGTGCATATTCATCCGGATGGGGAGGAATATCATTCGCCCCGCGATACGGCACACCGAGCCCGCCGCCGAGGTCGACATGCCGGATGTCGGTGCCCTCCGTCCGCAACAGGTCGACCAGCTCTGCCATCCGCTGAAATGCACGTTCGAACGGGGCGAGATCAGTGATCTGGCTGCCGATGTGCATATGGACGCCGTCTGCGACGATCCCATCGAGGGTGCGGGCGCGGGCGTACACGCCGAGCGCTTCGGCAAACGGCACCCCGAATTTTGTCTCCGCCTGCCCCGTAGAGATCTTCGCGTGCGTGCGGGGATCGACGTCCGGGTTCACACGGATTGCCACATGCGCAGTCTGCCCCTTCGCCTGCGCGACGTCGGCAAGCGCTTCGAGTTCGGCTGCGCTCTCGACGTTGAAGCATTTGATCCGCGCATCGAGCGCGAACGCCATTTCGTCACGTGTTTTCCCGACGCCGGCGAAGATGATGCGGTCGCCCGGCACCCCGGCCGCAAGCGCGCGACGCAGTTCGCCTTCCGAGACGACATCCATGCCGGCACCGAGGCGAGCGAGCGTCGCGAGGACTGCCTGGTTGGAGTTCGCTTTGATCGCGAAGCAGATGAGTGGCGACAGGTCCGCAAACGCCTCCGCGAAGACCCGATAGTGTCGCTCGAGCGTCGCCGTCGAGTAGCAGTAGAATGGCGTACCAACGGCGTCCGCAATCATCGGGATCGCCACGTCTTCCGCATGAAGAACGCTGTCGCGATAAGTGAAGTGGTGCATGGTCTGGGTGCCCGGCTGAGAAGTACCGGAGCCATGCGGCAGGCTGCGCGCGTCCGCAACCCTCTCGGCGCAACGTCAGGCGCGACGTTCAAGCACCGTCGTACGACCACTTTGGCGACGTCAGTTGCCACCTCATCCGCGCGTTCGTTCGATTTGTCGTCCAAGACAGACGGGATAGCGGGGGTCGCTACTCCAGCAGACCATCGAGAATGATCCGCCGACGGGGCTCCTCCTCGGTCGTATCGCCTTCGATGATCTCGTTTTGACCCGGCGTCTGTGCAGCGGGCGCTGTCGGGTTCTCGAGAGGCCCTTTGACACCGCAAGCGGCCAAGCCGAGGGCGAGCGCAAGCATCGTGGCAATTTGTGTGAACAGCCTGAGCATCGCACACGTCCTCCGGCACGCAGCCACCGCCGGTGAATCCCGGCCAGCCGGCACGCCACGATGGCGACGGCCTTTCAGCCTCTCCCCTAGCCCGATGCCGACCCGTTGTCCAAACGCCCGCGCCAGTCCGCTGCCATTTTGCGGACGTTCTGTGGCGCAGTGCCACCATGGCTTGTGCGGCTCGCGACTGAGGCATCCACCGAGAGAACGCTGGCGACATCCGCCGTGATCCTCGGGTCGACGGCCTGCATCTCCGCAAGCGGCAGCTCGTCGAGACGGACCCCGGCTGCTTCCGCCCGCGCGACGACAGACCCGGTGATGTGGTGCGCCTCACGAAACGGCACACCGGCGGCCCTGACGAGCCAGTCCGCAAGGTCTGTCGCGGTAGAATACCCCCGCGCCGCGCTCTCACGCATCGCCACCGCGTTGACGTCCAGATCTCGGATCATGCCCGCGCTCGCCGCGATAACAAGCGCCAGGCTGTCGAGCGCATCGAAGGTGACTTCCTTGTCCTCCTGCATATCCTTCGAATACGCGAGCGGCAGGCCTTTCATCACCATCAGCAAGCTCTGAAACGCACCGGCGATCCGCCCGATCTTGGCCCGCGAGAGCTCGGCCGCGTCTGGATTGCGCTTTTGCGGCATGATCGACGAGCCGGTCGTGAACGCATCGCTCAACGTGATGAAACCGAACTCGGCGCTGGCCCAGATCACGATCTCCTCGGCGAGCCGGCTGAGGTGCATCGCCGTGATCGACGCGGCCGCGAGCGCTTCGAGGACGAAATCCCGGTCGGCGACGCTGTCGAGCGAATTCGCCGTCGGTCCGTCGAAGTCGAGCGCCCTGGCCGTCGCATCGCGGTCGATCGGGAATGAGGTGCCGGCGAGCGCGGCCGCGCCGAGGGGGCACTGGTTGACCCGCCGCCGCGCATCGGCGAAGCGCCCGCGATCCCGCGCGATCATCTCGACATAGGCGAGGCAGTGGTGGCCGAAAGTGACCGGCTGAGCGGTCTGCAGATGCGTGTAGCCGGGCATAATCGTGTCAGCATGCGCAACGGCCTTGTCGACCAGCGCGGACTGAAGTGCGGCCAGCCCGGCATCGAGCGCATCGATGGTCTGGCGGATCCAGAGCCGGAAATCGGTCGCCACCTGGTCGTTCCGTGAGCGTGCCGTATGAAGCCGTCCGGCCTCCGGCCCGATCAATTCGGCAAGGCGCGCCTCGATGTTCATGTGCACGTCTTCGAGCGCCGTCGAAAACGTGAACGCGCCGGCCTCGATTTCACCGAGGATGGTCGTTAGGCCGTTGCAGATCGCGTCCGCTGCCGCCGGCTCGAGGATCCCGACATCTCGCAGCATGGTCGCATGCGCCAGCGAGCCGCGGATATCCTGCGCCGCCAGCCGTTGATCGAAGCCGACGGATGCATTGATTTCTTCCATGATCGCGGCCGGGCCGCGGGCGAAGCGTCCTCCCCACATCTCGTTGGATGACGCGCCGGACATCGAGGAGGTGTCTTCAGCCATGGGTGACGAGCAGGATCTCGAGAAGCACGAACCTGGTGCAGGGCAAGACCGTCGTGCTGCCGCGCCGCCGGCCAGCGGCATGGGCACGTCGCTCGTGATCGCCGCGATTGCCGGGCTCGCTGGATTCGCTGCGGTGTACATGACGATCGGCGGCGACCGCAACGGTGCCGAACAGCCGATCTCACCGCCGTCAGCGCGCTCGGCCCAGGCGCCGGCGCCCGATGGCACTGAGGCCGATAGGTCGGCCCGAGCGACAGGCGCCCCCGCCGATGTCGACCCGGTTGTGGGCCCAGTGCTGGCTGCGCTCAAGCCACTGACCCGCGGCGAGATGGGCACGTTCGTTGTGCGAAAGGAAAAGGGCGCCCCGCCGGATGGGATGGTGTTTTTCGATCGCAACAGCGGTAACGGCGACAAGCCGATGGATCTCGCGCCGTGGCGCGGCAAGGTCGTGCTGTTCAATATCTGGGCGACGTGGTGCAAGCCCTGCACTGCGGAGATGCCGTACTTCGCCGAGCTGAAAGCCAAGCTCGGCGGCCCGGATTTCGACGTGGTCGCCGTCAGCATCGATCGCGGCGGTCCGGAAAAGCCACGCGCATTCCTCGAGCGGATCGGCGCGCAATCGCTTGGGCTCTATCAGGGGACGATGCGCGATGTGTCCGGACCGGTGAACGCGTTCGGCATGCCGACCACCGTGCTGTATGACCGGGAGGGGCGGGAACTTGGCCGTCTCGTCGGCGAGGCCGATTGGTCGAGCGAGGAGGCCTATGCGCTCATTCGCAAGGCCATCGAGGCCTCGTCGTGAGCCGTTCCGCGAAGCGTAATGCACGAGGTCAATGGCGCGCCCTTCGCACGGCTCTGAACATGCTGACCGCCGTTGCGGTGCCCGCCAGTCTAGCGCTTACCAACTCAAAAACGGCGCAGGCCGCGACGAGCGTCGTCTCATCAACGGGCGGGATTCCGGTAAATGCAAACCACCGCGCGACGTCCCGCTCCCTGGCTGATCGCCGCCGTACTGCGGACGACCGCTGCCGCCGGCGCATCGCGCAAGCGACCTGTCTCGTCTCGCCCGGGCCGAGTGTGTTCACGAATGCCGGCTATCGCCGCAACTGCCGGCCGGGCAGCGCCCGCTTCACCGGCGAACTTCTCCGGCTCTATGAGCTTTATCCTCCTGTGATGAAGCGCGAGATGTGCCGTCTGCGGCGCATATTCATCGAGGATAAATTTTGGGCATCCGGCTACGCGCTGACCTCCAGGCCGGGGATCGGCATCCACCGTCGCTTCTTCGATGACGCGACACCGCTCGCCGACTGGTTGACGTGGAAAGAGCGCCGCGTCGTCGCGGTGCGCGACCTGGACGCCCAGCTTCGTGGCGGCGAAGTGATTGCCTTGCCGACGGTCGATGTACTGCCATCGCCGCGCGAGCTGGACCCACTCACCGCCGCGGATTACATCGTCGCCCACGAACTGGCGCACCGCATCGCGCTTTACCGGCTGCCGGTGCGCAGTGGTGCCTTTGCGCTCAGAAATTGGCGCGGCAATCCCCGTCGCGCATCGCCACGCGCCCTGCCGAAAGACTGGATCGCGCCCTGCTTCTATCGGTGCGGCCGGGAACAAAGCGCCGGCCTCCCGCTCAGCGAACTGCCGATCGCTTATGAACGACTGTCCCGCGTGCCGTTCATCAGCCTGTACGCGACCCGCAACCCGCAGGAGGACATGGCGGAAAGCATCACAGCCGGCATGCTCCGGGCGCGCGATATCGGCATGCGGGTCCGCCTCGGCCCGCGAATTGCGCTCGATCTCGAGACGGTCTGGGCCTCACCGAGATTTACCGGCAAGCGCCGCGCAGTGGAGCGCCTGTTCCGCGAAGCTGAAGCCGATGCGCAGGGTGACGGCTGAGCCGGCGTTTGCAAGGGCGTTCAACGCTGTCGCGCATCGCTTGGGGTACGCGGTGTCGGGTGCAAAACCGCGACCTCACGCCACGCCGTCGCACCTACGGCATCGCATTACGTGCATGCAAGATCGCTCATCGTCGCCAGGGATGAAAAATGTCTGTTCGCATCACTTTCCTAGCCCTTGCGATCGCTGCGGCCGTCGCAGGAACCTCGGTTGTAACGCTCGCCCCGCAGTGGGCATCTGCCGAGAGCGCAATCACGCACGGGAGCCTTACGATCGAGCAGCCGTGGGCGCGGGCAACGCCGAAAGCAGCGAAGGTGGGTGCCGGATACATTCGCATCACCAACAACGGCAGCGCCGACGATCGTCTGGTCTCCGCCGAAACCGACATCGCGGGCGTAACCGAGCTGCACACCATGTCGATGACAGATGGTGTGATGCGGATGCGCCGTATGGAGAATGGGTTAGTGATCAAAGCCGGCGAGACGATCGAACTCGCACCCGGAGGCGACCACATCATGTTCATGCGGCTGCCTGCACCGATCACGAAGGATCAGAAGTTCAAGACCCGCCTCTTGTTTGAAAAAGCAGGTCCGATCGAGGTGACGTTCTCCGCGGTGCGTATCGGCGGTACGCCAAAGGGAGCAAAACGAGGCTCGCATGGCGCACAGCCGACCCGCGGCTCGCACTGATCTCCTGCGAACCCTTGCGCACAATCCGCCTTCATCGGCGCTGCGCGGGAGCCTCGACGAAGGCGAGGGCAGCGCCGAAGCCGATCATAGCGATGCCCAACATCCCGGTGATCCAGCGTCCACCACGCGCGGCGAGCTTGAGCGAGGCCACCGCGCCGACGCTCGCGTACACAGCGATCGCGCAGAACTCGAGCAGCAGGAAAAGCGCCCCGACCTCGATGAATGCTGCCGGCCCGCTCGCGGGCACGAACTGCGGCAGGAAAGCCGCAAAGATCAAAATCGTCTTGGGGTTCCCTCCGGCCGTGATCGCCTCGGTGCGGAACGCACGCGCCACCGTCCCGGCCGGTCCTGCGGGGCCCTCGCCGATCCCTCCGGACTGACGAAGCGCGCTGATGACCATGCGCATGCCGATCCAGATCAAGAATGCGGCGCCGGCGATTTTTAACCAGCGTGAACGCGATCGCCGACGTTGCGAGTAAGCTGCCAAGACCAAACGCAACCATACCGATCATCGGCGCGAACACCGCAAGGCGACCGAGCCCCGCGACCATAGCGAACCGCACACCGCGCTGGGCGCCGTTCAGCAACGCGAGCAGATTGCGGGGCCCGAACGTCAGGTTGAGCGCGAATCACGCCGGGATGAAAACGAGCAGAACCTCCGCCGTCATCACGCAGCCTGCGGCGTTCGCAGCCCTGCAAGCGCGCTGATGTGTTCCGGAGATAGGCCGCAGCAGCCACCGAACGCACGGACGCCCTGCGCGTACCAATGTTCCGCGTAGTCGACGAGATCGGCCGGCGGAATAATATCCTCGAACTGCCATTCCGGCATCTTGAAGTAACCGCTGTCCGGATATGCCGTGAGCGGACCGTCGTACCCCGCCTTCAGGATATCGATGGCATCGCCGATCAGGTTCGATGGCGTATGCATAACCCCGGCAGCATCCGCGTCGTGCCGTGAGGCGACATCGATGATGTCGGCGAACGGCACATCCGAATGCCGCTCGAACGCGAGCACCGATCCGTCATCGCCGCGCCGGCAGGAAAATCCGACCCAGAACGGCAGCCCGCTTGATGCTGCAGCACGGCAGATCGCATCCAGGTGCATCGGCCGGTAGACCATTTCGAGCAGGATCAGCTCCGCACCGGCGTCGGCGAAGATCCGCGCGCTTTCGCTCAGGGCATCTTCGACAACTTCCGGGGACGGGAGCTGCGTCGCATCTGCCGTCGAGGTCCCACCGTGGATTGGAGCCATGTGTGACAGCGATGCAGCGACCACGACGTCGTCCCGTCCCGATGCCTCACGCGCCGCAAGAACGGTCTCCACTGCCGTGCGGTTGATTTCTCCGACCTTGTCACCGAAGCCGGCCGGCTCGAGCATCAGCCGGGACGACGCATAGGTGTTCGCAGTGACGATCTCCGCACCGGCGTTGATGTAATCGACATGAATATCGCGAAGCACCTCGGTGTTGCCGAGCGTCGCCGGGCCACACCATGCATCCGGGTTCATGGTGACGCCCCGGCGCTCGAGTTCGGTCCCTGTGCCGCCATCGAGCAGGATCACCTCACCGGCGACGAGGCGCTCCTTGAGTTTCGCGTACGCCATATTTTCCTCCCTGCAGCGGTTCGCAGCCGCATTTGACCCGGCGCTATGGTTATCCGGGACGCCTGCACCCGTCCATCACGCAGAGAAGGGAGGGGGACGTAGGGCGTGCGCCAATACGCGAGCGCCGTCGGATAAAAACGGAGATAAATGCGCGGTCTAGCGCGTCGGGATCGGCGTCTCGCCGCGGTAGTCGTAGAAACCGCGCTGCGATTTACGACCGAGCCAGCCCGCCTCGACATACTTCACGAGCAGCGGGCACGGGCGATATTTCGTATCCGCCAGCCCTTCGTAAAGAACCTGCATGACGGAGAGGCAGGTATCGAGGCCGATAAAGTCCGCGAGTTCCAGCGGACCCATCGGATGGTTCGCACCAAGCCGCAGAGCCTTGTCGATTGCCTCGACGTTTCCGACGCCCTCGTAGAGCGTATACACCGCCTCGTTGATCATCGGCAGCAGGATGCGGTTGACGATGAAGGCCGGAAAATCCTCCGCGACCGCAACGGTCTTGCTGAGGGAGCGCACGAACGCATGCGCCGAGTCGTAGGTTTTCTCGTCCGTTGCGATCCCGCGGAT
>JBCBJG010000129.1:0-8787 GCA_038523655.1 Pseudomonadota bacterium | reverse complement strand
TGTGGGCCGCGGCGCCGGGTTGCATTACCGGCTGTGCATTGCGGGGAGTGGATGGTTGCACGCGCCGGTGGGACGCGTGGGCGAGGTGAGAATCGCTTACGCACCTCCGCATGGCACAGGATTTCTTCCTTGATGACGGCGCTGCAGCTCCCGCTGACGACCGTCTCTCCGATGACCCGGTTTTCCGGACCGTTCCGCACAACGTCGAGGCCGAACAGGCCCTGCTCGGTGCGATCCTCATCAACAATGAGGCGCTCGACCGGGTCAGCTCGTTCCTGAAGGCGGAGCACTTCTTCGAGCCGATCCACGCCCGGATTTTTGAGACCGCCAGCAAGCTGATCCATTTCGGCAAACAGGCGACACCGGTGACGCTCAAGACCTACTTCGAGAGCGAAGAGGACATCGGCGATCTGACCGTGCCGCAGTACATCGCGCGGCTCGCGGCGAACGCGACGACCATCATCAGCGCCAAGGATTACGGCCAGACGGTCCACGATCTGGCGGTGCGGCGTGATCTGATCATGATCGGTGAGGATCTCGTCAACGTCGCCTACGACAGCCCGGTGGATTTTCCTCCGGACAAACAGATTGAGGAGGCGGAGACCCGACTTTACGGGCTGGCGGAGACGGGCAAGTACGGCCAGGGCTTCGAGAGTTTCGGCGATGCACTGATCGAAGCGGTCGCAATGGCCGGGGCGGCCTACGAGCGGGATGGTGGGTTGTCCGGCATCGCGACGGGGCTCTCCGATCTCGACCGCCAGATGGGTGGCCTGCAGAATTCCGACCTGATCATTCTCGCCGGCCGTCCATCGATGGGGAAGACGTCGCTCGCCACCAACATTGCGTTCAATGTCGCCAAGGCGCGGGCCGATGCGATGGCCGCGAACCCGGAGGCGCGTACCGACGATCCGGCAATCTCCGGCGCCAATGTCGGTTTTTTCTCTCTCGAGATGTCATCCGAGCAGCTCGCGACACGTATTCTTGCTGAGCAGGCGCAGGTATCCTCGGAGAAAATTCGCCGAGGGATGATTACCGAAGACGAATTTCGCCGCTTGCGCACGACCTCGGAGACGCTTGCGCGCTTGCCGCTCTACATCGACCAGACCGGTGGCATCACGGTTGCGCAGCTGGCCGCGCGGGCACGCCGCCTGCAGCGCCAGCACGGGCTCGGGTTGATCGTGGTCGACTACCTGCAGCTCCTTTCGGGATCGAGCCGGACCGCATCACAGGGGCGCGTACAAGAGATCACGGAGATCACGACCGGGCTCAAAGCGCTCGCGAAGGAACTCGCCGTGCCGATCATGGCGCTCTCACAGCTTTCGCGACAGGTCGAAAATCGGGACGATAAGCGCCCTCAGCTCTCCGATCTGCGTGAATCCGGGTCGATCGAGCAGGATGCGGACGTCGTGATGTTCGTCTATCGCGAGGAGTATTATCTGGAGCGTGCGCAACCGCGTGAGGGATCGCCCGAGCATCTTGAGTGGCAATCGCGCATGAGTGAGGTGCATCAGGTGGCTGAAGCGATCGTCGGCAAGCAGCGACACGGCCCTGTCGGTACCGTGAAGCTGCACTTCGAGGGTCAGTACACCCGCTTTTCCGATCTCGCGCAGGACGATCGAATTCCCTACGGTCGAGGCTGACCTACCGGCGCCGGGGCCCTGCCGTGATCGACCGACCCTCCGCAGAAGATGCCGCGCTCTCGACCGCCGTGGTCGTGATCGATCAGCAGGCGCTGGTGGAGAATTATTCTGCACTCGCGGCGCGGGCTGCGCCGGGGGAGACCGCAGCGACCGTCAAGGCGAACGGATATGGCCTCGGGATCGAGCAGGTCGCGCCGCCGCTATGGGACGCCGGGTGCCGAACGTTTTTCGTTGCCACGCCGCAAGAGGGCATCGCACTTCGCCAGCTGCTCAGCACGCCGACGATTTACATCCTCGATGGTCTGCTGCCTCGCACGCGGGACACCTACCTCGCGCACGATCTGACACCGTGCCTCGGCAGTCTGGCAGAAGCGCGGGCATGGTCCGACAGCGGGCGTCCGGCGGCGCTGCATATCGACACCGGCATGTGCAGGCTCGGCCTCTCACCCAAGGCGTTTGAAGAGCTGCTCGGCGATGCGGCGCTGAGAGACGCGCTGGATGTCACGCTGCTGATGAGCCATTTCGCCTGCGCCGACGACATCAGCGATGCGATGACGGTTCGGCAGCTCGCGCGCTTCGATGCGATGCTCGCGGCAGCGCGCGCGCATTTTCCCTCCGCTCGTGGGTCATTGGCAAACTCGGCCGGTACGATCGATGCGGCGGTTGCGCGGTACGACCTCGCGCGACCCGGGATCGCGCTATATGGTGCCGAGGCAATCAACGATCTTGCCAACCCGATGACACCGGCCGCGCAGCTCTTTGCCCGCGTACTGGCAATCCGCGATGACTGGGCGGAGGATACAGTCGGCTACGGCGCGGCATACGCACTCGGAGACGTCTCTCGGGTGGCAACCCTCGGCATCGGCTACGCGGACGGGCTCTCCCGTCATCTCAGTGTGACGACCGGCGAGGCAGGCGCGCGGAACGGTGGTGGCGAAGTCGCGGTCGGTGACACCCGCGCGCCGATCATCGGCCGGATCTCGATGGATCTGACCACCATCGATGTCTCCCACCTTGGGGAGGACGCAATCGCCGTTGGCGACTGGGTGGAGATTTTTGGCGAGACCGTCGCGGTCGATGAACAGGCCCGGGCCGCCGGTACGATCGGTTATGAGCTGCTCACGGGCCTCGGGCCACGGGTCGAGCGGCGCCTGCGCGGCGGCACCTAGCTTGACTGGGTGGCGCTAGCGCCTGCTTCAACAGCGCGCCCTGCGACGATGGCAAGCTCCTGAAACACCGCCGGCAACGCGTGCGGAAGGTCGGAGGCAATCAGCCCAAGCCCGACATGATGGGCCGCTCGCGCGTGCAGCCACACCGCTGCCATCGATGCTTCGAAGCCGGGCATGCCCTGCGCCGTTAGTCCTGCAATGATGCCTGCGAGCACGTCGCCGGAGCCGGCAGTTGCCAGCGTCGGAGGCGCGTCGATCGAGACGGCCACGCGTCCGTCCGGGGCCACGATCAACGTGCGTGGTCCCTTGGCAACAAGCACGGCGTTGTCGTCGGCGGCGCATCGGCGGAGCGTATCGAGGCTGCCGGGGTCACCGTCCGGGTAGAGGCGGCGAAACTCTCCGGCATGGGGTGTGAGCACCGTGGCGCCAGGCGCGCGGCGGCGGCGCATGCGCGCCCGGAGGTCGGGATCGTTTGCTAGGCATGTGAGGGCGTCCGCGTCGAGGATGACGGATCCCTGCGTCGCCAACGCACGATCGATGGCATCGCGCGTCTCCGGTGTGACGCCTGCGCCCGGGCCAAGCACAAGCGCACGCACCCGCGGCTCGGCGAACACCGCCTGGATCTCGTCGCTCGATGCGATGCGTTTCACCATGATCTCGGTCAGGTGTGATGCGTTCACGAGCACGGCGGAGGGGCGCGCGGCGACCGACACCACACCGGCGCCGGAGCGCAGTGCCGCGTGCGCTGCGAGGCGAGCCGCACCCGTCGCGTGCGCCGGCCCTGAGAGCACGACTGCGTGCCCGCGGGCATATTTGTGCGTGTCGTCCGCGAGACGCGGCAGGTGATTGATCCAGACGGCCGGGCGCGTAATTTCCATCCGCGCCGCCGGTGGCGCCACGCGGTCGAGCGCACTCTCGGCTATACCGATTCGCGCGAGCACGAGCTCACCGCAGAATTTGGCTCCCTCGTTCAGCAGGTGACCGCTTTTCAGACGAAAGAAAGTGATGGTCCGCATCGCGCGCACGACCGGCAAGGAGGCGCCACCCGTATTCGGCGGCGCGGTGGGCGAGACCGGCAATCCGGTTTCCGCGTCCAGCCCGCTCGGCACATCGACCGCGAGGACAGGCACCCCTGACGCGTTGATCTCGCGCACGACCGCGGCGGCATCGTCCCGCAGCGCTCGATTGAGGCCGGTCCCGAACAACGCATCGACGATCAGGTCCGCCGGATGCGCAATGGCCTCGCGCCATGGGAGCACGTCGCCGGCCCAGCGGGCGGCCGCCGTGTTGGCATCACCTTTGGCGGCATCCCCTTTATTGGTGGCAGCATCTTTCGACGGGCGCGGACGCGAGAGAACACCGAGCGTGACGGCATAGCCGCTTTGCGCAAGGAGACGCGCGGCGACGAAGCCATCGCCTCCATTGTTGCCGCTGCCGCACAGGATGGTGACCCGCCCGGCATCCGGCAGCATCGCGGCGGCCTCACGCGCAACCGCATCGCCGGCATGCTCCATCAGCTCGATACCGGGCGTGCCGTCCGCGATCGCGGCGCGGTCGGCGGCGGCCATTTGCGCGGGAGTGAGCAGCGCGCACGGAAAGTCGGGATCATCCAACCGCATCGGGCCGCGTGCGCGCTCAGTCGGCATCGGTGCCCGATCCGTGGGCGTTTGCGGACGTTGATTGGGCCACGATATCAGACGCCAGAGGCTCGGAAAGCTCGATGAGGTTTCCATCCGGATCACGGAGATAAATTGAGCGCAGCGGACCGATCGCACCCGTCCGGCGCAGCGGACCGATCGCACCCGTCCGGCGCACCGGGCCATCAATGATTGTCAGGCCGCGGCGGTCCAGGTGCGCCATCGCTGCATCCAGATCATCGACACGAAAACAGAGATCGGCACTGCCCGGCGTCGGTGCCTCGGCTTTCGGCTCAAATGTCCGGTCCACCTGATGAAGGTTGATCTTCTGCGATCCGAAGGCGAGCGCGGTGCGATCAGCGGCAAACATGATCCGCTCCATGCCGAGGCCGCCGCAATAGAATGCGCATGTCGCCTCGATATCGGCGACGGTCAGCACGAGATGGTCCAGGTCGCGGATCATTTTTCTCCATCGTCGCGCAACAGGTTGCGCTGCTCCTGCCACGTCGCGCGGCTGATCCGGAAGTCGGTGACTGTCTCCGCGTAGGCGCGGCGCAGCCCGTGGTCGATTAATCCGCACTTCGCCAGCACATGTTTGGAAGCGGCGTTGTCCGGATCCGTCACGGCCACGACTTGCTCGAGAGGGGTCTGACGAAAGGCAAAGGCGAGCAGCGCGCGGCAAATCTCGGTGGCGTAGCCGTTGCCCCAGGCTGCCTCACGCAGGATGTAGCCCACTTCGATATCGCGCGGGGGAAATGACGCGCCGCCATCGAGCAGGTGCCATTCCGTGTCGTCGACCTCGATGGGCAGCGGCAAGAGAACGCCGTCCCCGACCACGGCGCCGCCTGCTTTTTCACGGGCGAGCCAGATGCCGAGCGCGCCTCCACCACCGCGGCGGACAAGGTCTGGCATCGCGGCATCGATCTCCGCGCGGGACAACGCGGAGCCGACGTAGCGCATGACCTGCGGGTCCCCGAGCGAGGCCTCCAGTTCGCCCGCCTCGTCGATTTGCAGTGGCGTGAGCACGAGGCGTGCGGTGGTGATCGTTAGCTGCTCAATCATTAGGCAGTTCGCCTGCAATCTGTGCAGGCGCGCGCGCCGCAGCTGCCTGCTTGATAGGCGTTCATCTTCCAACCCGTTGAAAAATCGACGTTTAATTTGGCGTTAACGACTTGGCACACCGGCTGCTTTTCGGGGATCGCGCGGGGGCATGAAGCGCCCGCACACCATGCCGCGAGACCATCCCTAGATGAAAAAAATCGAAGCAATCATCAAACCGTTCAAGCTGGACGAGGTGAAGGAGGCGCTGCAGGAAATCGGGCTTCAGGGGATCACCGTGACGGAAGCGAAGGGCTTCGGGCGCCAGAAAGGCCATACCGAACTCTATCGCGGCGCCGAATACGTCGTCGATTTTCTGCCGAAGGTGAAGATCGAGGTCGTTCTCGAGGAAACAATGCTCGACGGCGCTGTTGAGGCCATCCAGTCGGCTGCAAAGACCGGCCGCATCGGTGACGGCAAGATTTTCGTCACGGAAGTGCTCGACGCGATCCGCATTCGAACCGGTGAGAGCGGGAAAGACGCCGTCTGACACCCTCCTATCGATCCACCGCGGCCTCACCGCCGTGAGACCATTGCGCCTTCGGCCCAACCGCGGGTGCCACACGAGACCGGATGACGCGACGGAGCGTCAACCGCCGACGAACGAAACCACGCATTGAAAGACCAAGGGGACCATTTATGGCCGATGCAAGCACCGTAATGAAGATGCTCAAGGACAACGACGTGAAGTTCGTTGACCTGCGCTTCACTGATCCGCGCGGCAAGGTTCAGCACGTCACCCAGGACGTGAGCACGGCCGACGAAGACATGTTCGCAGACGGCATCATGTTCGACGGCTCGTCGATCGCCGGCTGGAAGGACATCGACAAGTCGGACATGACGCTGATGCCCGATCCGGCGACGGCGCACATGGACCCGTTCTTCGCACAGTCCACGCTGGCGATTTTCTGCGACATTCTCGAGCCGGGCACGGGCGAGCTCTATGAGCGCGACCCGCGTGGCACGGCACGCAAGGCCGAAGCCTACCTCAAGCAGACCGGAATCGGTGACACCGCATACTTCGGCCCGGAAGCCGAGTTTTTCATCTTCGACGACGTTAAGTTCGCGTCCGAGCCGTACAACACCGGCTTCAAGCTCGACTCGTCGGAACTGCCGTCCAACATGGACACCACCTACGAGATGGGGAACCTCGGTCACCGTCCGCGCACGAAGGGAGGATATTTCCCGGTCCCGCCGATCGACAGCTGCCAGGACATCCGTTCCGAAATGCTCTCCGTGATGACGGAGATGGGCGTGACGGTTGAAAAACATCACCACGAGGTCGCCGCCGCACAGCACGAGCTCGGGATCAAGTTCGGCGAGCTGACGACGGTCGCCGACCACCTGCAGATCTACAAGTATGTCGTGCACAACGTCGCGCAGGCTTACGGCAAGACAGCGACCTTCATGCCGAAGCCGGTGTTCGGCGACAACGGTACCGGCATGCACTGCCACCAGTCGATCTTCAAAGGCGGTGACGCGGTCTTCGCAGGTAACCAGTACGCGGATCTCTCCGAGACCTGCCTGCACTACATCGGCGGCATCCTGAAACACGCCAAGGCGCTCAACGCGTTCACGAACCCGTCGACGAACTCGTACAAGCGTCTGGTACCGGGTTACGAGGCGCCGGTTCTGCTGGCTTACTCAGCGCGCAACCGCTCGGCGTCCTGCCGCATCCCGTACGTCGCGAACCCGAAGGGCAAGCGCATGGAAGTTCGCTTCCCGGATCCGACGGCCAACCCGTACCTCGCGTTCGCCGCGATGCTCATGGCTGGCCTCGACGGGATCGAGAACAAAATCCATCCGGGTGAGCCGATGGACAAGGACCTCTACTCGCTGCCGCCGGAAGAGCTTTCGAACATCCCGACGGTTTGCGGTTCGCTGCGTGAAGCGCTCAAGAGCGCCGATGAGGACCGTGACTTCCTCAAGAAGGGCAACGTCTTCACCGACGATCAGATCGACGGGTACCTCGAGCTCAAGATGGAAGAAGTCGAGCGCTTCGAGATGACGCCGCACCCGGTCGAGTTCGACATGTACTACTCGGTCTAGGCTACCGCCTCACTGACCGTGACGCACAACGCAGCCCCGGGTGGGAACGCCCGGGGCTTTTCGTTTTCTGAGCTTTGGGACGTGGTGCGCTGATATTCGGCGCGGATAAAAAAAGGGGCGCCGAATGGCGCCCCTTGATTTCAAGACAACTGCGTGACGCTGCGAAAAGCGTTCGCAGTGTCGTGCGTAAACTTACTGGATGCCCGGCGAGATATCGGTGCCGACGGCTTCCGTGGCGTCCGTGCCCGGTGCATCGTCGTTCTCGAGCGAAGACGTTTCGTCGACTTCACCCTGGACGATAAAGTTGCCCTCAGCGTCGATCGGGTTGCCGTCGGCGTCGAAGCGGGACTCTTCCACTTCAGCCTGAACGGTGCTCGTGTTGCCGACTTCGTCGGTCACTTTCGTCTGAACCTGCGCAACGGCAGCAGTTGAAAACAGTGCTGCGGCGGCGAGCGGGAGTGCGAGTTTCAGTGCCATGGATTTATTCCTTTTTCTTCTTTCGCTTCCGCGTCGTTGCGCGGAGCATAGCCTAACAACGGGCGCTTGAGGCGATCGTTCCACTACGGTTGCGGGCACGCGGTGAAGGATTGTCGCATGGCCTGATTGTGCGCCTAGGGTTGGGGCCGAAGGCGGGGGGCAGAGAGCGGGTGCCGGGGTTGCGGCCCGGGCGGTGGCCGAGGTGGCGGGCCGGGCGGGGTCGACACGTCGGGTAGTCACAGGGGGTCGATAAAGGGAGCCGACGCCGGGGTCGGACGGGGCGCCGATTACCCCTCGTCGATCGCGGGCCTATCACTCGCCGCGTTTTCGTCGCCGTCGATATCGCCTGATGGAGCGTAAGCGTCGTCCGGCGCAAGATTGTCGAGCGCTGCATCGTCAATGTAACGATCAACTGCATCGACGCCATCGACCTCAGGCAACGGATCGCCGGCTGCGTCATCGGTCGCCAAGGCATCAGCGTCGCCTGCCTCGTCAATGGTCGCGCTGCCCCACCGGGCCTCACGCCACGCGTCGACCTGGCCTTCGATGATGCTGGCGGGGAGCGCAAAGCCAAGGCGTTGCATCAAGTCGTGCCAATGTTCCGCCTCACGTGCCCATGCCTCCGTGAATGCACCGTGCTCGAGATTTTGCGTCCACGTGCGCAAGCCGGCCGAATTAAACACCAGAAGCACCAGCGCTGCGACAGCGAACGTCTTG
>JBCBJG010000128.1:0-8842 GCA_038523655.1 Pseudomonadota bacterium | reverse complement strand
CGAAGAAGGGTGCATGGCGCATCTCGATCGACACGAACAAGACCTTATAGAGCGCGAAGAACACCGGGATCTGCAGCAGGATCGGCAGACAGCCCGCCATCGGGTTGATCTTCTCTTCCTGATAAAGCTCCATCATCGCCTGTTGCTGGCGCGTTCGATCGTCGGAGAAGCGTTCCCGTATCCGCTCCATTTCCGGCTGGAGCTTTTTCATCCGGCTCATCGATACGTACGATTTGTTGGCGAGCGGGAAGAACGCGATCTTGATCAGGACCGTCACCAGGATGATCGCGAGGCCGTAGTTTTTCACGACGTCGTAGATGGCGACGAGGAGAATATAGAGCGGCTTCGTGATGAACCAGAACCAGCCCCAGTCGATCATCAGATTGAAGCGATCGAGGTTCAGGTCGGCCTCGTAGGCGCGAATCAGATCAGCGCGCTTCGCGCCGGCGAAGACACGGCCGTCGACGCTGACCTTTGCGCCCGGCGCGATCGGCAACGAGGCGCGCGCATAGTTCGTCTGATAGAAGTTTTGGCCGCCCGCGCGGCGTCCCACCATTTCGGCTTTGAACGTACTTCCCTGGTCGGGGATAAGCGCAGCGGCCCAATATTTGTCCGTTATCCCGATCCAGCCGGAGGTGCCCTCGAACACCTTGCGGCGTTCCTCGATGATGTCGCTGTAGTCGACCTCGGTGAGGCCATCCTTCTGCGATACCCCGATGAGACCCTCGTGCAGGATCCAGATATTTTCTCCCTCGGGCTCGCCCTCGCGGGAGATAAAAGCGTAAGGGAAGAGTGAGCGGGCTTCGCTGCTCGTATTTTCGACCTCCTGGCGCACCGTGAACATGTAGTTGTCGTCGACGGTGATCGTCCGGCGGAAGACAAGCCCGTCCGCCGTGCGATGGATCAAAACGGCCGGATTGCTCGGCGTCAGCGGCCCGCGGCTCTCGGCCTGCCATTTGGTCTTGCCATTGATGATCGAGCCGCTGCCACCGGCCCATCCGTGCTCGATATAATAAGTGTCGTTCGATGCCGCCGGCTCCAACAGTCTGATCGGCGGAGATGATGGATCGGTCGTCTCGCGGTACTTGGTGAGTTCCAGATCGTCGAGCAGGGCACCGGTCAGATTGATTGAGCCGGTGAGCGACGGTGTTTCAATCGCGACGCGGCGTCCGGCTGCGATGGCGGCCTCACGCGTTTCGGCCGGCGCGCCGTTGGTATCCGCTGACGGGATTGGCTGACCGATACCGCTTGGCGCTGAGGTGATCGCGGCTGGATTTGTGGCATCGAGCGTGGCCGGCGCAGATGTCGCCGGCTGGGTGTCGCCGGTCACGGCCGGCGCCTTGTCCCCAGTGGCGGGGCGCGCATCGCCAGCCTGCGGGACCTGGTTGCCGCCCGCTGCGCGCTGCTCGCGTTCAATGCGCTCCTGCTCCTCGGCAATCCGCGGCCCGGCCACGAACAGGTTCCAGCCGATAAGCACGGCAATCGACAGCAGGATTGCCAGCAGGAAGCTGCGGTTCTCTTCGGTCATTTCAGGATCCAGCGATCGATGGCGTCGGGTTCGACGGTCGTTTCCACATGATGGCGGCAGCGCGCATGATGCGCGGATCGTCCCCGGACGCAGCCGGTGGGCGAAGCGCCCTTGGTATACTTAACCGCGGGCGAAGTTCACAGTGTCTTACGCGCCGCGGCCCCACTGCATTTCAGAGGCACTTCACGTCGTCTCTTCGCGCGGTTTGCGTCCCCTCGCCGGTTTGCGCCGGCTGGACGTTCGTCGCGGGGCGTGCACCCGCACAACGCAGTCCGCAAGGCCATCGATGAGATCGGCAAAGCGCGCGTTGACGATGGCGGTGCGGGCGATGACGACGTAATCGTGGTGCGCCTGAAACAAGTCGACTGGCTGCGCGTCGATGGCGGCGCGAATGCGGCGCTTCACTCGATTGCGCGTAACGGCGTTCCCGATGCGTCGGGTGACCGTGATGCCGATGCGGGGCGCGACGTTCTCAAGCTCAGCCGTCCCGGGCTCGGCGTCTGCAGCCGAGGTCCGTCGGCGCAGGCATTCAAGGGCGAGATCAGACGTTGAAGCGCGTCGGCCACGACGAGCAGCCAGGAAGTCGCGACGCTTTTTGAGCCGTTCTGTCGGCACGACCGGTCCGTTCCACGAAGCCATGCGTGCGGACAGCCGAGCCTCAAATCCGCCTGACAGAGCGGCGGGCGCGCTCAGGCTGAGAGCCGCTTGCGCCCACGTGCACGCCGGCGCGCGAGCACCTTGCGACCGCCGACAGTCGCCTTGCGCGCACGGAATCCGTGCCGGCGCTTCCGCACGAGGCGAGATGGTTGGTACGTCCTTTTCACGATACGTCTCCAAAACAGCGTCGTCCGACGCACCCTGCGCGGAGCGCTCGAAAGCGCGCGCGGGCAGCCGGACGGGAATGCGGTGGCGCGGATATATGCCGAGTGGCGAAGCGACGCAACGAGGAAACGCGCACGCGCGTTTCTGGAAAGGGGCGCCACTCCGGACGCGTTACGGACTTGTAGGGCCCACGGCCGTCACGTGCTGCTGCGATCAGGTGCGGCTGCGGTCGCGCCCGCCGATCTCGGCTCATCGCGTAGGCCTCATCGCGGACTTCAAAGCTTTTCACGTTGGCGAGAGAAACATGGACGCGGCAGCGCGCCGGCTGACGAATGGGGTATGGAGGCTCAAACCCGCCTGCATGCGACAGGCTGCCACGGACATCGGATAGACCCATGACCCAACAGAACGAATACGCGTCGTCCTCCATACGTTCATCGCGACGACCAAACGCACTATCCCGCCGGTCATTACTCCAGGCGTCGATCGCTGCCATCGTGGCTGCGCCGATCATGGGCGTGCGCCCGGCTGTCGCGCAAGACATCAAGGCCGCGTTCGAAGCGTACGGCGACCAGACGGTCGACCATAGCGCGTGGACGGCGCTGCTCTCGACGTATGTGAAAAAAGGCGACGACGGGCTCAACCGCGTCGACTACGCGGGCTGGAAAAGGAATGGCCATGCCGCGCTGAAGGACTACGTCGCAGCGCTTGCGAAAGTGGACCCGAAAACGCTGAGCCGCGATGCGCAGTTCGCCTATTGGGCCAACCTCTACAACGCGGTGACGATCGACATCGTGCTCGATCATTACCCGGTCGCCACGATCCGGGACATCGACATCTCTGGCTTTTTCTCCAACGGGCCGTGGGGCAAAAAAGTTGTCACGGTGAATGGGATCGAGCTGAGCCTGAACGACATCGAACACGTCATCATGCGCGGCACCTTCGAGGATCCGCGTGTACACTACGCGGTCAACTGCGCCTCGATCGGCTGCCCCAACCTCGGGACGGAGGCCTTCGTCGGCGCCACGCTGCAAGCGCAACTCGACGAGGCGGCGCGCATCTTCGTCAACAGCCCGCGCGGATTTCAGGTCTCGAGCGGGCGGGTGCGGGCGTCGAAGATCTATAGCTGGTTTCAGGAAGACTTCGATGGAAGCGAGGCCGGCGTGCTGGCACACGCGCGCAAGTACGCCGAGGGTGCGCTGAAAACGGCGCTCGAAGGTCGGGATGATATTTCGGGCTTTGATTACGACTGGGCGTTGAATGATACGAAGTAGGCGACGGTGGATGGGCAGCCCGCGGGCCCGCCCTCCCCTGTTACCTTGACGGACGTGGTCACGCGGATCGCGAGGAAATTGCTGTTGCGTGACGCGTGTCACGCCCGGCGGGACACAGACGAGGCACGACGGGCACCACGGGGCGCACACCGGACGCTCCAGTTCACATCAGCGAGGCGCCCGATGACCGCAGGAACCACACTCATGGCCGAACGACCCTCCACTTCCGCGCCGCACACATCGGCCGGTCATCCTCGCGACGCCGCCGGCGCTGCTGCCGACGAGGGCAGTGCGACTGGTAATGCTTCCAAGGCGTCGTCCGGCGGATCCGTGATGCGCTATCTTCCGCTTGTTGCAATCGTCGGGCTGATGGGGCTCGCGTTCGCGATGGGCTGGCACAAATATCTCTCCCTTCAGACGATTGGGGAGAATTACGGAGCGATGCAGGCGTTCATCGCCGACAACTTCGCGATCGCGATCCTCATCTATATGGCGGCGTACATCGCCGTTGTGGCCCTTTCCCTCCCCGGTGGGCTAATCATGACGCTCACAGGCGGGCTGCTGTTCGGACCGTATTTCGGCATCCCTGCGACGGTGCTCGCGGCGACGATCGGCGCAACGATTATCTTTCTCGTTGCCAAGACATCGCTCGGTGAGACGCTGTCGGCGACCGCCGGGCCGTGGCTCGACAAGCTCAAGGCCGGCTTTCAGGAAAACGCGCTGAGCTACATGCTTTTCCTCCGTCTCGTACCGGCGTTTCCATTCGTCGTCGTGAACCTCGCGCCCGCGTTCCTCGGTGTGCGGTTGCGGACCTACTTCTTCGGCACGCTCTTCGGGATCATTCCGGGTACGGCCGCTTACTCGCTCGTTGGTGCGAGCCTGGGTGCACCGCTCGAGGCGGAGAACGCGCGTCACGCGGCGTGCGTCGCCGAGAATGGTGTGGCCGGTTGTGACTACTCGGTGGATCTGCAGCAGCTCATAAGCCCCGAGCTGATCTATGCGGGTATCGCGCTTGCGGTCGTCGCGTTGATCCCGATTGCGCTCAAGCGGTTCCGTGGAGGGAGCGCGGCGGGCGCGTAATGGCCCTGTCGGCGCATCCGTTCGCTTCGCGGCCAGAGCCACCGTCACGCGTTGACGCCTTTCGCGGTAGCTCTGGCGCAGTGGCTCCGGCGGCGGCGCCATGGGTTGATCCAGCATTCGCGCCGTCGGTCAGCTCGGCGCAGACGTTTTGCGCTATGATCTCAGTGCCGGGCAGCTCGCCGTGCCTCCCCTTCCCTAACTTTTACTCCGTCGGAGACCCGCATCATGTCCCAGACATTAACTCCTGATCTCTGTGTGATCGGTGCCGGCTCCGGTGGCCTCAGCGTCGCCGCCGGCGCGGTCCAGCTCGGCGCGTCGGTCGTCCTTCTCGAAAAGCACAAGATGGGTGGCGATTGCCTGAACTACGGCTGCGTCCCGTCCAAGGCGCTGATCGCCGCCGCCAAACACGTCCACACGATGCGGGGGGCAAACCCCTTCGGCGTCACCCCGGTTTCACCCCAGGTTGATCGCACGGCAGTGCGCCAGCACGTGCGCGACGTGATCGCCGCGATCGAGCCCAACGATAGCGTCGAGCGGTTCACCGGGCTCGGTGTGAACGTGATCGAAGCGGCCGGCCGATTCACCGATCGTGAGACGCTGATCGCGGGCGATACCACGATCAAGGCGCGCCGGTTCGTGATCGCAACCGGTTCAGCCCCGCTGGTCTTTCCGATCGAAGGCATCGATCAGGTGCCCTATTTCACCAACGAAACGATCTTCGACAACGACATCCGGCCCGAGCATTTGATCGTCGTCGGCGGCGGACCGATTGGGATGGAAATGGCGCAGGCGCATCTCCGGCTCGGCAGCCGCGTCACGGTGCTGGAAGGACGGACCGCGCTCGGCAAGGACGATCCGGAGCTTACCGAGATCGTGCTGGCGAAACTGCGGGATGAGGGCCTCGATATTCGCGAGGACACGCTCGTCCAGCGCCTTGCGACAGCATCGGACGGGTCGATCGAGGTGACGGTGGTCTCAAACGGTGTCGAGGAGACGATTTCGGGATCGCATCTTCTGATGGCGACCGGGCGCGCGCCCAACGTCGACGGGCTCGATCTCGAGAAAGCCGGTATCGACTACGCCAAGACGGGCATTCACGTATCGGCGGGTCTGAAGACGAGTAACCCCAAGGTCTACGCGATCGGTGACGTGACCGGTGGCTATCAGTTCACGCATATCGCGGGGTATCACGCCGGCCTCGTTATTCGCAGCGCCCTGTTCCGCATGCCGGTGAAGGTGAAGCCGGAGATTTATCCGTGGTCGACTTTCACCGATCCTGAGCTGGCGCATGTCGGATTGACCGAGGCGCAGGCGCGCGAACAGCACGGCGACAAGATTGGCGTCCTGCGCTGGCCGTACCACGAGAACGACCGCGCGCAGGCCGAGGCAAAGACCGACGGCATCGTTAAGGTCGTGGTTCAGAAAAACGGAAAGATCCTCGGCGCTTCGATCGTCGGCGCACATGCGGGCGACGTCATTCAGATGTGGGCGTTTGCCATTGCGAACGGACAGAAGATCGGCGCGTTTACCGGCTATATTTCTCCCTATCCAACCATCGCCGAGGTCAACAAGCGTGCAGCGACAACGCATTTCGTCCCGAAGCTGGCGAACCCGCTCGTGCGTCGTGTCGTGTCGTTCCTTGGCCGGTTCGGTTGATCGACGGTTGCGGACCGATGGGGCAACGGCGACTGGTATGTGGTCGCCGGTTAATGCAAACCGCATGCTCGCTACTTTCGGGGTACCTCCCGAGGTGGCTTTCAGCGCGACTGCCGGGACGGCGGGCGGCCAAGCATCCGGTTTTGCCCGGTGGCATCGTGATGCCTCCCGCATGACGCGTTCAAGGTGTAGGGCGAGCCGGTGCATTGATCGGCGCCGGGTACATCGAGCCGCGCGCGGACATCTGTGACGAGACGTGAGCCTTCTGCCATGAGCGAGCCGACATCGCGGCCGAGCCCTGCCTCCATGGCCGGGAATGCGCCAAGCGCCGTCTCTACCAGCGCCGAGCCGGATCTTGTGGCGCCGACAACGGCAGACGAAATACCCGAAACACCGACGCTTGACGCGCAGTCGCTTGCCCCGCCGCGGCCCGTGTCGCCGCCACCGCGCGGGGCGGGGTTGTCCGCGCGCCTGCTCGCGATCACGGTCGTCGCGGTGATGATTGCGGAGGTGCTGATCTTCCTGCCGTCCGTTGCGAATTTTCGTATGAAGTGGCTGATGGACCGGCTCGAGGCCGCGCAGATCGTTGCGCTCGCCGCGGAAGACTCGCCAAACGGTGAGCTCTCACCAATGCTGCAGGATGAAATCCTGACCGCCGCCCGTGTGCGTTCTGTCGCGGTGAAAAAAGATACGCGTCGCCTCGTTGCCCAGGACAACATGCCTCCGCGGATCGATGCGTTCTACGATCTGCGCAGCGCAAACATGTTCACGCTGATCCGCGATGCCGTGCTCGTTTACTTCCACGGTCCCAAGCAAAGCATCCGGGTGATCGGCACGCCGCAGTATGGCAAGGCGGAGTTCGTCGAGATCGTCGTCGACGAAGCCCCTCTCAAGGCGGCGATGATCGAGTTTGGGCTGAACATCCTGGCGCTCTCGATCGCGATTTCGATCTTCGCGGCGACCCTCGTCTACCTCGCGCTGAACTGGCTGATGGTGCGCCCGATGCAGCGCATGGTCCGGGCGATGGAGCATTATGCCGTCAATCCGGAAGATGCGACGCGGATCCTCGTGCCGAGTGCGCGGCGCGATGAGATCGGCATCGCCGAACATGAGCTCGCGCAAATGCAGGGAGCACTGTCGCAACTGCTGACGCAGAAGAATCGGCTCGCCGGGCTCGGCCTGGCGGTCAGCAAGATCAATCACGACCTGCGCAACATGCTGGCGAGCGCGCAGATCATCTCGGATCGGTTCGCGGCGAGCGACGATCCGATCGTCAAGCGGTTTGCGCCGAAACTTCTGAGCGCGCTCGATCGGGCGGTCGATCTTTGCCAGATGACGCTGCGGTACGGGCGGGCGGACGAGCCACGGCCGCAGCGGACGCGTTTTGCGTTGGCGCCGCTGGTCCTGGAGGTCGCGGATCAGCTTGGGTTGCCAAGCGGTGCGTCGGATGGCGCTCACGGGACTGACGAAGGCACCCGCGCACTCAAAGCAGGCGGCGACGAGGCCGGCAGTTTTGCTCCTAGCGAGTTAGGTCCGGGGCCTATCGGGTTTTCGCTCGAAATCGCGGATGATCTCATCGTTTATGCGGATCGCGATCAGCTCTACCGGGTCTTGAGCAACGTCATGCGTAATGCCGGGCAGGTTGTTGCCGCGATGTCGGGCGCAGAGCGTGCGGCGCTCGAGGGCCGCATCGACGTCACGGCTGTCGAGCACGCCGGCGCGATCCAGATCGATATCCGCGACACGGGCCCGGGTTTTCCACTCAAGGCGCGTGATGCGCTTTTTCAGGCATTTCAGGGTGCAGCGCGCAAAGGCGGCACCGGGCTTGGCCTTGCCATCGCGAACGAGCTGGTGAAAGCGCACGGCGGTTCGTTGCGGCTGGTTGAGGAGGATACCGCGCTCATCAACGGCGCCGGCGAGAGCGTCAACGGCCAGACCCGCGGCGCGCACTTCGAAATCGTGCTTCCGCCCGAAGGAGGGCCTGGCGGCGGCCCGGTGGACCAGGCCGGGCAGGAGACAAACGGATCAACGGCTGCCGGTTGATGCGGTGCGCCTGCCCCGCTGTCAGCCCGCCTTGCAATGTTGCCTGGGTCGATGAGCGCGTTTGCCTTGCCTGCCGGCGGGTGTCGGGCCCGCCTGCGGATGCTGGGCCCGCCTGCGGGTGCTGGGTCCGAAGGCAGCTGCCAGACGCAGCGCCACTGCCGGCCGACGAGCGTGCGGGTTTAAGCTTGCGGCACTGCTCATGCGTTGACGCTTGTCTTTTTAGGGTCGAACCGGTACCCAGCGCTGTCGGCCGGGCGTTGGCCCCTCCGACACGGGCGATGCTCCTTGCATCCACGTACATAACGTGGCCGGCGACCGCCCATCTACGTCAAAGGCCCCGCCCCGGCGGAGACGCCTCAAGCACCGGTAGCTCAGCTGGATAGAGCACCAGACTACGAATCTGGGGGTCGGGAGTTCGAATCTTCCCCGGTGCGCCAAT
>JBCBJG010000127.1:0-8963 GCA_038523655.1 Pseudomonadota bacterium | reverse complement strand
CCGTCACGATCAAGTCTCACCACAACGTAGGTGGGCTGCCCGAGCGGATGAACATGGCACTCGTCGAGCCGCCCGACGAAGCTGTCCGGCAGGCCGAGCTCGCGCCCGAGATCACGGACCTCGTCCTTGAACAGCTCCCGAAGCGGCTCGACGAGTGCCATGTTCATCCGCTCGGGCAGCCCACCTACGTTGTGGTGAGACTTGATCGTGACGGACGGCCCGCCGGTGAACGAGACGCTCTCGATCACGTCCGGGTAGAGTGTTCCCTGTGCAAGGAAGTCGGCGCCGCCGATCTTGCCGGCCTCGTCCTCGAAGACGTCGATAAAAAGTCCGCCGATGATCTTGCGTTTTTTCTCCGGATCATCAGCCCCCTCGAGCGCGGAGAGAAAGCGGTCGCCCGCGTCGACGTGCACGAGCGGAATGTCGTAATGCTCACGGAACAGGCGGACGACTTCGCTGCCTTCGTCTTTTCGCATCAGGCCGTGGTCGACGAAGATGCAGGTCAGTTGATCGCCGATCGCCTCGTGGATGAGCACCGCGGCGACGGCACTGTCGACCCCGCCCGACAGCCCGCAGACGACGCGTTGATCGCCAACCTGGTCGCGAATGCGGGCAATGGTCGTCTCGCGGAAAGCGGCCATCGACCAGCTGCCCGTGCACCCCGCGATCCGCCGCACGAAATTGCCGAGCAGCCCCGCACCGTCCGGCGTATGCACGACCTCCGGATGGAACTGCAAGCCGTAGAACTTGCGCGCTTCGTCTGCGATCGCAGCGAAAGGGGCACCCTCGGACGTGGCGATCACATCGAACCCGTCCGGCAGCGCCGTCACCCGGTCGCCGTGGCTCATCCAGACCTGGTGCCGGCCGCCCGTTTGCCAGACTTCGTCGAACAACGGTGATGTCGTGGTCACGTCGACATCAGCCCGGCCGAACTCGCGGTGGTGCCCGCCTTCGACCGTGCCGCCGAGCTGCGCAACCATCGCCTGTTCGCCGTAACAGATGCCGAGTACAGGCACGCCGGCCTCGAACACCTCTTGAGGGACGCGCGGCGAGCTGTGCTCCGTGACGCTTGCCGGCCCGCCGGAGAGAATAATCCCACGCGGAGCGAGCCGCTCGAGGGCACCGTCAAGCGCGTTGAATGGGACGATTTCGCTGTAGACGCCGGCCTCGCGCACCCGTCGCGCGATGAGCTGCGTCACCTGTGAGCCGAGATCGACGATCAGGATCGCCTCGCTCGGCGCGCCTTCCTGCGGATCAGCCGAAGCGGCGTTTGTCGCGGGCGCGGGGTGTACTGCCATCGCGGCGATGTACTGCGCAGAGTGCGAGTCGGCAACGGTCAGGTGCGCCGGATCGGTCGCGCGCTACTGCACGCCCGGAAATTCGTAGACCCCGAGCGGCCAGCCGTTGAGTGCCCAGACATGCAAATTGAGCGCGAACGCGGTCGAGACCCACGCGAGATACGGCACGAACAGGATCGAGGCGACCGGGCTGTGCCGGTACGCGTAGCGGATGAAGAGTGCGACCAGCAGCACGAGCAAGCCGACAACCAGTAGCGCGGCATCGATCCGGCGCATCCCAAAGAAGACGGCCGACCACAGCCCGTTGACCGCGATCTGTGCGAACCAAATCGTCAGCGGCAGCAATTTACCGCTCGTCCGCGCGGTAAAGACCAGCGTGCCCGCAATCGCGATGAACACGTAGAGGGTCGTCCAGACCACCGGGAACACCCAGCCGGGCGGCGTCCAGTCGGGCTTGGCGATCGCGTCGTACCATTCGCCCGGCGCGAACTTCGCGCCGCTCAGCGCCGCCATGAGCACGAACAGCGAAAAGATCGTCAGCCACAGCAGGAAGTTCGGTGTGACCCGCCGCGAACTGCTCCCCGGCCCGCGTGTGCGAACGAACACCATCGCTCATCCCTCCAAACGCCGCTCAAGTACGGCGAAATAAAATCCGTCGGTCTGCGTGGCAGCCGGTGTCAGCCGTAACGAGGCAAGATCGTCCGACCACGGCGAGACGGTCTCGACGCCGTATAGTTCGCGCCAGGCCTCTTCTGCGGAGACGAGTTCGAAGTCCGGGTGCCTACGGATGAAGTCGTGCACCGGCATCTCGTTTTCAACCGCGAAGAGCGAGCACGTGACGTAACAGAGATACCCGCCTGGACGCACGTAGTCCCGCGCGGTGTCGAGCAGCGCGCGCTGGGCGTCAGCCCGCGCCTCGAGGTTTGCCTCACTCGCGCGCCACTTCGCATCGGGCCGTCGCCGCCACGTGCCGGAACCTGAGCAGGGTGCGTCGATAAGGACCCGGTCCATCCGCCCGACCAGATCCGCCAGATCGTGCGCTATGCCCTCCCCACTCGGCGAGCGCACCTGCGTATTGCGTACGCCGGCACGCTTCAGCCGCTGATGGATCGGTGCGAGGCGGGAACGATCATTGTCATAGGCGAAGAGCTGCCCGCGGTTCTGCATCGCTGCAGCCAGCGCCAGCGTTTTTCCCCCGCCGCCTGCGCAGAGATCGAGGATCTGTTCGCCGGGCTGCGCGAAGACAAGCGCGGCGGCGATCTGCGAAGCCTCATCTTGAATCTCGAACCAACCCTTCTGGAAGCCGGCCTCGTTCTGAACGTTCGCCTGCTTCCCCCCGGCTGCGAGCGGCAATACTGGGGGCGGCGCCAGCCGAACGCCGTGCTGCGCGATCGGGCTCGCCGTAGCCCCGACCCGGGAAAGCGACTTGACCACCTTGTCCTGCGAGGCCTTCAGCGTATTGGCGCGCAGATCGACCGGCGCGCGGGCCGCAAGCGCTCGTGCCTCTACAAGCGCGAGATCGTCAAATGCCTGCTCGAAATGCGGCCAGGCCCAATCGGGCACGTCCCCTTGCACTGCCGCAGGAGCCTCGCCGAGCGCGGCAACACGCCCAAGCGCGGAGACTTCAGCCGACGTCAGCGGATCCGCTGCGTGAGGCGACCCGTCGAACAGCGCCGGGACTGCATCGGGATCACCGCCACTCATCTGGGCGAGCATCCCGACCACCGCGCCCCGCGCCGTCTCGTCTTCCATGATCCACATGGATGAGCGCATCCGACGCAGCGCGTCGAACACGAGCGTGCCGATGGCCGCCCGATCGCCCGCGCCTGCGAAGCGATGCGCACGGGCCCAGTCGGCCAGCGCGATGGGTGCCGGGCGATGTCGCGAGCGTATGTCGTCGATGATCTCGATCGCCGCGGCAACGCGGCCCGGTGGGCGCATCGTACTAGCTGCCTGCCCCGCCGTTGATGGCCTGCACGGTGAGCATTGCGAACATGATCGCGAGCACCGCTGCGCCAGCGCAAAAGGAAAGGAACCGCGCGTTGATATGACGACCCGAGACATGAAAATAGAGATGCAGCAGGCGCAGCACGACGAACGCCCAGGCGAGGAAGAGGAAAAATCTACTGGTCACGTCGAGTGGGATCGCAAACAGGAGCGCCACATAAAACAGCACCGGCATTTCGAACTGATTGTGAAACGCATTGCTGATCCGCTGCGCGCGTTCAGGCCAGGCCCGTTGACCGAGTGCGATCTGCGATATCCGGACCTTCTGCGTGCGCAGCGCCGTCAGCCGTGCCCGGCCCATCCAGACGAGCAGGACAATGGTCAGCCCGATCTGCGCGAGCGCGGGAAAGAAAAGATCGGCAGGCGTCATGGCGAGGTGCGTTCTCCGGACCGCTCGAGCGTCGCGCGCGTCAGCTCGACATCGGATAGTTCGGGCTCTCGCGGGTGATCGTCACGTCGTGCGAATGGCTTTCTCGCAGTGATGCGGCGGAGATCCGAATAAATTCCGCGCGTTGCTGGAGCACCTCGATCGTTTTCGAGCCCGTGTAGCCCATCGAGGCCCGCAGCCCGCCGACCAGCTGATGCAGCACCGCCGAGACCGGCCCCTTGTACGCCACCTGTCCCTCTACCCCCTCGGGCACCAGCTTCAGGCTGTCCTTCACCTCCTGCTGGAAGTACCGGTCCGCCGACCCGCGCGCCATCGCGCCGACCGAGCCCATTCCCCGGTACGCTTTGTAGGAGCGACCCTGGTACAGGTAGACCTCGCCCGGGCTTTCGCTGGTGCCGGCAAGCAGCGAGCCAATCATCGCTGCGTCCGCGCCCGCGGCGATCGCCTTCGCAAGATCGCCTGAAAGCTTGATGCCACCGTCGGCAATCACCGGTGTGTTGGTCGCCTGCGCCGCCTCGGCACACTCCATAATGGCCGTGAGCTGCGGCACCCCGACCCCTGCGACCACCCGCGTTGTGCAAATGCTGCCGGGTCCGATGCCGACTTTCACGCTGTCGGCACCGGCGTCGATCAGCGCCTTCGTTCCATCAGCGGTCGCAACGTTGCCGGCCATCACCTGGACATGGTTCGACAGCCGCTTGATCTGCGAAACCGCTTCGAGCACGCGCGCGGAGTGGCCATGTGCCGTATCGACCACGATGAGGTCTACGTCCGCATCGATCAGCCGCTCGGTCCGCTCGATGCCGGCATCGCCAACCGTCGTCGCCGCCGCAACGCGCAACCGCCCGTGCCCATCCTTGCAGGCATTCGGGTGGTTTTTTGCTTTCTCGATGTCCGTGACGGTGATCAGCCCGATGCACCGATAAGCATCGTCGACCACCACGAGTTTCTCGATACGGTGCTGGTGAAGCTTGCGCTTCGCATCCGCCATGTCGTGATTTTCCTCCACGGTGATGACGTCCCGCGTCATCAACTCGTGCACGGGCTGGTCGGCCTTGTCGGCAAAACGCACGTCGCGGTTCGTGAGAATGCCGACAAGTTTTCCGGCCTGCTGTCCGCTGGTCGGCTTCTCGACGACCGGGATACCGGAAATCTTGTGATGCTCCATCAGCGCGAGGGCGTCGGCGAGCGTGCCGTCCGGCGTCATGGTCACGGGATTGACGACCATACCGGATTCAAACCGCTTCACCTTCGCGACCTCGCCCGCCTGCGCGGCCGGATCGAGATTGCGGTGGACGACGCCGATCCCACCCGCCTGCGCAACCGCGATCGCGAGTTCGGCTTCGGTCACCGTGTCCATCGCCGCGGAGAGGATCGGGATATTGAGGGTGATGTCCCGCGTAATGCGAGACGTCACGTTCACTTCACCCGGGAGCACCTCGGACGGACCGGGCCGCAGCAGCACATCGTCGAACGTCAGCGCCAGAGGTAGATCGAGCAGACCCGCACGTTTGCTCATGCGTCGTACTCCCGCGGCATGCCGGTGAGAAAGTGAGCGCCGCCTTAGCAGAGCGCCGGTGCCGAGGCCACCCGTGGTCATGCGTCGATAGGGGAGAGGGAGGAAAGGCGCGCGCGGCCCGTGGTGTGCATGCCCTTTGAAGGGATGGACCTACGTGTGGTACTCGAGAGAAGACAGGCTATGCGTAGGGTGTTGAATGTCGCGATTTTCCCTTGCACTCGTCCTGCTGTGCATCACGGCGACGTGCGGGCAGGCCGGCGAAGAACGCTCTGTCCTCGTTGGCGATGCCGCCCGCACCTACCTCGCGCACAATCTTGAGAAAGGCGCAGCCGCCCCGCGTCCACTGATCGTCGCGCTCCACGGCTATCGCCGCGAGGGCGACGCGGTTCGCAGCGAACACGGTCTGGTGGAAGTCTACTGGCGCGGGCTCGACACGCGGGCCACCGAGGAAGGCTGGGGTGTCGTTTATCCCTACGCGGTGAATGGGCAATGGAACCTGTTCCGCGACAAGCCGCTCTCGGCATGGGACGGTGCGTCGTCGCCCGATGACATCGCGTTCCTGAGGGCCCTCGTTGCCCGGTATGTTGACGCGGGGGTGGTCGATGCAAACCGCGTCTATCTCACCGGTTTTTCTGACGGTGCGATCATGAGTTACCGCGCACTTTGCGCCGGCCTTGATATGTTCGCTGCCGCGGCACCCATTTCCGGCACGATGACACAAACCGATCACGACGATTGCGCACCCTCGGCGTTCGTCCCCCTCATGTCGGTGTTCGGCACGGACGATACGACGCTGCCGTTCGACGGATGGCTATTCACCCACGATCGGGAGATCTCAGTCGCTGAGGTTTTCGAGCTGTGGCGGCGCGAGATGGCGTGCAAACGGCAAAAGTCGTTCCGCTTGCATCAGGCGGACAAAAACGCGCGCTCCCGCGTGCGCGCTGTGTCCTGGACCGGCTGTCGGGTGGATAACGCGCTCAAACTTTACCGCGTTGAAGGCGGTGGCCATCAAACCCCGAGCCGGACGCCATTCTCCAAGGACTACATGAAGCGCTTCGGTGAGCGGAATGCCGATATCGAAACGGCGCAGGTGGTCATGAATTTCTTCCGGCGGTTCCGCAAAGAGTGATGCGCTTTTCCTGAGGTAACGGGACAGTCGTTCCCCGCCCGCAAAGGAGAGAGAAATACCGCGCCTCCTCAGCGCGCCGCTTACTCGGCGGCCGCGCCCGGCACAGGATCAGCCGCAAGGTCGCCGGTGTCGCTTGCGTCCGGTGCGTTTGCTGCATCGCGGGCCTGCACTGACCAGCCGCGCGGCGCACCATCCGCCCGCTCGAACGTCAGTGCGGTCGTCGTACCGCCCACTTGCGCGCATCGCCGAACGCCTTGGGCGAGGGTATCGAACGCCAGACAGAGCCGCGAGCCGTTCACCGCCCACCGGCCGCTATCGATGCTGGACGAGCCGAAGCTGTCCCCGACCGAAACGCGTCCACGCAGTCGCCCGCCTTCGCGAAGCGCCACGCTGAATGTCGATCCGCCGAAGTCCCGGCCGCCACGCAGGGTGGAGCCAACGAGGAAATCACGAAGAGCGTCCCCGGTCGGCGCCGGTTCAGCTACGGGCGAGGTTTGGGCGTCGATGTCACTTCCGCTTTGAGGCTTCACGTCAGGCACGGTTTCGAGGCCAGTCTCCGGGAGAGTTGCAGGTTGGGCCTCTGACCCGCTCGTAGGGCTAGCCTCAGAGGTGGCAGCAGGTTCGGGCACGATCGACACCGGCTCGGCCTCCGCCTTCGGTGCCGATAAATCTTCCGTCGTTGCTCGCGGCGAAACATCAGACGCGTCGGTCTGCTGCGCGCCTTCAACTTCGGCGGCCAGTGACGCATCGGCCTGCGTCGTGGTCGCTGCGGGCGGCACGTCGGGTTGGTTCGTAGCTGCGGGCTGCACCGCCGTGTCATCCGCCCGACGTGCAGGCGCATCCTCTCCGCTGCGAAACCAGAACAGCGCGGCAAGGACAATCGCCAGCACGAGCACGGCACCGCCGATCATCCGGAGGAACCGTGCGCCATTGACACCGCTCGCGGGCGCGACGGGGGTCGGTGGTGATGCGGCCGGTCCCGACCGTGCGCCAGCGCCGACTTCCCGCTCACGCAGCGCCTTCGATGCGAGCGCGATCGCCGGCGACCAGCGATAGACTTGCACGGGCTCGGCAATATGCTTGAGCGTATGCGCCCCGAAATCCTCGAACGGTGCACTTACCCGCTTGCGGATGCTGTCGTGCACCGCGCCGGAGATAAGCACGTCGTCGGCTTCGGCCAGCGCTTCGAGGCGCGCGGCAACATTCACCCCGTCCCCATAAATATCATCCCCATCAACGATGATGTCGCCGATATTGACCCCGATGCGGATTTTAATCGCAGAAGCCGATGGTGCCTCAGCCTCGCGCGCATCGGCCGCCGGGCTCTGTGGATCGGTAGCGGGAGCCGCGCCACCACCAGCACCGTTGATCCGCTCCTGCACGCTGATCGCAGCGTTGACCGCGTCCACCACGGACTGAAATTCGACCAGCGTCCCATCACCCATGAGTTTGACGACGCGCCCGCCGTGGTCCTCGATGACGGGATTGAAGATCTCGCGGCGAAATGCCTTCAGTGCGGCGAGCGTGCCGGTCTCGTCTTCGCCCATCATGGCGGAGAACCCGACCACGTCGGCGGCGAGAATGGCAGAGAGGCGGCGTTGCGGCATGGTCAGGCAGAGGTCAGATGCTGGTGATGAACGGGGCGTTTCGACGACACAGGTCGGGAGCGACACGGGTCGAAGAGGGCGCCGGTGCGGCTATAGCGCGTTTTCCAAGCAGAATGCGTGCCGCCACCTTCAGTTGGACGGATCAGACCTCGACACGCACGGTCGAGTGGCGCTTCAGCCCTTTGTCGAGGGTCATTCCGGCGTCGCCCTGCCGCGAAAACCGGTCGCGAGGACGAAGAGTTCCGAAGAATCGGCGCGGCTCGCCTCGGGCTTCACATGCCGGACCTTTTTGAAGTCGCGCTTCATGAGTGTCAGCAGATCGCCGGTCGTTCCGCCCTGAAGCACTTTCGCCAGAAATATCCCGCCGGGCGCGAGCACATCGCGGGCAAACTCGAGCGCGGCTTCGCAAAGCCCGATGATCCGCAGATGGTCCGTCTGTTTGTGTCCCGTGGAAGGCGCCGCCATGTCGGAAATCACCGCATCGACCGGCCGCCCATTGAGCGCCGCCATGAGCCTCTCGGGCGCGGTATCGTCCATGAAATCCATCTCGAGAAACGTCACGCCGGCGATCGGCTCGATCTCCACCAGATCCAACGCGACGACGGTGCCCTGTTTGTTGCCCGCAGGCGCGAGCGCTCCGACCCAGTCCGCTGCGAGCTTGCTCCATCCGCCGGGGGCCGCGCCAAGATCAACCACACAGTCTCCGAGTTTCAGAATGTGGTGCTTTTCCTGGATCTGCTGAAGTTTGAACGCCGCGCGAGAGCGCAGCCCCTGTTCACGGGCCTCGGCGACATACGGATCGTTCAACTGGCGTTGCAACCACCGTGTCGAGGATAGGCGCCGGCCTTTGGCAGTTTTGACCCGTGTTGCGAGTGTGCGCTTGCCGTCGTTGCCGACCCTGGTGGTTTTGCCGGAACGTTTGGTTCCACCGCTCTTGCTGCCCGCGCTGGCGGTTCCGGCACCAGCGTTGCCAGCGCTCGTGTTTCGAGTACCCGTGTTTCCGGCACCCTTGTTT
>JBCBJG010000126.1:0-8965 GCA_038523655.1 Pseudomonadota bacterium | reverse complement strand
CAACGCTGCCGCGGGAAATCCGAAGCGCTCAAACGCCGGTCGCGTGACCGCGGGGATCAACGCGGAGAGCTGCCGCAAGCCGTCGCGTCGCACTGCACCGGGGTGCGCGTTGCTAGCTGCGGCCGCGCTGCTGCCGAATAGTGCGTCCATGTGTCCCCCTCCTGCGCGCCAGCCGGACCGGCGCACGCAGACGGCCCGGTTGCCGAGAGCCGCATGGCCGTCGCACATCAGAGCCCGTAAGCTTGAGGGCTAAGTGATTCGCCGGGTGAAGAGGAGCGCGCGACATGTCGATATCCACGCGCGCGAAATCCTCACGAAAGAGCAAACCGGGCGCGAAGCAGGCCGCAGGGTCACAGACGGCCTCACAAAACGGCAAAACCCGAAAAGCCGCTCAAGCGAAGCCGTCGCGCAAGTCGAAGCGCGCTGCGCCTGCCGGCAAGACGCCCCCAATCGCTGAACTTCTGCTGAGCTGGTACGCCACGGAACGGCGTGACTTGCCCTGGCGCGCCGCGCCGGGCGAAGCGGCAGACCCCTATCGCGTGTGGCTGTCGGAAATCATGCTGCAGCAAACGACTGTACGCACCGTCGCCCCGTACTTCGAACGGTTCTGCGCGCGGTGGCCGACGGTCGATGCGCTCGCCGCTGCTGATCGGGAAGAGGTTCTCTCGCTCTGGGCGGGGCTCGGCTACTATTCCCGCGCGAACAATTTGCACCGCTGCGCGCAAGCCGTCGTTGCGGAGTACGACGGCGCGTTCCCGGCCGACGAACTCGAGCTGCGCCGGCTCCCGGGGATCGGGCCTTACACGGCAGCTGCGATTTCGGCGATCGCCTTCGCGCGGAAAGCCACGCCCGTCGACGGCAACATCGAGCGCGTGATGTCGCGAGTATTCGCGATCGAGACCCCGCTTCCGGACGCCAAACCGTTGCTCAAGCAGGCCGCGGAAAGCGTGACGCCGGGGATGTTCGCCGGTGATTTCGCGCAGGCGCAGATGGATCTCGGCGCCACCGTGTGCACGCCGCGCAAACCGTCATGCCTCGTCTGCCCGCTGAAAGAGCATTGCGCCGCGTATGCCGCGGGCATTGCCGAGCAGTTGCCGCGCAAGCGTGCCAAGAAAGCCAAGCCGACCCGCCATGCGATCGCCTTTGTCGCGCTGCGCGAAGACGGGCACGTTCTGTTGCGCAAACGCGCGCCGACCGGGCTGCTGGCGAACATGATCGAGGTGCCGTCTACCGAGTGGACGACGAACGCGCCCGATCGCACGAAAGCGCTGGATGAGCCGCCGGTCCAGGCTGCGTGGTGGACGGTGCCCGGGACGGTTCGCCATGTCTTCACGCATTTCAATTTCGAGGTGTCGGTCGTCCGGGCGATTGTGGCGCGCGACGCGCCGCTGACACTTTGGGCTGATCAGGCGCGGTGTCGCTGGGTTCATCGTGATGCGCTGGACGGCCAGGCCCTCCCGACCGTGATGCGCAAGATCCTCGCGCAGGGTCTGAGTGCGGATGCCGACCGGGAGGCTGGCTGATGGCGCACACCCTCGATGCGCTCGCGACGCGCGCGCAGGCGGCCGGCGCAGAGGTGCAGGTGGAGATGCAAGGCACCTGGCGCGGCGAGATTTCCGCGCTGACTGCCGATAGCCGGGAGGTCACCCCGGGCACGCTATTCGCAGCGCTTCCCGGCACGCAAATGGATGGCGCCCAATTCATCCCGATGGCTGTCGAGCGTGGCGCCACAGCAGTTCTCATGTCGCGCGATGCAGCGCTCCCACCCGATCTACCGGCATCGATAGCGGTGTTGCGCAGCCCTGACCCCCGGGCCGCGCTCGCATTTTTCTCCGCAGCCTTTTTCGACCGACAACCGCAGACCGCCGTCGCCGTAACCGGAACCAACGGCAAGACGTCGGTCGCCTCGTTTGTCCGCCAGCTCTGGGCGCGGGAAGGGCGCGCGGCAGCGAGCCTCGGAACCGTTGGCCTGGTCACCCCGGGCGGTACCGATACCTCGGCGCACACGACCCCGGAGCCGGTGACACTGCACAGGCTTCTGGCCCGCGTCGCAAGTGAAGGCGTCACCCACATCGCGCTCGAGGCTTCGAGCCACGGTTTGCAGCAACGCCGCCTCGACGCGGTCGAGCTGGCCGCGGCCGCTTTCACGAATATCAGCCGTGACCACCTCGATTATCATCCGACATTCGAGGATTATTTCTCCCAAAAGCTACGCCTGTTCACCGAACTGCTGCCGCCGAGTGGAATCGCCGTCGTCGACGCCGATAGCCCCGGCCTCGATGCGGTTCGCGACGCAATGCGGGAGCGTGGGGTGCGGACCCTGACCGTGGGGCGCGCCGGTGGCGATATCACGCTCGCCGCCACGCACATCGACGGTCTTGCTCAGCGCCTCACGTTCGACGCCTTCGGGAGCCGCTATGACGTGCACTTGCCGTTGGTCGGCGGATTTCAGGCGTCGAACGCGATGGTTGCCGCGGCGCTTGCCGTCGCATCCGGCAGCGCGGCGGAACAGGTCATCCCCGCAATCGGTGCACTTGAAGGGCCACGTGGGCGCCTCGAGCCCGTGGGGCGCACGGTGAGCGGCGCAGGCGTATTCGTTGATTACGCCCATACGCCGGATGCACTCCGCACCGCCGGCGGCGCACTCCGACCGTTCACCACGGGCCGCCTGATCATCGTCTTTGGCTGCGGCGGCGACAGAGACCCCGGCAAGCGACCGCAGATGGCGCGGGCCGCGGCCGACGTTGCCGACCATGTGATCGTGACGGACGACAACCCGCGAAGTGAAGATCCCGCATCGATCCGTTCCGCCGCACTACGCGGCGCGTCCGAGGCGCGCGAAATCGCGGGGCGTGCCGAGGCCATCGCCGCTGCGGTCGACGCAGCGCAAGACGGAGATATCATCCTCGTTGCCGGCAAGGGCCACGAGACCGGCCAGGAGATCGCGGGCGAAATGCACCCGTTCGTCGATCACGACGCGATCGATGCCGCGATCGCAGGGCGGCATTATTCTCCATCTTGATTGCCGAGTCTGAATCTCCGCAGATGGCGGACAGAAGGCGGCCGATCGTGCGCACGCCCAGCGTGGGTTGATATCCCCCCAATCATCACTCCGGCATCAAAGACACCAACCGAACTCGATTCCGCGCGAGGCCCACATGACCCCACTCTGGACAGCCGGTGCGATTGCCGAAGCGACAGGTGCTGACCTCGCGATCGCACCCGACGCGCCAATCAGCGCGATCTCGATCGATACCCGGACACTCGTCCCGGGCAGCCTCTACGTCGCGCTTCACGGGGTGAGCCAAGACGGCCACCGCTTCGTTGACGCGGCCTTCGAGGCCGGTGCCGCAGCCTGTCTCGTCGAGGATGATTATTCCGGGGACGATCCCCGCCTGCTTCGCGTGCCCGACACGCTGCGTGGCCTCGAGCAAATCGCCGCCGCCGCCCGTGCGCGCAATGCCGGGCGGATCGTTGCGGTCACCGGCTCGGCCGGCAAGACGACCTCGAAGGAGATCCTGCGTGCGATGTTCGAGGCCATCGCGCCCGGGCGGGTTCACGCAGCGGCAAAGTCCTTCAACAACCACTGGGGCGTTCCGCTCACCCTCGCTAACCTTCCAGCGGATGCGGCCTATGCCGTCTTCGAGATCGGCATGAACCACCCCGGTGAAATTCGCCCGCTGGTGAAACTCGTCCGCCCGCACGTCTCGATGATCACGACGATCGCCGCGGCACACCTCGGCCACTTCAGCGGTCTGGAGGAAATCGCCGAAGCGAAAGCGGAGATTTTCGAAGGCCTCGCGGGCGACGGCACCGCCACCGGATGGGCCGTCGTGCCGAGCGATGCACCGCATGCCGACCTGCTGATCCGCCGTGCGCTCGGCCACCTCGCGGAGCCCGGTTTCCTTTTCACCTTCGGCACCGGCGCCGATGCCACATTGCTCCTGCGCGATCTCGAGCTTTCACCGACGCGTAGTCGTGCCGCGATCCGAGGACCAGCCGACACCCTCCGCTTCGAGCTCAATTTGGCGGGTGCCCACAACGCCATGAACGCGGCCGGCTGCATCGCTGCTTGGTTTTGCGCGACCGCCGGCCAGCTGATGCCCGAGGGCCCAGACGACGAAGGCTACCCGGGCTTCGGGCGGATCCGCCGCGCGCTCGCCAGCCTCAGCG
Source organism: Pseudomonadota bacterium (assembly GCA_038523655.1). GTDB lineage: Bacteria > Pseudomonadota > Alphaproteobacteria > Rhizobiales > CALHAX01 > CALHAX01. The sequence goes on along the minus strand of JBCBJG010000126.1, from coordinate 4,792 downwards.
TCGATCCGGCAGGACGCGGTCAGGTCCATGATCTCGCCGACGGCATCACGCTGATCGACGAGAGCTACAACGCCAACCCCTCCTCGATGCGTGCAGCGCTCGCGACGCTTGCGCTCTACCCGGCAGACCGCCGCCGTATCGCCGTACTCGGTGACATGCTCGAGCTTGGCGACGCCTCGCAGCAACTGCATGGCGATCTGGCCTCCGCAGTCCGCGAAGCCCGGGTCGACGCCGCCTTCCTGTGCGGGCCGGACATGGCCGTGCTGGCAAACCGCATCTCGCCACCACGTGACGACGCGGCGGCAAACGACACAGATCGTATCGCGGTCACCCACGCGCCAACGTCCTCGGACCTCGAGCAACTCCTCCTCGCCGGCGTGCGCAGCGGCGACGTGATTGTCGTGAAGGGCTCGCTCGGCTCCCGCATGGCCCCGCTCGTCGCCGCCTTGCGGTCTCAATTCTGCGCGCCTAAAACCGAGGGGGGCTGAGCCGACGCCGATGCGGCGGATCAGAACGCGTGCGCGTCGCGCCGCGGACGACCGAGGGGATCACATGCTCTACGAGCTGGTGAACTTCAGCGACCAACTCGGTGCGCTGAACGTATTCCGCTACATCACCTTTCGAACCGGCGCCGCGACGCTGACTGCGCTCGTCCTCGTTTTTCTTTTCGGCCCCGCGCTGATCAACGTCATGCGGTTGCGCCAGGGCAAAGGCCAGCCGATCCGTGAGGATGGGCCGTCGAGCCACATCGTGAAAAAGCAGGGCACCCCGACCATGGGCGGCCTTATGATCCTCATGGGGCTGACGATCTCGACGCTGCTCTGGGCGAATTGGGCCAATCTCTACGTCTGGATCGTCCTCGGCGTGACGCTTAGCTACGGCGCCATCGGTTTTTACGACGACTATCTCAAGGTCACACGGCAGACAGCCTCCGGCTCGTCCTCGAAGGCCCGCCTGATGCTCGAGCTTGGCATCGCCGCGCTGGCGACCTGGCTCATCATGCAGGTCAGTAGTCCGGATCTCGCGGGCAAACTCGCAATCCCGATTTTGAAGGACGTGCTGCTCGATTTCGGCCTGTTTTTTCTCTTCGTCGGGATCGTAGTGATCGCAGGCGCAGGCAACTCGGTGAATCTGACGGACGGCCTCGACGGCCTCGCGATCGTGCCCGTGATGATCGCGGCGGCGACCTTCGGGTTGATCGCCTACCTCGCGGGCAACGTCCGGTTCGCGGAGTACCTGCAAATCCACCATGTCGCCGGGACGGGGGAGCTTGCTGTTTTCTGCGGTGCCCTGATCGGCGCCGGGCTCGGCTTTCTCTGGTACAACGCGCCACCCGCAATGATCTTCATGGGCGACACCGGCTCACTCGCCCTCGGCGGTGCACTCGGCGCGACCGCCGTTGCCACCAAGCACGAACTGGTCCTCGCCATCGTCGGCGGGCTTTTCGTCCTCGAGACACTTTCCGTGATCGTGCAGGTCGCGAGCTTCAAGCTGACCGGTAAGCGCGTCTTCCGCATGGCCCCGCTGCACCACCATTTCGAGCAGAAGGGCTGGGAAGAATCGACGGTTGTCGTCCGCTTCTGGATCATCGCCGTCGTCCTCGCCATGGTCGGCCTCGCGACGCTTAAGTTGCGGTAGCTGGGTGCGGGCAGTCTGCTGACGCCCCCTCTCTGTTGCCCCAACGAAACGCCTACGGACGAATCCTGAGTCCATCGGCACGGCCGGCTGGCGATCTGGCCCGCGTCGAATAGATTGCGGCGCGACGCGGCCGACCGGCAGAAGCCGGCGGTCAGGCATATGAATTCGGGCGCGCAAGCATGTTCTGGATCATCGTTGCGATCATTGTCGTCGTGCTGCTCTGCTCACTCTCGTCTTCGAGCGAGTCCAACGCCGACGCGCAAAAGCAGCTGGCGGAAGCGCAACAGAAGCAGCTGGCCGACCAGTCCTCAGCTCGACGGCCCGAGGCGCTGCGCCGTCTCTTCGACGAAGAGTTTCCAGAATATTCCGGGCAACTGACTTACGCGAAGGCCGAGCGCTTCATCTCCCGCTGGGACGAGGTCATTGCCTCTTCCGAATACAAGCAGGCCTTCAGCTGGATGAATGGTGCGCCGAAATCGCCGGCAGCCGAACAACAGGCGCAGCGACTGCTCGTCGGCGAAGTTGCAGCGGTCGTGTCGCCCCAGTTCCGCGATTCGGCGGTGTCCACAGCAGCCGTCTCGCAGCAGACCTTCCAGATGATTATCAACTCGTCTCACACGTTGGCGCAGGGCGAGTGAGCGGATGCCGACGGCCTTGGTGTAATCGCCGTCCGTGCACCGCCCCGCACATCTTCGGGCAGCCGTTCATCCTGTGCTGGCGCTGCACGGCCTTCGCCGGCGCCGCGCTCGCTGTATTCATCGCGCTGAGCCTCACGCTTCCGACCTACACAGAGCCCGTTCCCGTTCTCACAGCATCGATCATCGCAGCCGTGGTCGTGGCGGCAGCCATCGCAAACGCCGTCGACGGCTGGCGCTCGCGATCAAGCGCGGCTGCATCAACGAATACCCGCCGCGCCTTCCTCGGCGCGACTGCGGGAGCTGCCGTCGCCTGTGCGGTAAAGGCGTTCGCTTAGTTGCCTTGAGTACGAGCTAGGAACAGCCTGCTATTCAAGGCGCGGGCGCAATATGGCGGCTCAGGATCTCACGGAGCGGCGCGATCATTCGCCGAGCGCCGGATCTACTGAGATGATCCCCATCACGATAAATCGGAACCCGGCCTTCAAACGCCGGGCATCGCTCAGAGCCGCAGATACCTTGTGCAATCGGTTCGTAATGCCGCCCTGGATCACCCGTTGAAGCGGTATTTCGTGAGATCATCGCGAGGAATTGCCGTTCGGTACGGCTCCGATCCATGTAGGCTTTTACGCTGATGCCCGACACTGCAACGCCAGGATCGCGACCGTAAAACAGATGACGCGCGGCCTGTGTCGGATCAAACGATGCGCCGGTCGGCACATCTCCAAGAAAAACGAATGTGCGGTCTGGAAGCGCCGCCATGAACTCTTCGAGGCCGCGCCGGGTTGCAATGGGATTATATGCCGTCCCGGTCCCATCGTATTGGGCATCCAACCAGACATCTCCGGTATGACGATAACTCCGGCCCGTAAGCTGATGCTCCCAGAACAATGCGATGAGTATGGTGTTGAGCTCCGGCCGTGCTCGAAGATAATCGATGAGGGGCGTCACAAGATCGACAGCATCCTGGCCACGTTTGCGCACGCCGACGAGCGGTCGAAAACCGTTGCCAGTGATTTGAATGCCATTCACGCTGATCTGCTCGGCCGCGGCGAAAACGGCAGGGCTCAAGGCGTCCGCATGACTGTCGCCCAACAGCACGAAAGATGGGGCGGTCGCATCAGCACCTCGTCGGCATAAGTCGTCCGTGCGTAGTCGCGCGACGGTTACGAAATGACAGTCGCGCCGATCGTGCAGGTTGCCGGTCCGGTCGACCATCTGGCGCAACTCTTCCGGGAGCCTTGCCGGAAATCCGTCGGCTTCCTTGATCGCAAACGCTCCCGCGCAAATCGCGCCGATCCCTACGGCAGCTGCCACGATGGGTTTTTGCGGAGTGCTCGCCTGAAGCGCGCCGCTTGCGCCCGCCGTTCTGAATGGCATTTCCACAAAGCGGTAGAGTAGGAAAGCGCACGCAACGCTCGCCGTGAGCAACAACAGTTTCACATTGAGCTGCTCGAACGATGCGAATGCATAGGTTGCAAAAACGATGATCGGCCAGTGAACCAGATAAAGGGAGTAAGACCACTTACCGACCGCCACGAATGGCGCGAATTTTAGGAGCGCGTTGCAACGCGTGGATGGGCACATGCCGGCAAGGATCACCATACCGGTACCGATACAGACGATGAGTGCGAATACGCCTGGAAAGGTCCACGCGGGGCTGAATGCCAAGGTGGCCCAAAGGAGTGTGGCAAGACCCGCGATGCAAACAGTCTCCGGTAGCCAGCGTTGTGTACCGAGAATATCCGTCCAACCACGAACCTGTGCGATCGCCAGCAGGCTGCCAAACAATAGCTCCCATGCCCGCAGGTGCGGCAGGTAAAATGCTGCCATCTGGTCATGGTCCAGCACTGCGAGACTGGCGGCAAATGATCCGCACGCGATGATACCGATCAGGGGAAGCAGAAAGCGCTCTAGCCCTATGGCGCGTACACCGAGAATGAGAACCGGAAAGAAAAGGTAGAACTGCTCCTCAACCGCGAGCGACCAAGTGTGCAGCAGCGGTTGAATTTTTGCGTTCTCGGTAAAATACCCGATCGTGTCATAAAGATAGATATTCGAGACGAAAACCGCCGTGGCAATTGCACTCGACGCGGCCCGGTCCGCGTGGCTTGGCAGAAAGAAATAGAGCGACGCCGCGAGGGTTGCGACAAGCACCACAAAGAGCGCTGGGAGGAGACGCCGGATGCGACGCACGTAGAACGGGATGAGCTCGCGCATCGGCGCGCCGCGCGTGTCGAGAAGGAGCGCGGTGATCAGATATCCGGAGATGACGAAGAAGATATCGACACCAACGAACCCGCCCGGCAGTGCGAACCCGAGATGGTAGGCAACCACCGCCATGACGGCGACCGCGCGTAGACCGTCAATATCGGGCCGGTAGGCAAAGGTTGCCGGGCGCTGCGTCACGACCGCTTCCCCCCACGCTGAATGGCCAACTGACGACGCGGCCGGATACGCTGCCGACCAGGGCCAACCAAGACATTTTTGTGCTGGCCTACACTGTGGTGGCTCGTCTT
>JBCBJG010000125.1:0-9013 GCA_038523655.1 Pseudomonadota bacterium | reverse complement strand
TCAGCAGGCGCTCGCCGAGGCTGGGCGGCTGGGCGACGTTGCGGGGCTTTCGCAGTGAGCCGGCGCCGGGTGTCGTGCCGGGCCGTGGCGCTGCGCGGGTAGGGGGAAGACCGATATGGAAACCTTTATCTCCACGCTCTCAGGCTATGCGCCGGTCTTTCCGGAAATGCTGGTCGCGTTCGCCGCAAGTGAGCTGCTGCTGCTTGGCGTGTTCGCCTCACGGATGCGCGGAGAGACCTTTATCTGGATCGCCATCGCTGTCCTCGGCGCGGCGGCGCTGCTGATCCTTAACCAGGGCCTGGCGGTTGAGCAGATGTTCGGCGGCAGCATCGTGGTCCATCCGTTCGGCCGCTTTCTCAAATTGCTCGTGCTATTCGGGGTGGCGGTCACGCTCTACATGTCGCGGCGCATCCTCGCGGCGCAGGGGCTGCTGACGTTCGAGTTCGCGGTGCTCTCGTTGTTCGCGACACTCGGCATGATGCTGATGATCTCGGCCGGCGATCTGATCACCATGTATCTCGGGCTCGAGATGCAGTCGCTGGCGCTCTATGTGATCGCGGCGCTCCGCCGGGACTCCCTGCGCTCGAGCGAGGCAGGCCTCAAGTATTTCGTCCTCGGTGCGCTGTCGTCGGGCATGCTGCTCTACGGCGCATCGATGATCTACGGCTTCACGGGATCGACGATCTTCGCCGACATCACGCGTGTGCTTCAGGCGGGCGATGGCGCGGCCAACATCGGTCTGATCTTCGGGCTAGTGTTCGTGCTCGCCGGCCTTGCCTTCAAGATCTCCGCCGTGCCGTTCCATATGTGGACGCCGGATGTCTACGAGGGCGCGTCGACGCCGATCACCGCCTTCTTCGCCGCAGCGCCGAAAGTTGCCGCCATGGCGCTCGTGATGCGGGTGACGATCGATGCATTGTTGCCGGTCACGCAGCAGTGGCAACAGATCATCGTCTTCGTGTCGATCGCCTCGATGCTGTGGGGCGCGCTCGCCGCGATCGGTCAGACCAACATCAAGCGGCTGATGGCGTACTCCTCGATCGGCCACATGGGATTTGCGCTCGTTGGCCTCGCAGCCGGCACGCAGGAAGGCGCGAAGTCCGTCCTGATCTATCTCGCGATCTACCTGGTCATGACGCTTGGCACCTTCGCGCTGATTATGGGAATGCGGCGCGGCGATGTGGCGACGGAAGACATCAACGATCTCTCTGGGCTCGCGCAATATAATCTCCCCGCGGCGTTCCTGCTCGCCATGCTGCTGTTTTCGCTGGCGGGAATTCCGCCGCTCGCCGGGTTTTTCGCCAAGCTGTACGTGTTCCGCGCGGCGGTCGAAGCCGGGCTCTGGCCGCTCGCTATCCTGGGTGTGATCGCGAGTGTGATCGGTGCGGTGTACTACCTGCGGATCATCAAGCTAATGTTCTTCGACGAGGCAGGCGAAACCTTCGATGCGATGGCGCGGGAGCTCAAGATCGTGCTCGGCGCGGCTGGGGCGTTCGTGTTGTTCTACGCGGTTTATCCGGCGCCGCTCGTAACGGCAGCCGCAGCGGCGGCGCGATCGCTCTTCCCTTGATCGCCGAGACTTCGGGCTCGCACGTTCCGATCCCCGCGCGCGCGCACTTCGCCGAGATCGATTCGACCAACGCCGAAGCGTTTCGCCGGGCTGAGATTGATCCGGCGGCAGGCGCGGATCGGCCGTTCTGGATCACGGCAGACGCTCAAACACTTGGCCGTGGTCGTGGCGCGCGAGGCTGGGTCTCCCCGCCCGGAAATCTCTACGCGAGCCTTCTCCGACGCTACGCAATCGACGCGACGGGCGCGCTGCAACTGCCGTTCGTCGCCGGTGTCACGATGTACCGTGTCTTGCAGCCGCTATTAGCGAGTACGCTTGGCCCCGATGGCGTCAATTCGAGCGACGTACGGCTGAAATGGCCGAACGATGTGCTCATCGATGGCGCGAAGGTCTGCGGGATCCTGGCAGAAAGTTCTACGCTCGGCGCACCTGAGCTGTCCGCCGCGCCAGCCCCCGGGATGACGACCGTCACGGTTGGGTTCGGCCTGAACGTCGCGCACCATCCCGACATTCCCGGCAAACCGTCGACCAGCTTGCAGGCGCATGGGGTGCGGGAGACGCCCGACGCGGTTGCGGCACAACTCGCGGCATCGTGGGACGTGGTTGAAGAGACATGGTCGGTTGGCCAGGGGTTCAGCCAAATCCTGGATGCGTGGCAGGCGGCCGGGCCGGCGTGGGCGAGCCCGCTCATGGTGACAGTCGGCGACGTGACGCACCGCGGTACCTACGCCGGTCTTGACGACGACGGCGCGCTGCTGCTCAACGTGGGCGGCTCAGCACAGCGCATCCTCTACGGCGACGTCATGGAGCCCGACCGGGTCTGATCCCGTGCGGGATCACGGCGCCCGGTGAGGTTCCGGGACGATCGATCGCCCCGCACATATCCGGACACGCATCCCCATGGCCGAAGACGCCTCCGCCTCGACCGAACTGGTTTTCCTCCCCCTCGGTGGGGCCGGTGAGATCGGCATGAACTGCTACCTCTACGGCGCCGGCAGCAAGCGTGATCGGCGTTGGCTCATGGTCGACCTCGGCATCACCTTTCCAGGTCCTGAGGCACCGGGCGTTGACGTGATCTTGCCGGACATCACCTACATCGCCGAGCAGGTCGAGCGGTGCGAGGGGCTGCTGCTGACGCATGCGCATGAAGACCACTTCGGCGCGGTGATCGAGCTTTGGCGCACTTTCGATAAACCGATCTTCGCGACGCCGTTCACCGCCACGCTCTTGAAGGCAAAGCTCGCGGCGTTCGGCGCCGGTATCGAACTCGATATCCGGGAAGTCGCGCTCGGCAGCCGGTTCGACATAGGGCCGTTCGATATCGAACTCGTGACCGTTGCGCATTCCATCCCGGAGCCTAATGCTGTCGTGATCCGGGTCGGCGAGACCACGGTTCTGCACACGGGTGACTGGAAGCTCGACCCTGATCCGATCACCGGCGGGCCGACCGATATCGATCGCCTGAAGCAGCTCGGCGCCGAGGGCGTCGATGTCCTGATCTGCGATTCGACGAACGTCTTTCGGGACGGGACGTCGCCTTCGGAAGTCGAGATTGCGGCGTCGCTGCGCAAAGTCATCGACGGGTGCACCGGACGGGTCGCGGTGACGACCTTCGCCTCCAACGTCGCGCGCATGAAGTCGATCGCGGATGCCGCGCGGGCGACCGGGCGGACCTTGGTCGTGGCCGGGCGGGCCATGCAGCGCATGATCGGGGTTGCGGTCGAGACCGGATATCTCGCGAAAGACTTCAGCTTCCATGATCAGGATGCGTACGGCTATCAGCCGCGCGACAAGGTCCTGCTGCTCTGCACCGGAAGCCAGGGGGAAAGTCGTGCGGCCATGGCACGGATCGCTGCCGACACGCACCCGCACATCACGCTTACAAGCGGCGATACGGCAGTCTTTTCCTCCCGAACGATCCCGGGGAACGAGAAGACCGTTGGTGCCGTGGTCAATGCGCTGGCGGAACAAGGCATCGAGATCATCACCGACACCGAGGCGCTGGTGCACGTCACCGGGCACCCCCGGCGTGAAGAGCTGCAGCAGATCTACGACTGGGTGAAACCAAGCCACCTTATTCCGATGCACGGCGAAGTGCGGCACATGAAGGAGCATGTCCGATTTGCCAAGGCGAACGGCATTCCGGATGCGACCTTCGTTGCCAACGGTTCGATGGCGCGGCTGACCGCTGGAAAGGTCGAAGTGATCGAGAGCCTGCCGAGCGGGCGGATTTTCAGGGACGGGCGACTGCTGCTCGACACCGAAGACCGTTCGGTATCCGATCGCCGCAAACTCTCGAGCGTCGGCATTTGTGTGATCTCGGTCGTTGTCTCGGCCAAGGGAGAAATTCTGATCGACCCGGATGTGGTGCTCGACGGGATTCCGGACTTCAACCGCGACGGTGAAGCGATGGACGAAATCGCCTACAAGGCGGTCGACGGCGCGTTGGAGAGCATGCCGAAAGCCCGGCGCAAGAACGTCGAGACCGTCGAGCGGGCTGTCACCCGCGCGGCACGCTCGGCGATCGGCGAGGCATGGGGAAAAAAGCCGATCTGCAAGGCGATGGTCGCCGTCATATAGCGACGCGAACTGAATGACCGCTGTGCGTCACCCGACGTGCCAGGTGCGAAGGAGAGAAAAATGCTCGGTCGGCTGAACCATGTCGCGATCGCGGTCCCCGATATTGATGCGGCGAGCCGGGTTTACCGCGATACGCTCGGTGCCACGGTGAGTGCGGCGACACCGCAACCCGATCATGGCGTGACGACCGTCTTCATCGAGCTCGACAATACCAAGATCGAGTTGCTCGAGCCGCTCGGAGAAGGCTCGCCGATCGCCGGTTTTCTGGAGAAAAATGCGGCCGGTGGCATCCACCATGTCTGCTACGAGGTCGCGGATATCGCGGCGGCGCGGGACCGGCTGGTGAAAGAGGGCGCTCGGGTGCTCGGGGACGGCGAGCCGAAGATTGGCGCCCACGGCAAGCCGGTCCTTTTTCTCCACCCGAAGGATTTCTGCGGAACGCTCGTCGAGCTCGAGGAAGCCTGAACCAGCCGTGCAGCGGTGTGGAGAACAATCGCCGTGCCGCGTGACCAACCGATTGGAAGGAACCGATGTCGATCACCTTTGCCATCGCGATCTATTTCGTCTTGTGGTGGACCGTGCTCTTCGCGATCCTGCCGCTCGGCGTCCGCACCCAGGAAGAAGACGGTGAGGTCATCCCCGGGACGGAACGCAGCGCGCCGGTTGCACCACGTCTCGCCCGCAAGGTGCTGCTAACGACGCTCGTCTCCGCTGCGATCTTCGCGTTTTTCTATACGCTCGCCGCGACCGGCGTCATCGATGTGCAGGCACTGCTTTACGGGCGGTAATGGACCGGGTGCTTGCGGCGCATTTGCAGTTGAATTGATCGCGGACATCTGTGCGTTCTGTGCCGCGCACAAAAAAAGCGAGGCCTCGCGGCCTCGCTTTCGCAGGACTTGTCGTCCTGTCTCGGGACGCCGGCGGTCGCGGACGACCAACCGGCGCTTTCTTCCTCCCAAGACTTGGGTACCAACGCGCCCCGAAGGTCGCGTCGCCAAATCTCGACGCACAACGACCGTTGGGTAGCGAACCCCCAAAACTAAGTCACGCATTTTATTGGTGTCTTTGACTGCATTTTCGGACGGTGATTTGCTGCATACCAGCGTGCCCGTGGGCCATCGCCGCTGAGGCCTCTCGGGTTACCCACGCCGCGCGCACGTCGCGGGTTCCATGCAGTCAACGCATTGTCTAAGAGCCAGCGACGCCAATCACGGCGCAGCCACGCCGGAGTTTCCTCGCATGCGGATGTCGCAATTCTTTCTCCCGGTCATGCGGGATACGCCGAAGGAAGCCGAGATCGTCTCGCATCAGCTCATGCTGCGCGCCGGGATGGTCCGGCAGTCGAGTGCGGGCATCTACTCTTGGCTGCCGCTCGGTTTCCGCGTGCTCAAGAAGATCGAGCAAATCGTGCGCGAGGAGCAGGATCGGGCCGGCGCATTGGAAGTACTCATGCCGACGATCCAGCCGGCTGATCTCTGGCGCGAGAGTGGACGCTACGATGCCTACGGTCCGGAAATGCTCCGCATCCGAGATCGGCACGACCGGGACATGCTGTACGGCCCGACCAACGAAGAGCAGATCACGCAGATCTTCCGCGATGGCGTGAAGTCGTATCGCGAGCTGCCACGCAATCTCTACCATATCCAGTGGAAATTCCGCGACGAGGTTCGCCCGCGCTTCGGTGTCATGCGCGGGCGCGAGTTCCTGATGAAGGATGCGTACTCGTTCGACCTCACGCCCGAGGCGGGGCGGATCTCTTACAACAAAATGTTCGTCGCATATCTGCGCACGTTCGCGCGGATGGAGCTGACCGCCGTGCCGATGGTCGCCGAAACGGGACCGATCGGCGGCAACCTCAGCCACGAATTTCTCGTGCTTGCGAAGACCGGTGAGAGCCAGGTCTATTGCCATGCGGACCTGCTGGATGAAGGGCTGCCGCCGGAAAGCCCGCTTAACGAAGCCGAGCTGGCCGCGACCGTCGAGCGATGGACGCATCGCTATGCGGCGACCGATGACAAGTACGAGGAGGCGGCGTTTCATGCCGCAGTGCCCGAGGACAAGCGGATCTCCGCGCGGGGCATCGAAGTCGGCCACATTTTCTTCTTCGGCACAAAGTACTCCGAGCCGCTCGGGTGCGAGGTACAGGGGCCGGACGGGGCGATGATACCGATTCAGAGCGGTTCTTACGGGATCGGCGTCTCGCGTCTGGCGGGCGGGCTGATCGAAGCGAACCACGACGATGACGGGATCATTTGGCCGGCGTCGGTCGCGCCGTTCCACGTCGGCATCGTCAACCTGAAGAGTGGCGATGCGGCATGCGATGCGGCCTGCGAAGCGCTCGTCGATGCGTGTCGCAGCGCCGGGATCGAAACGCTCTACGACGATCGTGACGAGCGGGCGGGAGCAAAATTCACCACGATGGATCTGATTGGCCTGCCGTATCAGGTTATCGTCGGGCCGAAGGGTTTGAAGGCGGGTGAGCTCGAGGTGAAAACCCGGCGGGACGGTGCGCGCCAGTCGCTCAGCCATGATGCGACGATGGCCTTTCTCACCGATGCTCTGCGTGCCGTCGCGCGCGCTGCCTGACGCGTGTGCTCGAGCCGGAAAGGCGAAACCTGATGGCTGTCTCTGCGGGACCTCTTGCGACTTCCGGGCAAACCGGCTGTCCGACCAAGGCGTTCGCGCCGTTCGAGTGGTTGCTTGCTCGGCGCTATCTGCGGGCGCGAAAACGGCAGGGTTTTATCTCCGTTATCGCCGGCTTTTCTTTCCTCGGCATCATGCTCGGTGTCATGACGCTGATTGTCGTGATGGCCGTCATGAACGGGTTCCGCGAGGAGCTGCTGACGAAAATGCTCGGCATCAACGGGCATGCGATCGTGCACAAGGTCGGCGGCAACTTCACCGACTACGATGAAGTCGCGGAGCGGCTCGGCAAGGTCGATGGCGTGACAGCGGCTCTGCCGTTGATCGAAGGCCAGGTAATGCTTTCGGGGCCCAGCCAGACGCTCGGGGCGCTGGTCCGCGGCATGCGCGGCGCCGACATCCGACAGATGGACCTGTTGGCCGACAGCCTGCGTTTCGGGACGCTCGACGGGTTCGATGAGAGTGAGTCGATCGCGATCGGCACGCGGATGGCGAATGCGCTCGGTGTCACGGTCGGCGAGCAGCTCACGATCGTGAACCCGCGCGGCCGCACGACCGTCTTCGGCACCAAGCCGAACATCAAACGCTACCGGGTTGCTGCGATCTTCGAGATCGGGGTCAGCGAGTACGATCGCACGATCCTGTTCATGCCGCTGGCTGAAGCCCAGGCGTTCTTCAACCAACCTCAGCGCGTTACCGTGCTCGAGGTGCTCGCCGAGACGCCCGAAGGGATGGACGCGCTCACGGCCAATCTGCGCCAGGCCGGTGGGCCGACCGTGAACATTACTGATTGGCGTGAACGCGACGGCGCATTTCTCTCCGTGCTCGACGTCGAACGGAATGTGATGTTCATCATCCTGTCGCTGATTGTGCTGGTCGCGACGCTCAACATTGTCTCCGGCCTGATGATGCTGGTGAAGGACAAGGCGCGCGATATCGCGATCATGCGGACGATGGGCGCGACGCAAGGTGCCGTGATGCGGGTGTTTCTAATCACCGGCGCGAGCATCGGTGTTGTCGGCACGCTCGCCGGGCTCGTGCTTGGCGTGCTGATCTGCTGGAACATCGATCCGATCTACAATGGTGTCTCCTGGATGCTTGGGCGCGAGCCGTTCGATCCGAACATCTATTTTCTCTCCCGGCTTCCGGCACAGATCAACGTCTGGGAGACCGTTTCCGTTGTGGCCATGGCGTTGACGCTTTCCGTGCTCGCGACGCTGTATCCGTCCTGGAAGGCGGCGAGCACGGACCCGGTGGCGGCGCTGCGGTATGAGTGAGGCGGTTGTCCAGTTGCGCGGCCTTGCGCGTGCCTACGCGCAGGGTGAGCGGCAGATCGTCGTGCTCGATGCGGCAGATGCCGATCTGCGCGCAGGGGAGGCCGTTGCGCTGGTCGGCCCGTCGGGCTCGGGTAAATCCTCCCTCCTGCATATTGCCGGGCTTCTCGAAAAACCGGATGCGGGCGCCGTCCTGATCGACGGCGAAGATTGCATCGCCAAGAACGATGCGGCGCGCACCGCGATCCGGCGCTCGAAGATCGGCTTTGTTTATCAGTTCCACCATCTACTGCCGGAGTTTTCCGCCGCGGAGAACATTGTCGTGCCGCAGATGATCGCGGGCGTTGGTCGCCGCGAGGCGCGCAAGCGGGCGGAAGCAGCGCTCGGCCAGATGGGGCTGGAGCACCGCGGAGGTCATCGCCCGGGTGAACTATCAGGCGGCGAGCAACAGCGTGTCGCGATTGCACGCGCGCTTGCCAATCAACCCCGCGTGCTGCTTGCCGACGAGCCGACCGGTAACCTCGATCCCGAAACGTCCGAGCGGGTGTTCGCGCAGCTCATGGACCTGATCCACACCAGCGGCGTCGCAGCGCTCATCGCCACCCACAACATGGACCTCGCCCGACGCATGGACCGGGTGCTCACACTCGATGCGGGTAAGCTGGTTGCGGGGTAGGTGCCGGGCTGCACGGCTACCGATACTTCGCCGCCGCGATGAATTCGCCGAACGCTTCGCACCAGATCAGCACGGTCGTGAAGTCACGCACATCGATCCCGTCCGGCACGTCGACCAGGAAACCGTTGAAGGTTTTAATATCGCCCAGACGGACAGCCTCGGCTTTGGCGCGCTCGAACTGCTCTTCGTTCTCGACGAACTGCTTGACCAGATACAGCTTGTAGTCCGGCCCCGGCGCGAGTTCGCCCCGGTGCACGATCATCTCCGCAC
>JBCBJG010000124.1:0-9080 GCA_038523655.1 Pseudomonadota bacterium | reverse complement strand
CCAGGCGCGGTAGTCGCCGGGCGTACCGGGAAAAGCATTTACATACCGCGCCACGTCGAGCCCCGGTTCGTAGGTTCCGTCAGGGTGGGTCAACCCTTCGTACTGCAAAAGCTGCTTCGAGCGGGCGATGATCCGCGCATGCAGTTCCGCATTGCCAATATCGGGATCATTCACCTTGAGGAGAGTAACCGCCGCGCCGCGCCGGTCCACGTCTTGAACGCCGAGCTCAAGCAGGTCCTGTTTGCCGATCCACTCTTCAATCGCGGACCGGTTCGCGATCGAGCGCGCGTTCAGCTCATCGACCGATCCGACAAGCCGTGCCGAACGCAGCACGCCATAAGTCGTCTCCGCGAACGCGAGCGCTGAGTAGGTGTTGATGATGCCGCCGAGCATCTTATCGGCGTCCGCGTCGTAGATCGGGCCGAGCGCCGACGTCTTGTTCGAAGAGAGCGGCGCGCCCGCATTTTCCGGCACGGTAAGTTTCAACTGCCGCGGGATCGCCCATGACGGCTCCTGCGCATTCGCATCGAGCAACGCGCGGGCCGCAGGCGTAAGCGAGATCACCCAATATCCGGAGACGCCACCGATCGCTTTCTGGAACGGCATGAAGGTGCAGCACTTTTCCATCAGCTGCGTGACGATGTCCTTCGGCCAGGGCATCGCACCGAGCAGCGACGTACTGTCGATCACCGCGTGGTGGTTCTGCGGGTCGCGGTCGATCCACTCGAGCAGCCCGGAAATATCCTCCGCCGTATAGCATGTCGCGCCGGTGGTCTCGTGCCCAACCCCCATGAAAAGCTTGACGCAAAGTTCCTCGAGCCGGTCCGCGGACGGAATTTCCCCTTCGCGCTCGGCGAACACGAGGCGATCTTCATCACCACCCTTCGCATGCCGGACCAGCTCGATCGCCTGCGCACCCCACGACTGCCGAAAAAATCCGCCACCGCTCGCCGCATCACTTTCCGGGCGCGGCGTATCGATGAACGTCCGTTGCGCCGGGTCATGCGTGTTCATCAGGTGCATGAGCGCGACGGTAAAGCCGGAGTGTCCGCCGCCGAGCCCAACCGCCATGCAATTCTTTTTAGGGTAGCCGAAGTACGTGTGAATCGCCCGCATCATGTCGATGAGGATTTTGTCGGCCGGATAGCCGCGGTGCATCGAGCGGCCGATTTCGGAGATCGTGAACGGCCCGAGATCGTTCCCGCGGTCATCCAGCTTGCGATAGTTCGCCTCGAGCCAATGCTCGAAATCGATGCGCGTGCGCCGGCCGTCCACTTCGTCCTGCACCAGATCGGTGATCGGCCCGACCCCGAAGAACACATTCGACGTCCGCGCCGGCGGTCCTCCCGCCGTCGCCTCGATCGATTTTTCTCGGTGTGCCTTAAGCTCTTCGAGTGTCGTCATCCCGTTCCCCTCCGCCCCGCGTCATCCCGGCAGAATACTGCATAAAACGAGCTTCATGGGGAGGGGGAGGGTGACGACGCCCTTCGCTGGTCCGCGCGCGACCTGTTTGGCGGCAGGAAAGCGCCCGGGCTGGTACCGGTCTGCTGGTCGATCTTGAGCCGCGAGCCGCGAGCACATCCGCTGGAACCAACGGGAATTGAAGCGCCTCGCCCGGCACTTGAGGGTCGGCAAATAACAACGTCCAGAGCGCTAACCGGAATCAGCGTCTTCCATTTGCGCTTTCGTGTCTTCAGCCCACGTACGGCCAGGGTCACCACCCCAGAGCAGCCACGCCACATATCCAGCCGACGGATCATCGTCGTTGCCGAACCCGTCGGCATCCTTGTCCACTTCGTGACGGGCAAAATAGCTGACCATCCGCTCGATCGTTTCCGGCGAAAGGCGCTCCTGATTTTTCAGATCGCGGGCCCGCGCGACGCCAACGTCCGTCCCACCGACACCGTGCTCCGCGCGCAGAGCGAGCCCGCGCCGTGCACACGCAGCCACAGTGTATGGCGGCACGAAGTCGATCTCGTCGTATTTTTTCGGACGGCTCATCGTTGGCAGATCGCCGTTCTCAAGATGCTTTGCGCACTTCGCTATGGCTCTTGAGAACGCGGTCTCCATCATCCTGTTCGATCAGGTAGGCCGGCTCGTCGTCGCTCGCGTTCCGCGTGACCTCACTACCCTCGATGGTCCGCGTCACCTTCTCGGTGAACGTCTCGGTGATCTCGCCGGTCCCGGTACCGTTGCCCCAGTCCCACTCGACTTTCGTGCCCTCGCTGTAGCCGCTCATCGCGCGCTCCTCGTTGTCTGCTCCGGTGTCATCGCCTGCTCAACCCGCGTCATGGCACGCCAGTTCCGCACGCAAACTGCGCAACAGCTGCACGCGCAGTGCCCGTCGATCCGGAAAAAATCAGCACCGCACCCAAGGATCTCCCGGCGAGACCCGTCCCACCATCGAAACCGCTCACAAAGGACAGCACGATGCGCAGCCCCTCCCCGACGACGACCCAGACGACGAAGCCGATGAATGAGGAGCGGAGACAAATTCTGCCAAGTTTGCGCCGGGTCGCCGCCGCATTTGCCCGCACGACGCGCATCGGCGCTGCGATCTGCGCGGTCTCGACACTCGCCGCGACCTCCGCACTCACGCCGCTCGCCACCGGCACCGCTTCGGCGGCATCGTCGCAATCCGGCGTCGCCTGCCAGCTCGACGGCGACGCCGGTCAGTACTGCGGCAAACGGGTGGTCGAGGTCATGTTCGTGCTGGATACGACCGGCTCGATGTCCCGATTGATCGCGGGCGCGAAGCAGAAGATCTGGGCCATCGCAAACGAGGTCGTCGAAAACGATCCGGACGCGATCGTTCGCATCGGGCTGGTTGGCTTTCGTGACCTCGGCGATGCCTACGTCACCCGTTTCCATGACCTGACGACCGACATCGATGGGCTTTACGCAAAGCTCCTCAGCTTCCGTGCGCGTGGCGGCGGCGACACGCCGGAATCCGTCAATCAAGCGCTTTTCGAAGGGATTACGCGCGCCAACTGGACCTCGGCCGATCGTCAGGCGGGGAGCAAAAAGAATATCCGGCTTCTGTTCCTTGCGGGAGATGCGCCGCCGCACATGGACTACCAACAGGACGTCAAGTACCCCGAGGCGCTCAAGCTCGCCCGCAAGCGCGGCATCACTGTCAACGCATTGCAGGCTGGCCGGCGCCATGACACGCGGCTGGTGTGGAGGGAAATTGCCTCACTCGGCGGCGGTGTCTACGCGCAGATCCCGCTCTCCGGCAATGTGCAGATCATCGAAACCCCATACGATCAGCAGATCCGTCGGCTTCAGCTCGAACTCGACAAGACCGTGATCCCGTACGGCAATGCGGTCCGACGCGCTCGGACGCTGAAGAAACTCGAGAGCCGGCAAGCCGCCGCCGCACCGTCCTCCGCCGACCGCGCGGCTTACTACGCATCGAAGCGTGGCAAACGGGAAGTCGTCACCGGCGGCGCAGATCTCGTCGCGGAACTGGAGAGCGGAGCACTCTCCCTCGACGATGTCCGCCCGGACGCGCTTCCGGCCCCGCTTCAGTCGCTGACACCCGCCGAACGCAAGCAGCGTATCTCAGCGCAACGCGCACGGCGGGCCGAACTCGACGGCAAGCTGCAGGCCCTCGTGAAACAGCGTCGCACATTCCTCCGCGACGCCAAGAAAACCCGCAAGCCGAGCGCCGGCTTCGACACGGTGATCCAGAAAAGCATCCGCAAAGCTTTCTGATCAGGCCGGGGCGGTGCGCCTCGATAGACGTCGATACGAATTAAACGATAGGGGCGGCCGGTTGCATCGCCCCTGTCAGGTTCGCGCCAGTCAGCAACTCGAGTAAGCACGTCCCCGTCGATCAGCGCAGCAGCGATTAATCCCGAGCAAGCGCGTCCAACGCGATGTCACGCGTGCGAACAACCGCGCCATCGAGCCCCCGCAGCACCAACGCGACGCGACAGGTCTCCCAATCGATATCGATGACGCCGAAGTTTTCCTTGCCGTACATCGCCGCAAGTTGGTGAGGGCCGCGCTCGTCCGGATCGTCGAACGGCATGTTCATCGACGAGGATGTGATTTCCACGAACGGCACGTCGCCCTTCGTCGCATCACGATAGATCGTAGCGCGATGCCGATCACCGGAGAGAAAAACAACGCTATTCGCTTTCGTCTCAGCGATCAGGGCGAACAGGCGGTCACGCTCGCGGGGTAGGTTCCCCCTTCGTTCCCAGCCATGCCCGTCCGCTAACACCTGAATGCTCGAGACCACGAGCCGCAGCTCAGCCGGCTCCCGCAGAACCTTGGCAAGCCAGTCCCATTGGGCTGCGCCGAGGAGCGTTTCCGATGGATCGGGATCAGGGACATACGTCCCGCGATTGCTTCGCCCGCAGGGGTGGTGCCGCAACGGCGCGCGGAAAGACCGCGTATCGAGGAGGATAATTTGCACGCGCTTACTGGCCGTCCCGATCGTACGCGCACTGTACGTGGCATTCGCCAGGGCCCCACCAAGCGTACCTGACCCACCCCAGAACGCCGCCCGCGCAAAAGGCTGATCACGCCAGCACGACCTTCCAAAACTGCAACAGACGTATCGCCAAACCGCTCCGCATTCGAGACGCCGGACAGAACGCAAGCAGCCCGCCGGGCACATATCAAACGCAGGTGAGATCGGTGCTGACCCATCGGGCTACGACGCGGTTCTCCCTCTTACGCCTACGGTGCGTTGACAACTGCCGGAGCGCCGACCACCGTCGCGCGGTCATCAGCCAGCCCGCCTGAACGGACCATCCCCGATGAAGATCGCCGACGTGCGCGTCACCCCGATGCGCCTGCCGCTCAAGAAGCCGTATGTATGGTCACAGGGTTTAGAGGATGCCTTCACCGTCAACCTCATCGAAATCGAGAGCGACGACGGCACGATTGGTATCGGTGAGACGACGACAGCGCCGGACGCACTGGCACAGAAGCGGATCATCGACCGCCTTTCCCGACACTTCATCGGCGAACCGTTGTTCGATTACCCGCGGCTCGTTGCGCGCGCATACAAGGGAGATTTTCTCGCCTTCGGCGCGAACATGCCACGGCTCGCGAACCAGATCTTTTCGGGCCTCGAAATGGCAGTGCTCGATCTTCAGGGAAAGCTTCTCGAGCGGCCCGTCTGGGACCTGCTCGGCGGCGCCGTCCGCGCCGATGTCGGCTACTTTTATTTTCTCCAGGGCGACACCCCGCAGGAACTGGCGGAAGATGCCCGCAGCGCCGTTGCCGACGACCACCCGATCATCTACCTCAAGGTCGGCGTTGGAGAGCACCACGACATCGAAGCCACCCGCCTGGTGCGCGAAGCGATCGGCGATGCGCGGTTGCGGCTCGACGCCAATGAGGCATGGGACCCGGCGCTTGCTTTACGGATGATGGCGCGTCTTGCGCCGTACGACATCGAGTACATCGAGCAGCCGACGTCGAGCCGCTCGCAACACGCGTTGCGTCATCTCAAGGAACGCAGCCCGATCGCGCTCGGTGCTGACCAATCGGTCTTCACGGTCGGGGATGTTTATTCCGCCTGCCGGGACGGGGTCGCCGACATGATCGCCGTCGGCCCCCGTGAGATCGGCGGGCTGCGCGCGATGAGCGTTGCCGCGGGCATTACGGACGCGGCCGGACTGAGGCTTTGCATCCATTCGAGCATGACGACCGGCATCACGACCTGCGCCGAACATCACGTGGCGCGGACCATCGCGAACCTCGACGACGGAAACCAGATCATGTGGCAGCTCCTCGAAGAGGATATTGTCTCCACGCCCGCTCTTTCCCCCGGGGCTGGCCGCCTCGCGCTTCCTGCCGCGCCCGGCCTCGGCGTTACGCTCGATCGCGACCGGGTCGCCAAAGCCAATCGCCGCTTCGAGGATTGGCTTGCGACCTCGGTGCCGCCATCCGCAATCTCGTCAACGGCGACAGCATGAGCCGCCTTTTTCCCCTCCCCGACGTCGCGCGGGCCATGTCGTCCACCTTTGAGGCGGCCGGTGCGAGCGCCTCGATCTCAGCGCCCGTCGCCCACGCAATCCTGACCAACGAGGCTGAAGCGAACCCCATCTGCGGCTTCTTTTATCTCCCGATCTTCCTCGAGCAAATCCGTAGCGGGCGCATCAACGCCACAGCACGCCCGGAAATCATCCGTGAGCACGGCGCAGCCGTCACGATCGATGCAGCAGAGGGGTTCGCTCAGCCGGCAATCGAACTCGCGAGCGACTGGTTGCGTCGCGCTGCAAAACGCGAGGGCATTGCGGTTGCGCGGATCGTCAATTCCTACAACTCGCTGGCACTTTCCGGGATGACCGAGCCGTTGGCGACCGCCGGCTTCGTCGCGATGGCGTTCTCGAACTCACCGGCAGCCATGTCCCAAGGCGGCGCAGCGCGGGCGTATTACGGCACGAACCCGTTCAGCCTCGCCGCCCCCCGGCCGGCAGGCGCACCGATCGTCATCGACCAGAGCGCAAGCATTGCAACCAAGACGGCGATCATGATGGCGCGCGACGAAGGCAAGCCTATTCCCGAAGGCTGGGCCTGCGATAACGCCGGCGAGCCGACCACTGATCCGCAGGCCGCGCTCGGCGGATATATTCTCCCCGCCGGCGGGCAGCACGGCGCGAATTGGGCGCTGGTTGTGGAAATCCTCTCGGCAGCGTTGACCGCCGGCCCGTTGAGCGTCGAGGCCGCAGCACTCGGCGACGCGAAGGCGCCCCATCCGCGGCTCGGACAGCTGATGCTCGCGATCGACCCGGGCGGTGGAGACGTCAACGCGTTCGCGGACACGATGCACCGTCTCGTCACGCTCATCGACGCAGACCCGGCGCTCCGGCTTCCCGGTGAGCGGCGTTTCCTGGCAGCTCAGACAGCGCGTCGCGACGGCATCGCCGTGCCGGACGATATCGCGGAGCTGATCGGACTGCGCTGACGCGACTTGACAGCGGTCGCCGCCCACGGAGGTTTAATCACGAAGGCGCTGACGCCGGCGGGACAATCGCCTACAGCGCGTAGGCGTGAAGCTGCGCACCGTTCTCCCGCAGCCACTCCTTCGGACCGTCCATCTCCGGCATCGTCCGCCGCACGAGATCCCAAAACCGGCGACTGTGGTTCATCTCACGCAAGTGCGCGACCTCGTGCGCGGCCACATAATCGAGCACCGTTGGCGGCGCCAGAACGAGCCGCCATGAAAACGACAGTGCGCCCGTCGACGAGCAGGAGCCCCAGCGCGATGACTGATCCCGGATCGTGATGCGGCGCGGTTGCAGACCGAGCCGCTGCGCATGGATTGCAACACGGTTAGTAATGTCGTCGCGCGCCTGCGCAATCAGCCAGTCCCGCAGCCGGCGCGGCGCATGGTCCACAGCCCCTGAGACGTGGAGCTCTTCGACATGGAGCTCTTCGGCACGGGGTTCTTCGAGATGGAGCTCTTCCACCGCAGTCGCCGCGCCGCTGACCTCGCTCGGAGCGTCGAGCAACAGCGTGCCGGATCCACCGTGCTCCATCAGCGACATCTGCCGCGCCGCCTGCCACACGACGCCACGCCCCGAGGTGCGCCCGACGAACACGAGGCGGTGTGGCGTGCCACGCAGCGGAATGATCGCGCCGTCTTCGAACCGGACAGTCTGCGGCAGCTCGCTCACATGCCGCTCGATCCATCGAACGTTCTTCGTCACGAACGAGCGCGCCTCTCTGACATCGCAGGACCGCGGAACCGTCAACACGACCCCGCGCCTGCAATGGCTTACGCGCAGCGTCATGCGCCGCGCGCGCGGATGGCGTTTCACGGTGATGGGCACGTCGAGCCCGCAAACGGATAGGCTCTCGTCCGATGCCTCGCCGACGGCATAGGTACGTCGCATGAAGCTCCCCCTGTCGCTTCAAACGGAGAATTAATTCTGAGGAACGCGACTGACCGCGTCGCGGCACTCAGCTGCCGAACGCGCACGGAACACGTACGAACGGCAACTTGGTGACGATCTGAATGTTCCGCGACGACGACGCGGGTGGCCCCAACAGCTCAGGTGTTTTGACCAGCCCGACGCATCGCGAAACCTCAGCAAGCGCGTGAGGGGTGCCTACACGAGACGCTATACGCGGCGTGAGCGTCTTCCACGTACGCTGCGAGAGTTTTTGCGCGATCGTGTCCGCGCCGCACCGTTGCTTGCAAGCGTCGCGATGTCCGGCATCTGTCCGTTCTCGATCGCGCTTAGAGCCCGCTGGGTGTCCTTTCGGATCCGCCGGGCACACTCGAGCGGACCGTGCGCGAGCGCGCCGATCTCGATGTCGGCAAGATCGTCCCGCGCCGCACGAACCCGTTCCGGTGGCTCGTTCGCTTCGATGAACTTGCGCAGCTTGGGCAAAATGATCTGCCGGAAGCGCGAGCCGTTGAAGATGCCGTAGTGGCCGACACCCTGCGCTTCGAGATGTTTTTTCTTTGATGCCGGGAGCCCGCTGCACAGATCAAGCGCAGCGCGGCACTGGCCTTTGCCGGTAATGTCGTCTTTTTCCCCCTCGATCGTCATGATCGGCACGGTGTGGATCGCGTCCGGCCGGACTGGACGACCGCGGTGGGTCATCATCCCGCGTGGGAGGTGGTGCTCGACGAAGACGTTCTCGACGGTCTGCAGATAGAACTCGCTCGTTAGATCCATGACCGCGAGATACTCGTCGTAGAACTCCTTGTGCTTCTCGGCGCTGTCACCGTCTCCCTCCACCAGATGCTGGAAGAGGTCCTGGTGCGCCTGCACATGCCGATCGAGGTTCATCGTCATGAAGCCGGTCAACTGCAGGAACCCGGGATAGACGGCGCGGCCGAACCCAAGATGCGGCCACGGCACCCGGGAGATCACGTTGCTCGCGAACCAGTCGGTCCCTTTGCTCTCGGCGAGGCGATTCACTTCGGTCGGGCTGATCCGTGTATCGATTGGCCCCCCCATCATCATGAGGCTGTTCGGTGCATGCGGATGGTCCATTTCCTCTCCGCGCTCGGTGGGGACGTGCATGTGGTCGCGGTGTGTCAGCCGTCGGTACCGGTGCTCGCGGCAATCTCGCTGCTCGAGGAAATGGACCATCCGCAT
>JBCBJG010000123.1:0-9096 GCA_038523655.1 Pseudomonadota bacterium | reverse complement strand
TCTTCAGCTCGTTGGTCAGTCGAAGCCGTCGTGTGTCAGATGCCGCGGCCTCGAACCAAGTGCGAGATCAGCGAAATCGCGAACAGCACCAGGAATACGAAGAAGAGGATCTGCGCGATGCTGGCGGCGGACGAGGCGATCCCGCCAAATCCGAATACGGCCGCGATCAGCGCGACGATGAAGAATGCGATAGCCCAGTTGAGCATCATGACCTCCTGTCGGTTTGGGAGGATAATGCACGGCGGGCACCGCGGTTCCGCAACTGCCGCGACTACCCGGCAGCCCGCCAGCGTTCTGATCGTGCGACGTCGTCAGGCGGCGCCGGCGTCCTGCACCGTTCCGCTTCGCGCTTTTTCACCGAAGAACAGGGCCTGGCTCGTCAATGCCTTCACCATTTCCGGGCTGAAGGGTTTCGAGATCAGGTAGGTCGGTTCCGGCCGATCGCCGGTGAGGAGGCGCTCGGGGTAAGCGGTGATGAAGATCACCGGCAGCTCGCGCTCTTTGAGGATGTCATTCACCGCGTCGATGCCGGAGCTGCCATCTGCGAGCTGGATATCGGCGAGGAGGATTTGCGGGTTCGCTGTAGCGAGTTTCTCGACCGCCTCCGTGTGCGTGCGCGCGACACCCGTGACCTCGTGCCCGAGTTCTTCCATCATGGCCTTGAGGTCGAGCTGGATCAGCGGCTCATCCTCGATGATCATCACCCGGCTCACGACTTCACTTGCGATCTGGCGACCAACCTCGTCGATCAGATTTTCGACCTCACTCACGGGCGTGTCGAGGATGACGCTGACCTCGTCGACCGTGAAGCCTTCCAGCGAGAGAAGCAGAAAAGCCTGCCGCGGCCGTGGGGTCAGCAACTCGAGCCGCTTGAGCGACTGGTCGGTGACGTCGTCGTCAGGCACGTCCGCACTTGCCGGCGACCAGACCTTCGAGAAGACGCGAAAGAGTTCGACCCGCGGATTACGATCCGCGTCGAGCATCTCAGGGTCAGCGAGCATCGCCTCCAGCGTGGACTTGACGTAGGCATCGCCCGCTTCCTGCGTGCCGGAGAGGGCGCGTGCATAGCGACGGAGAAAAGGAAGATGCGGCGTAAAACTCTCGGCGAACGACATTTTAATCCTCACGTACGAGGGGCCGAGACGACACTTGCGTTGCCCAGCCCACCGCGTCATGCGCTACGAGAAATGGGGCATGAGGAGCAACAGTCAACACATTACATTGCTATTATTTTTCTCGTCGCGATACGGAACTAAACGCACGTCGCGCGCGTTGAGTTGCGCCGTAGCAGGGGCAGATGCGCGTTGCGGGATGCCATGTGCATCATGCATATCAGCGTCACTACCGGGCATGAGCCGCATCGGCGCGGTAATGTTCTCGCAGAAACGAGCGAGCTGGGACGATCGTCATGGATGGATCGGAGCGTGGAGGGCAAACGCGGAGGCGGGCCATGAAGAAAGGTAAACCCGACGAGATTGTCGATGCGGTGACCCAACGCCTTCAGCGGGATTACCAGTCGCTGGTCAACGAGCCGGTGCCGGACAAGTTTCTCGAGTTGCTCGCGCAGCTCGATGAAGGCGCCGGGCAACAAGATCCGGTTTCGGACGATACACCTTTAGCCGGTGATGGCGAGCGCCCTGATGCCTCCTCGTCCAACGAGTAAGGGGAGCGCGTTTCATGGCAATGCGACAGGACCTGATCGCGCTCATGCCGAACTTACGGGCGTTCGCCCGTTCGCTCTGCGGCAACCCCACGCGCGCCGATGACCTCGTGCAAGAAACTCTCGTGAAGGCCTGGGCGAAACAGGATACCTTCCAGCAAGGTACCAACCTAAAAGCCTGGCTCTTCACGATCCTGCGGAACACGTACCTCACCGAAATCCGGAAGCGGAAACGCGAAGTCGAGGATGTCGATGACGTGCTCGCGGGCCAGTTGAGTGTGGCAGCGGCGCAGGACGATTATCTCGATTTCACGGATTTGACGGAAGCGCTTCAGAAGCTCGGGTCCGACCAGCGCGAGGCCATCCTTCTCGTCGGTGCCGAAGGCCTGTCGTACGAAGAAGCCGCGGCGATTTGCGGTTGCGCGGTGGGGACGATAAAAAGCCGGGTCAACCGCGCGCGGAATCGTCTCGCAGAACTCATGCACCGCGATGAGGCGACCGCCGCCTGAAGGCGAGATATGACCGGCGTGCGCGGCTCGTTCATACGCGCGACGACGCGACGCCAAACGCGGTTTCCCTGACATTAAAGAGAATAATTCCTCGCTCCGCGTGCGACGTTTAACGCGCGATCTCGGAACTCTCGACGTACCCGCACGTTTTGCGACCATGAACGTCGAGAAACACAACATGTCCCGATCACAGCAACGACTGCTCGGTCGACCGGCGTGGCATCGATCCGCGCAACCGGCAGCACTGTTTTGCCTCGCCGGCCTTGCGACCGGATTTCTCGGCTTCACGCTCGCGGCGCTGGTCTGACGCATCAGCGAACGCTGCCGCACCCCCATCACAGAGAATAAATGGAGAGACCCATGGGTATCGAAGTCGGAGGCATTCTCGGCCTGCTCTTCCTCCTGGCCAACATTTACGCCATCGTGAAGATCGTCGGCTCCGGCGCCGGTACCGGCGCGAAAGTCCTCTGGATCGCGCTGATCCTGCTGCTTCCGGTGGTCGGCCTAATCATCTGGTTCTTCATCGGACCGAAGGGCTCGACCGCGCTGACGGCGTAGCACCACGCACCGCTTCTACAAACATCGCAGGAAGGGGAGAAATATGAACGAGGAAGTGACGCAGCAGGACGCAAAGCAAGGCGGCCGCCCAGGATCGATGATTTTCGTCCTTGGTTTTGGAACTGCGGCGGCGGCTACGCTGCTCATCGCGGTGTTTATCGCGTTCGCCTGAGCACCGTGCGACGCGGATACATCATCAATCGGATCGCGGGCGGTACTACCGTCCACGATCCCTCTGCATTTCGCGCACAAGCAACCACCCAATCCTCATCACGCAGCCCTCGATAAGGAGACACTCATGACGAGCCCGGCCCTCAAAGTGGCACCAACGCAGAACGATCCGGAAGTGGGTCTCAGCGAGCAACAGCGCGCAAAACTCGCGGATGGCCTTAGCAAGGTGCTCGGCGACACCTACACCCTACTGATCAAATCGCACGCCGTGCACTGGAATGTGGTCGGCCCTCTTTTTCTCCCGGTCCACGAGCTGACCGAGCAGCATTACAACGATCTGTTCGCAGCCGCTGACGTGATCGCAGAGCGGATACGGGCACTCGGGCACATCACACCCGTAAGCTTCGATGCGATGATCGACCGCGCGCGTTTGTCGGAGGCATCCAGCGCCGGAACGACCGAGGAAATGATCGCGGCGCTCGCTGACGACCACGAGGCGATGGCGCGCCGGATCCGCGGGATCACGAAAGAAGCGGCGGACGAGCACGAAGACTTCGTCACGCACGATCTGCTGAATGCGCGCATGGGCTTTCATGAGAAAGCCGTGTGGATGCTGCGCGCAATAATCGCCTGATACATCGATCGTCGCGTCGCCTACTGCACAAACGAGGATCGACGTTCCGATCGGAATTTCAGCGATAGATTGCTAACCAAAAATAAGGCCGGTGCGGTTATCCGCACCGGCCTTTTTTCGTGGTCGCGCGCCGAAGTCGACGCAGGGTTGGAGTGCTACTACCCGGCCTTCATCTGGCCGGATCGATCTCTTCGCGAACCTGCACATAACTCAAAACTGCGAAGAGAAGGGTGCCGCCGAAAACGTTGCCGGCAAGCGTGGGGAAGAAAAACTGGAAGGTGGCATTCCACATGGTCTCGTCGCCGAGGAAGACGAGATAAAGCGCCTCCGCCGAGCCGGCGACAATGTGGGTCAGATCACCGAGGGCAATCAGATAGGTGATCAGGATGATGAGTGCGAATTCACCTCCCTCCGATGACGGGAGCATCCATACGAGTGCTGCAATCAACCAGCCGGCGACGATCCCGCGGATGAACATCTCCCAGGCGGAGTTTTCCATCATGTGCTTTGCGATCACCTTCAGCTCCGCTGTCACCTCGGCTGAAACCGATGGGGTGAACGCAACGAACAGCGCAAAAATGGCGCAGCCGACGACATTGGCCGCGAGGACGGTGCCCCATAGGCGACCGAGCGCTGCAAACCACCCAGGCGTACGGCGCGCGATCACCGGCAACACTGCCGTGAGCGTGTTTTCGGTAAAGAGCTGCTGGCGGGCAAGGATCACGATGAGGAAACCAACCGAGTAGCCGAGATTGGAGACCATCAGGCTCCAGCTCTGATCCATCGGCAAGACGGCGGCGAGCCAGGCTTCGGCGAGGAACGAAAATCCGAGCGACAGGCCTGCCGCTATGCCGGACCACCACAGCGCCGCCCAGCGACGCGAAAGTTCGCTCTCGCCTTCCGCGCGGATGATCTCGTAGACCACCGCGGCGCGGAACTTCAGGTGTTCACGAACGGCGGACACTTCCCGTCTCGTGAGCCCGTCCGGCTCCTTCACGTCCTCGACATCAGCTTCGAGCGGCGTCAGTTGCGGCATTTTTCTCTCCACAATCGGATGACTGCCCGCCTGCGAGCGGGGCGAATATCGGGAGCGCCCCGGGGCGCACGGTGAAGGTGACCGGCGTCGTGGTCCGGATCTCGCCGTCGACGTTCACGGGAACGGAGCGGGAGGTGCGGACTTCGACCTGGCTGGCGCTGAAAGTCGTGAGAGCGCGGTTGCGCCGATGCCGCCCAAAGCGGAGCGCGGGAAGCACGGTTGCAAGCGACCAGCGGCTGCGCGGTACGACGCCGTAGACGTTCAGCTGCCCATCTGTGATGGAGGCTTCCTCGGCGACCATCAGGCCACCGCCGTGATAGCGCCCGTTGCCGACGGCGAGCTGGATGACCTCTTCGCGCCAGGTCATTTCATCCGTCATGATTTCGACGCGGAGTGGACGCGCAGCCTTCCAGGCGCGCAGCAACGCGAGCGGATAGCTCAGGACGCCGAGCTTGACTTTTTCAGCCTTCGACATTCGCGCGGCGACTTCTGCCGCGAGCCCCACGCTTGCTGCATTCGCGAACAGGATGTCGTTCGCGGTCCCAAGATCGATCCGCGTTATCAAGCCGTCCGAGATGATGCGGACCGCTACATCGATATCGAGCGGGACGCCGAGCGTTCGAGCGAGGTCGTTGGCGGTGCCGAGTGGAATGATGCCGATGGGCACGTCGCTCGCGACCAGCTCCGACAGCAGCCGGCTGAGGGTGCCATCGCCGCCAGCGACGACGATGCAATCGGCCTGCTCCGCACGCGCACGCTCGGCGAGATCCGTCACGCTGTCCGTTTCGAGCGTTGCGGCGATGACGAGCGTCTCGGCCAACCGTTCGAGTGCAAGAGCGCCGGCGTCCGCAAATCGGGATGCACGCGGGTTGGCAACGACGAGCGCGCGGCGGCTGAACGGGGCGGCTGACATGGATCAGGCGGCTTCGGCCGACTGCTCGGTGGGTGTCGTCTGCTGGTCCGGTGTTGATGCGCGCGCGGTACGATCTTGCCCGGGCGACGTCGAGCCGGCGAGGTTTTCCAGCATCTCCCGATCCTTGAACACCAGCGTTCGGTAGGGGAATGGGATTTCAATCCCTGCATCGTCGAGCGCGCGCTTTACGGCGGCGACGACCTGGTCACGCGACTGGCGAATGTCGATCGGCCGTGAGCCGGTCCACCATGTGACCTCGAAATCGATCGATGAATTGTTGAACGCCTGCGCAAACACCTCGACGTCACGCACATCGTTGCGAACGCTATCGACGTGTCGCACCGCGTCCAGAATGACCTCGCGTGCCGCATCGACATTCTCGCCGTATGCGACGCCGCATATCACTGTCGTGCGACGTAGATCCCGGTCGGTCATGACCTGGATGGGATTTTTAAAAAGGTAGCCGTTTGGCACGACGACGAGTTGGCCGTCCGTGCGCCGGATGTGCGTGTCTCGTACAGTAATGACAGCGACCTGCCCCTCGATGTCTTCGCACTTGATGTAGTCGTTGAGGCGGAACGGCTCGCGGAACAGCATCATGATGCCGGCGAGGAAGTTCTCGAAAACGTCCTTGAACGCAAGGCCGACGGCGACGGAGCCGAGACCAAGAGCGGTCAGGATGTTTGCCGGTTTGATCGAGGGGAATGCGATCGTCATCGCGACGAGGATTCCGAGTATCCAGACGCCGGTCGCAAGCAGCATCATCAGCACTTCGATCAACGACCGGCGCAACTTCGCGCGCGTGAGTACGTTGCGGAGGACCGCCTGAAGGCCGCGGCTGACGCCCCATGTGAGCGCCAACACGACGAGCGCGACGACGATCTGCGGCAGCGCCTCCCAAAATGCACCGTGATAGGTTTCCAGTTGCTCGATCAAGGGTGTCGGCAGCATAGGGCGAACCTCGGCGTTGATATGTGCAGAATGTACGCGGGAACGTGGGCAGAACGCGGTTCGTACGCGCATCGTTCCCGCAGATCGCGCAGGCCCCGCCCGTCAACCTGCGGTTTTTTCTCCGCGGCATTCGTGCGGGTCACCGCGGCTGCCGCACCGCCGCTGATCCAGCAGCTAACGCAAGCGATCAAGCGGCTTCGCGAAGGCGGGCCTGACGTTTGAGAAGCCGTGCGAGCTCGGCCTGTCGCTCGTCGATCTGCGCCACGTCGCTCGGTCGGTTGAAATAGCTCAGCGCGGACGCATCGAGGTCTTCTGCCACTTGCTGTAATGCAGCTGCCTGCTGCGGTGTGCGGTGCAGACTGGCGAGCTTGATCAGCGCGTCGAGCAGATGGTTGACGATCATCAGGGTGGTATCACCGGCGCGGCGGATCGGGTGAAACGCGGTGTTGAGAAAATGGTCGAAGGTCTCGGGGAACATCAGAACCCGCGGCATCCCGTTCTCGTCGAGGCGGACGGCGTGGTCCGGCCCGTCGGTGAGAAAACTCGCAAGCCCCTCGGTAAGATTATCGATGCAGGTCCGGGCTGTGTAGGGGTCGTTGATACCGGGCGAGAGCGCGCGCAGGGCCATTTCGACGAGCGCGTTGATCTCGAACTCGACGTGTTCTTCCCGCGTTCGACGTTCGCCGACATGCACCGCCGCTGCGAGCTGTTCGCGTACCTCTTGCGATACCGGGCGCTCCCCGCTCGCGGTCAACACGGGCAAACCGGCGAGCGCGAACATGCCGGGGCGCAATTCCATCGTGACCAACAGGTCGTGCTCGGCCGCTAGCGTTACCAACCGATCGACGTTGGTCGAGTGGAGGTAGCCGCTGGTTTCGAGCTCGATCGATACGCCGTCGCGCTGAACACGCTCGTACAGTTTGTCGTAGGCCCGCTCATCGATGAAGCGGAACTCGTCCGGCCGCGCCGCAACGCGCCGGGCTGCGTGGACAAACTTCTTGCCGAGGTCCGCGATGATCACGTCGGCCTGAATGCGCGTCGATATGTGGTGGATGAAATAGATCATCAGCCCGAACGACACGAGCGCGAGCAAGGCCGTTGCGTAGACGCCGATGCGCGGAATGAACGTGCCTTTTTCCCCCACGCCAACCGTGCCGAGCACCATCACCGCGAAAATAAACGTCGCAATGAAGAAGCCGAGGACGACCTTCAGCGTGCGGTCCTCCATGAAAATAAGGAGGACGCGTGAGCCGAGTTGTTGCGAGATCAGCGAAAGTGCGACCAGGGTCATTGAAAAGACGAGCGATGCGATCGTCATCATCGAGCCGGCGACGGTCGACAGGATATCGCGTGCGCCCGCTTCGGTCACCTGCGGTAAGGGGAGATAATCTACGAGCGCTTCGGTGCCGAAGGTGAAGTCTGCCTGCAGCACGAACGGCGCGACGAAAATCGCGGTCAGCGCAATCAGTGACGGGATCAGCCAGAAGCTAGCTTTGATGCTGTAATACGCACGCTTGGCGTGACGCCAGATCGCCATCGCACTCGTGCCACCCAACCCGAGGCGTTCAATAATCGGCGTATCGTCGCTCATCTACCGCCAACGCACGGATCGTTCACTGGTTCCCGCGTCGCTGAGCTTTTTTCCCGCCGGTGATTAATCGCCGTCCGCGATCAGCGCTCACGCTCCGGGATCAGCCCACGTGGCGCGAAACGGAGCACGAGAAGCAGGACCAGCCCCATGGTGACGAGACGCATGTGGGCGGCGTTGGCGAGCAGGTGGTCGCGGAGTGGGCTGCCTTCACCGAGCCCAGACGTCAGCACGTCGATCAACCAGAGCCCGACGGGTTCGGCCTCGACCCAGGCGAACCAGATCAGGAAACCGCCGAGCACCGCGCCCCAGTTGTTACCGGACCCGCCGACGATCACCATGACCCAGATGATGAAGGTGAAGCGGAGCGGCTGATAGGTGTCAGGCGTAAATTGGCCGTCGAGGGTGGTGAGCATAGCGCCGGCAATACCGATCACCGCCGAGCCGAGGATGAAAACCTGGAGGTGCCGCGCCTTCACATCCTTGCCCATAGCCTCGGCGGCGGTCTCGTTATCGCGGATCGCGCGCATCATGCGGCCCCAGGGCGAGCGGAGTGCGCGCTCGCTGAGCCAGAGAAGAGCAAGCAGGACGACCGCGAAAAGGCCCGCGTAGCAAAGCTTCACGACGATCGAGGACAGTTCGATCGTGCTGACGCCGAGCCCTGCTGCCTGACGCGCAAACCAGTCCGCGCTCTGCAGCTCGACCTCGTAGGGAACGGGACGCGGCAGGCCTACAACGTTTTTCACGCCGCGCGCGAGCCAGTCCTCGTTTTTGAGGATCGCGACGATGATCTCTGAGATGCCGAGGGTTGCGATCGCGAGGTAGTCCGAGCGCAGGCCGAGCGCGACCTTGCCCACAATCCAGGCAGCCGAGGCGGCAAGGACGCCACCGGCGGCCCATGAAAGAATAATCGGCAGCCCGAGACCCCCGAGGTAGCCGGTCCGCGCTGGCTCGACCGCCTCGATCGCCGTGACGGCAGGATCGAAGATCGCGCGTGTTGCGAAGAACCCGGCGACGACCACCGCTGCCGCAAGCCAGCCGCCGTAAGACAGGCGGCGGCGCACGATCCATACCGC
>JBCBJG010000122.1:0-9097 GCA_038523655.1 Pseudomonadota bacterium | reverse complement strand
GTAATCCTGCGGCCCTCCGTCGTTTTCGGGCCGGAGGATTACCGCCTCAGGAAACGCCTGCAGAACCGCCCGCTCGCCGGCTGCCTTGGTCCGCGCGTACTCCGAGCGGCTATTTTCGGCCGCCCCGAGCCCCGAGATATGCACCATCGCCTCGGCGCCAGCTGCTTTTGCGGCGACTGCGACAGTTTTGGCGCCATCCACGTGCAGGGCGGAGAACGTCTGCTTGCCGCGGCTTGCCAGCACGGCGACGAGATTGACCACGATGTCTGCACCCTCGACAGCCGCTTCGACCGACTTCGGGTAGCGAATGTTGGCCTGCACGGCGTGGATCTGGCCAACGCTGCCCATTGGTTGGAGGTGGCCAGCGAGGTCCGGCCGTCGGCCAGCGACGCGGACGCGATAGCCTTTTTCAGCGAACTGCCGCACCGCGTACCGGCCGATGAAACCGGCGCCGCCAAAAAGGGTCACAAGCTTCGTCATGGGGTGTCCTCACTTTCGCGTCGCCTGGGAAGCGCCTGCTCTTTGCGCGACATTCCGCTATCATATTTAGTTAGATGGGGCTGCGCTTGCCGTGTAGAAGGGTCTTCGACGCATGGGCGGTCCGATGCCGGGTTCGAGAGGTCGCGTGCGCAAGCATCTCGACACCCTTGCCATTCCAAGTTAGGGACGGGGCTCGCTGTGCCCAGGTGGCGGAATTGGTAGACGCGCTGGCTTCAGGTGCCAGTGGCCGCAAGGTCGTGGAAGTTCGAGTCTTCTCCTGGGCACCATTTATTTAGGCGTTCGTTCGGCGTGATTAGTGCGGAAGTGTATCGCGCCGGGGACCTGGCGCTGCACTTTCCGGCATCGGCTCCCGGCACGCCAGCTACGGCAGCTTTCGTGACGATCCACTTGCACAAGAATGACCTGCCGGACGGACTCTCGTTCGGGGATACGGTCGCAGTCGACAGTGAAACGCTGGGGCTGCGGCCTCATCGGGATCGCTTGTGCGTGGTTCAGCTTTCTGCCGGCGACGGGGATGCGCACCTCGTGCAGATCGCGCAGGGGCAGACGGAGGCGCCACGCCTTACCGCGCTGCTCGGTGATCCGGCCGTGACGAAGATCTTTCACTACGCGCGGTTCGACCTTGCGGCGCTGTTTCACCATCTCGGTGTCATGTCGACGCCGGTGTTCTGTACCAAGATCGCTTCCCGGCTCACGCGGACCTACACGGATCGGCATGGCCTGAAGGACCTCTGTGCGGAGTTGCTTCAAGTGCAGCTCGACAAGACGCAGCAGAGCTCGGATTGGGCGGCCGACAAACTGAGCGACCAGCAGCAACGCTACGCGGCGTCCGATGTGCTCCACCTCCATCGGCTGCGGGAAGTGCTCATCGGGCGGCTTGCGCGCGAGAACCGGACGGATATCGCCGATGCGTGCTTCGCGTTTCTGCCGACGCGGGCACGGCTCGATCTTGCCGGCTGGCCGGATACCGATATTTTTGCGCACGCCTGATCCTGCGTAACGCCACCCTTCACGATTGCTACCCACGCGCCTGACTGTGACGGGCTTCGTGAGCGCGCCGCTGCGTCAGGCGGCTACACGCTTCAATTCTGCCGCTTTTTCCGTGCGTCACAATCGTGGATGCATGGACGGGCGACCGGCAAACAGGCATGTGACGCGTATGCAGCAAGCGCCGCCGACAGTGCCCGCGCGCGGGATGATCGATGGGCCCCCCGCGACGGGTGACCCATCGGCATTCGCACGGCATGCCGGGCCGACGGTCCCCACGGCGCGTCCACGTGGGAGTGGGCTTCCGATGCCGCGCGCTGAGGATCGAGAACGGGCCTACCGCAAGGCCCGCCGACACAGTGCGCTTGTCCGGTTGTTGCGTGGTGCGTTTCCGGTCGCGGGCGTCGCGGCGCTCGGCCTGTATCTGCTCGGCGCGGAGTTCTCCGTTGATGTGGGCGGCGGCCAGGCATCGATCGAACGGATCGAGCTCACGAGTGACGCGCTGCGGATGGTGACGCCACGGCTCGAAGGGGTCACGGATGATGGCGGGCGCTATGTCGTCCAGGCGAAAGCCGGGACGCAGGATGTCGGCGCGCTGGACGTAATCAATCTGGAAGCGGTCGACGCACGGGTCACGCGGCCGGGTGACGGATGGACCCATCTGGTCGCTGATCGCGGGCGCTACGAGACCAAGTCGAGCCGCATGGAGTTGGCCGGCGCGATCCGCATCGTCACCGAAAACGGCATGGACGCGCAGCTCGAACGCGCGGACATCGATGTCAAAGCCAACCGGATTACCTCCGATCGGCCTGTCCGCATTACGATGACGAACGGTACGCTGGAGGGAAACTCCGTGGAAATCGACACGGCGGCTCGCAGGGTGCGTTTCGGCGGCGGTGTCAGGGTGCAACTGAATACGCCGCCGCGCGGGGAGCGCGTGCTGGTGCCGCAGCCGCGCCGTGCCCCGATCGATGACACGCCGACGGTGGACCCGCTCGCGGTCTCGGTGGAGGGGGCGGGGCAATGAACTCTGAGCGCAGCGCAACGTGTGCCGATAGCCGGTGGGGAAAGCGTGGCGGCGTGCGCCGGGCTTTGGCTGCCGCCGGATTTTTGCTGATCGGTGGTGTGGTCTCGCTTGCGGTCTTCGTGGAGGGGGCGGCGGCGCAAGGCCTCGGCGACGCATTCGGCGGTTTTGCTGCAAGCCCGGACGCGCCTATCAACATCGAGGCTGAACGGCTCGACGTCGATGACCAGTCGAAACGCGCGACCTTCTCGGGCGGCGTCGTCGCGCGGCAGGACACGTTCGTCATGAATTCGGCGACACTCGAGATCCGCTATGCGCCGCGCGGCGCTGCAGACCGGCGACAGGCCTCCGCGGCGGGCGGCGCGGCGAGTGGTTTCGGTGGCGGATCGACGGAAATCACGGAGCTTATTGCGCGCGGGTCTGTGCTGGTGCGCTCGCTGGGCAAAGAGACACAGACCGCTGCCGGTGACTGGGCGCGGTTCGATACCAAGCAGCGCATTATCACGATGGGCGACACGGTTACGCTCACGCAGGGCAAGAACGTTATCCGCGGGACCCGCCTGGTGATTAATCTCGCAACGGGGAAAAGTTCCGTCTTGTCCGATGGTGGGCCGGTGGTTGCGGGAGGGAAGAAAAAGCCGGGCCGTATTCGGATGGTCATTACGCCTGATCAGGCGCTTCGCGCACAGCGCGGCGTTCGGCGCCAGAACCGAGCGACATCGCCCCAACGGCGGACGACGTCGGGGAGCACGGTTCGCCGTGCGCGGAGCCGGGAATGAAGTTCTGGCGCCGGGGAAAGAAAACGCCGGCTGCGCCGCGCGGGCCTGCTTCAGCTGCTGCGCCCGTGGGGATGGGCCCGGGCGCGGCAGCGTTCGAGCCGGAGTCACCATCTGTAACCGGCTACGCGCAAGGTGCGGATTTTCCTCCTGCTGCCGGATATGATTTTGCGCCCGGCGGCGCACCGGGTGCGTTTTCTTCTACCGGACAAGTGCAGGGTGCGCTTCATGGCGCCGAGAGCGGTCTGGGCGGCGGTCCCGATGTAAGCGGCGGCGAAGGCTGGCTGTCGGTCGATGGCATCCATAAGGCGTTCAAGCGGCGCAAGGTCGTGAAGGGCGTCAGCCTTGCGCTCCGCACCGGCGAAGCTGTTGGCCTGCTCGGGCCGAACGGGGCCGGCAAAACAACCGTCTTCTACATGATCACCGGGCTCATCCCGGCGGACAAGGGCGCCATCACAATCGATGGGCACGACGTTACGAAGCTGCCGATGTACCGGCGGGCGCGGCTCGGGATCGGATATCTGCCGCAGGAGGCGTCGATTTTCCGCGGGCTCTCCGTTGAGCGCAATATTCTCGCCGTGCTTGAGCTGACCGAGAAAAACCGGTCTGCGCGGTACGATCAGCTCGATGCGCTGCTGCGCGAGTTTCGGATCGAGCACTTGCGCAAATCGCCGTCGATTGCGCTATCGGGCGGTGAACGGCGGCGCTGCGAGATCGCCCGCGCGCTCGCGTCACGTCCGTCATACATGCTGCTCGACGAGCCGTTCGCCGGCATCGACCCACTGGCGATCGGGGACATTCAGGCGCTCGTCGCGCAACTGAAGGAGCGCGGGATCGGTGTCTTGATCACCGACCATAATTGGCGCGAAACGCTCGACTTAACAGACCGCGCGTACATCATCTATGATGGTCAGGTTCTGACACACGGTAACCCGTCCGAAATCATAAACAACAAAGACGTCCAACGGGTGTATCTAGGCGACCAGACTGGCACCGCCAATTAAAGCTCCTGCAAGCGCTGCGTGCTAGCACCGTGCGTGGGTGAACACGGCGAGGCAGAGCCATGGCGTTGGGTGTCAAACTCGAGTTGCGACAAAGCCAGTCGCTGGTGATGACGCCGCAGTTGCAGCAAGCGATCAAGCTGCTGCAGCTCTCGAACATCGAGCTCAATGCGTTTGTCGAGGAAGAGCTCGAACGCAACCCGATCCTCGAACGTCACGACGAAACGCACCACACGCAAAGTCAGCCGGAGACCGTCGATCGAGACAGTCTCGCCTCGTCGACGGATGCCGCGTTGCCGGAGGATGGCTGGAGCGATGAAGCCAGTGCGGTGACGGAGCGGGTTGCCGACCTCGATACGGATTATGCCAACGTCGACCCCGATGCGAGCGCTGCGGACCGCCAGCAAGGTGCCGGCGAAAGCCCGCGGGACGACTGGTCGAGCGTTGGTAACGGTGCGAGCATTGCCGGGGAGAATTATAATCTCGAGGCCTTCGTCAGCGAGAGCATGTCGCTGCAGGATTACCTCAACGAACAGTTGCGGCTCGCAGGCCTCGACGCGATAGAACAGATGATCGCCGCGCATCTGATCGACTGGGTCGATGAGGCCGGATACATGCGCGGCGACACGTATGATATTGCTGAGAAGCTCGGCGTCGAGCCCGCGCGGGTCGAGGCGGTGCTCGCGACGCTTCAGGGGTTTGAACCTGCCGGTATTTTTGCCCGCGATCTTGGTGAGTGTCTGGCGCTGCAGTTGCGAGAGCGCAATCGCTACGATCCGATGATCGAGCAGCTCCTCGCCAACCTCGATCTCCTCGCCAGCCATAATTTGCCGGCGCTGCGCCAAGCCTGCGGGGTCGCAAAATCCGAGCTTGCGGAGATGATCCTCGAGATCCGTGAACTCGATCCCAAGCCGGGGCTCCGGTACGGATCGATCGATGTTCAGCCTGTCGTCCCGGACGTGATTGTCCGGCACCGGACCGACGGTTCGTGGCATGTGGAGTTAAATTCCGAGACGCTGCCGCGCGTGCTCGTCAATCAGAGCTACTACGCGACCGTGGCGAAGAGCGTGACGGGCCCGAGGGACAAAGAGTATCTCTCCGGCTGTCTGCAAACGGCGAACTGGTTGACGAAAAGCCTCGATCAGCGCGCGCGCACGATCCTGAAGGTGTCGGAAGAGATCATCCGTCAGCAGGATGCATTCCTCACCTACGGGATCGAACATCTCCGCCCGCTCAATCTTAAGACGGTCGCGGATGCGATCTCGATGCACGAATCGACGGTCAGCCGGGTGACATCGAACAAGTTCATGGAGACGCCGCGCGGCATTTTCGAGCTGAAGTACTTCTTCACCTCGTCCATTCCGGCGTCCGGCAACGGTGAGGCGCATTCGTCGGAGTCCGTGCGCCATCGGATTCGTGCACTGATCGACAACGAGTCCGTCCAAAGCGTTTTGTCGGACGACAAGATTGTCGATCTGCTACGGCGCGACGGGATCGATATCGCGCGCCGGACCGTCGCGAAGTATCGCGAGGCGATGGGGATTGCCTCGTCGGTCCAGCGGCGGCGTGAAAAGAAGATGTCGAAAGCAATGGCTGAGCTGGCAGTCTAGCCGTTCGCTCGCGCGGTCTCGCCTCTCCCTCTTCCCGGGTCCAACCTTGACTACAACCAGGGTTGTGCGGGGGCACTCGATTGTTTGCCGGCAGCGGAATTCGCCCAACGTGCATGAGCGCTGTCGTGGGTGCCCAGGTGCCGCTCAGGTGCCGCTCCGCCGCCTTATCTGCTTGGGCGCAAGTCCTTCCACCAGTTTGACAGCCTCCGGGTGATCCGATACCGACGCACGACCGCGTAGGGCACGGTCCAGTGTGGCGGTCGAGCGGCTTGGCAGGTATCGCCACAGCGCTGTTCCACGTCGTACGTGTGTTCAACGTGAGCGGACATCCGGGGTCAGGGCTGGATGTGTCCTTTGGACGGTCGATACGTGGCCGCCGGCATATCGGCGGTGCGTCAGGCGATGGCGCGACCGGCCAAGTCGACGTATCCTCGATATTTAATCCCTGAGGCCGTAAGCGGAGTGTCGATGAGCATTCGAATTACCGCGAAGAACCTCGATATCGGCGACT
Source organism: Pseudomonadota bacterium (assembly GCA_038523655.1). Taxonomy (GTDB): domain Bacteria; phylum Pseudomonadota; class Alphaproteobacteria; order Rhizobiales; family CALHAX01; genus CALHAX01. The sequence continues at coordinate 2,687 of JBCBJG010000122.1, read as the reverse complement.
CGTTGCGCGGTTATGTCGACGATCGGGTGCACGAGCTCTCCGAAAAATACATGGGGGCACCGCTGACAGGACATGTCACGGTCGAGAAGGTGCGTGGGCACTTCGTCACCGGCTGCAACATCCAGCTTCGGACCGGGCTGACAATGCAGGCGAAGGGCGAGGCCGCGGACGCATACGCGAGCGCTGAGAACGCCTTTGAACGTCTAGAGAAGCGCATCCGGCGATATGCGCGGCGTCTGAAGGACCATCACGGTGCGGCGGGTGATGTGCCGGCGCCGAACGCGATCGATTATGTGGTCGAGGACCGCGAGGACGACGAAACGGAAGTGGACGCCGATGCGCCGCTTATCGTTGCTGAGGCGGAGACGGTCGTCCGAGAGATTTCGGTGAGCGAGGCCGTGATGCAGCTCAATCTTGCTGATGCCCCGATTGTGGTGTTCCGCAATGCACGTCACGGGCGCGTGAACGTCGTCTACCGCCGCGAAGACGGTAATGTTGGTTGGGTCGATCCGTCGGAACCCACTGCAGCCTGACATTCTTTGACCGACTTGAACCGGCCGAGGCACTCACGTGTTGCTGGCGCGAACATCAAGGTGACGAGATGGACTTAAGCGATCTGATTTCGCCCGACACCATCGTGCTTTCGGTGAAAGCGAACAGCAAGAAGCAGGCTCTGCAGGAGTTGGCCGCTCAGGCTGCCCGCGCCATTGAGGTCGATCAGCGCGATATCTTCGATACGCTGCTGCAGCGCGAGCGGCTCGGGTCCACTGGCGTGGGCCGCGGGGTTGCGATCCCGCATGGCAAACTGCCGGGGCTCGACAAGATTTTCTGCCTGTTTGCGCGGCTCGATCAGCCAATCGACTTCGACACGGTCGATGATGAGCCGGTCGATCTGTTGTTCGTGCTGCTTGCGCCGGAAAGCGCGGGCGCAGACCATCTCAAGGCATTGGCGCGGATCTCGCGGTTGCTGCGCGAACCTGGTGCGGTCGAGAAGCTTCGGCGAACGAACGACGTGCACGCTGTCTATGCCGTGCTGACCGATCGGGTTGATGCGTCGTCTAACGCGGCCTGACGATCTTCGGCGCCCGCAACTGTAGGTTACGCCGCCGATAAGTGAGCCGGTTTTGGACCGGCTCATCTGCTTCCGTTGACGACCAGGCGCCGGAACCCCGACACGGCCCGATCGATTGTCGTCGACTAGTGAACGCTCGCCACGTCGAGTTCGTCTTCAAGCGCATGTGCGAGCGCGGCAGACCGACTATCGGTGAGCGCCAACGGCGTGCCGTCCGCTGCGGTCAGTGCGTAAAGACTGATCCCGCTTGGAATGCCCTCGATGCCTGGAAACAGGTCGTCTGCCTCGCCCGGACGAACGATCCGGATGTAGGCGATCTCACCGTCCCCGAGCTGGCCGAGTTCAAACGCGCTGATTACTGATTCAGTCGTGTTCATCGTGCGATCTTCAGTCATAGCTGAGCTCCTTTTCGAACGTCAGTCACCAGCCACTCAACGCGTACCATCACCAATTTCGACCCGGGTCGAGACCCGCGTCGGCGTAGGACGGACCAGATCGATCGTCAGCAGACCATTTGCGAGGTTTGCCTCTTCGACCTGAATACCGTCCGCCAGCAGGAACACCTTCTGAAACTGCCGGGCACCTATACCCTTGTGCAGATACACCCGTTCCGTGTCGTCAGTTTGTTTGCCGCGGATCACGATCTGATGGTCTTCGACCGTTATTTCGAGATCGTTACGGCTAAAACCAGCGACGGCCAGCGTAATTCTCAGGCAGTCGGCCCCATCGCCGCGCGCGAGGCGCTCGATGTTGTACGGGGGATAGCCGTCACTGCTGGTCTGAGTGAATTGATCGATCAGACGTTCGATCTCGTCGAACCCCAGTAGCAGCGGATTTTTCAGCACGGATATACGCGCCATCAGCGTCTCTCCCGGGACCTTCAACAAGCGAACCGGTGATGGAAATCCCCAAGCACGGGCAACTCACCATCGTTGACAGCAATATGGGTGCGGCTGCGAGTCGGCGCAATGTAGCGGCGGCGCGTGATTGGTGCACTGTGGCAACGGGTGTGATCATGTCGCCGCGGTCTGTCCGTTTAACGTTTGGTTAACTGTTACTCGCATAGAGGGAAATTCGACATTCTCTCTCGCGAGTTGCCGCCGTGTGGTTGCGCTTCGTCTTCAGCCTCGTTCTGTTCGTTAGCGGCCTCGCGGAAGGCAGCCGGCACCCGGCGCTTGCCGATGGGGTGATATCTCCGAGCGTCTCGTCCGTCACAGACGCGGACGGCCGGACAGCGCGCGGCCTCGTGCGTGCGACGATCAACACGGAAATGTCCACGGAACTCGTTGCCGTCGTCTCCGAGCTGCCACTCCGCCCTGGCCAGTCGTTTGGCGAAGGTGATCTGCTGGTCGCCTTCGACTGTGCGCGGTATCGGGCGGAACGGCGCGGCGCGGCGGCGCAGGCGGAGACGGCCCGGCTCGAAGTGCTGTCGAACGAAAAGCTGCTCAAACATCGCGCGATCGGTGCGCTCGAGGTTCGGATATCGAAAGCCAAACATGCCGAGGCTTTGGCACGGGTCGAGGCGCTGGATGTCCGTGAGCGCCAATGTTCGATCCGCGCCCCGTTCGACGGTGCCGTTGTCGCCCTCCACGTGCAGCCGCATGAGATGTCGAAG
>JBCBJG010000121.1:0-9105 GCA_038523655.1 Pseudomonadota bacterium | reverse complement strand
GCGCGTGGCCGCGCTGGCCGACTCCACGCAGGCGCCCGCCGAATGGCGGCGGGAGGCCGCGGCGCTGTTGCTCTCGCAACGCGAACTGCTGCGCGTGGAGCGCCGCGACGAAGCGCTCCCATGAGCCGTGACGCGTCACATCCGCGGTTGCGAGATAGTCCATGCCGGCCCGTCGGAGCGCGCGCTCGCGCATATCGAAGCCGGTCGGGCCAATCACATCGAGCGGGATGCCGAGGCAGGCGCCCATACGCATCAGGGTGCCGGCGTTCTGCGGAATGTCAGGCTGGTATAGGGCGAGACGCAGAGGCATCGAAGTATTTGTATCGCGCAGTTGGGCAGGTTTGAGGGAGCGGGCACGACTGCAATGTGCCATCGATACGCGTCGCTAGGTCGTAGCAGCTTCGGGACCGCCGCCCACCGAGTTCACGGCAGGTTGGCAGCGCGCTCGCCGTTGGGCGGCATGTGGGCGCCTCAAAATGCGCCAATTTGCCCTCAGGAGCGGCCATGCGGCAACTTGAGAATTCGATAGCGCGATGTCACTTACCGCATACGGTGGCATCCAAAGCGCAGTGGTGCGACGTCGTGCGACGGGGCCCATTGAGGTCTCCGCAGGTTTCCGCAGGGTATCCTGGTGTCAACGACGTGTGCTGCCCGCAGGTGCGAAAGGACGAGACGTGGCTGAGACGGAATCGACGGAACAAGACGGCACTCGCCGGGACTTCATTTTCATTTCCGCCGGGATCATGACGGCGGTCGGTGCTGGTGCAGCGGTTTGGCCGCTGATCGACCAGATGAACCCTGATGCGACGGCGCAAGCGCTCGCATCGATCGAGGTCGACCTCGACCCGATCCAGGAGGGTCAGGCGATCACGGTCATGTGGCGCGGCAAACCGATTTTCATCCGCAATCGCACGGCGGAAGAAATCGAGGAAGCCAAGACGGTCGAGGTTGCAGCGCTGCCGGATGAGGCGGCCCGTATCCTTGGCGAGATCAGCCAAGTGCCGGCGACCGACCAAAACCGCACCCTCGGTGGCGAGAACGAAAATTGGCTCGTCCTCGTCGGGATCTGCACACACCTTGGCTGCATTCCGAAAGGTCAGCGCCTCGGTGATACGAAAGGCGAGTACAACGGCTGGTTCTGCCCATGCCACGGCTCGCACTACGATACGTCCGGCCGCATCCGGAAAGGTCCGGCGCCGGAAAATATGGCGGTGCCGCCCTATTCATTCACGTCCCCGACCAAGATCACGATCGGGTAAGGGAGATCAAAGATGGCTCACGAATCTACCTACAAGCCGAATTCGGACGTCGAGAAGTTTCTCGATGATCGTCTTCCGCTGCCGCGCATGGCATCCGACTTTCTCGCGATGCCGACGCCGCGGAACCTCAACTATTTCTACACCTTCGGCGGCATTCTGACGTTCTGTCTGCTGGTGCAGATCATGACCGGCATTGTGCTGGCGATGCACTACAAGCCGAGCGCGACGGAAGCCTTCGCGTCGGTCGAGCACATCATGCGGAACGTCAACTGGGGTTGGCTGCTGCGCTACACGCACGCGGTCGGCGCCTCGATGTTCTTCATCGCCGTTTACATCCACATCGCCCGCGGGCTCTGGTACGGATCGTACAAGGCGCCGCGTGAAATCCTTTGGATCCTTGGCGTGCTGATCTTCTTGCTCATGATGGCCACCGCCTTCATGGGGTACGCGCTTGTCTGGGGTCAGATGAGCTTCTGGGGGATCACGGTGATCACCAACCTGTTCTCCTCGCTCGACGCGCTGATCCCGGGTCTCGGCACCAGCATCGTGCAGTGGATCTGGGGTGACTTCGCGGTCTCCGACGCAACGCTCAATCGCATGTTCGCGCTGCACTATCTGCTGCCGTTCGCGATTGCCGGTACGGTGGGTCTGCACATCTGGGCGCTTCACGTGACGGGATCGAACAACCCGCAGGGCGTCGAGCCGCGCAAGGCGACCGACACGCTGCCGTTCCACCCGTACTTCACGGTGAAGGATCTTTTCGCGCTGGCTCTGTTCTGCCTGTTCTTCGCGTATGTCGTCTTTCAGGCGCCGAACTACCTCGGCCATGCGGACAACTACATCGAGGCGAACCCGCTTTCGACGCCGGCGCACATCGTTCCGGAATGGTACTTCCTGCCGTTCTACGCGATCCTTCGTGCCGTGACGTTCGACTTCCTGTTCATCCCGGCGAAACTCGGCGGCGTGATCGCGATGTTTGGGTCGATTGCGATCCTGTTCTTCATCCCGTGGCTGGACCGTTCGCGCGTCCGTTCGGCGAAGCACCGTCCGATCTACAAGTGGTTCCTGGTGTTCCTGTTCATCTCGGTGTGCGCACTCGGTTACCTGGGCGCAAAGCCGGCCGAGGGTATCTACGTCGTCCTCTCACAGGTCTTCACCTTCTACTACTTCGCGCACTTCCTGATCGTGATGCCGTTCATCGGGATCATCGAGCGGCCGGGTGAACTGCCCCGCTCGATCACGGAAGCCGTGCTTGGTGGTGGCGGCGCACCGATTGGTGCGGCTGCGGCTCCTGAGAAGCGCTAAGGCTGAGACAGGAGAGTATGAACATGCTCAGCAAAACCTCGCGGCGAGCGCGTCCTTTTTGGACGACGCGCACGGCGGTCCTTACCGCCGCTGCCGTGACCGGGTTGGCCGGCGTCCTCGCGACGTCGCCAGCCCACGCGGCCGGCGAAAGTGTCGTGGTGCCGCGCCAGGAATGGTCGTTCAATGGCATCACCGGTCGGTTCGACAAGGCGCAACTTCAGCGAGGATTTCAGGTCTACAAGGAGGTCTGCTCCTCGTGCCACGGCCTGAAATTCGTCTACTGGCGGAACCTCGCTGAAGATGGTGGTCCGGGCCTGACCGAGCGCGAAGTGAAGGCACTGGCCGCCGAAACCGCAGTGCAGGACGGCCCGAACGACGAAGGCGAAATGTTCGAGCGTCCCGGGTTGGCGTCTGACACGATCAGATCGCCGTACGCCAACGAGCAGGAAGCGCGCCTTGCGAACGGTGGCGCCTATCCGCCGGACCTGTCGCTGATTACGAAGGCCCGCTCAGTCGCACGGCCGAGTCTCGGCTTTGCGCCGCTGAATTGGGTGCGCGATATCTTCGTCGGCGATGAGAGCCGCGGCGTGGATTATACGTACAAGCTGCTCAAGGGTTATCCGGAAGAGCCGCCGGAGGGCTTCAAGCTCGGCGACGGCATGTACTACAACAGCGTCTACCCGGGTAATCAGATCGCGATGGCCGCGCCGCTGGTGGACGACATCATTGAGTATGCGCAATCGGATGTTCCGACGACGGTCGACCAGTACGCTAAAGATGTGTCGGCGTTCCTCGCGTGGACCGCTGAGCCGAAGCTGGAAGAGCGCAAGTCGCTAGGTCTTCGCGTCCTGCTTTATCTGCTTGTGCTGAGTGTTCTGCTCTACTTGGCGAAGCGCAAGCTCTGGTCACGCGTCGCGGGTCACGACTGACGCGACCGTGTGATCGACACCGACTTCACAAAAGGGCTCCGCATGTGCGGAGCCCTTTTTCGTTGCGGCGGTGGTGACCGGCTGAGGAACAGTACCCTGGCCGCCATGAGCCGTCTGCCTCCCCCTCCATCCACGCGGGCGGGGCTGCGCTTTCTGCGGCATGCACGACAGCGGCTGTATGCAGATCGCTGCGGTCATGGCGACCTCGCGGACATCCGACAAAAGCCCGCGATGGACAGCGTGTGGATCGATTGGGTCGGCCCGGAAGAAAACTGGCCGCAGCGGGCCTGCGTCGGCGTTGATCTTTATGATGACTGTCTGATCGAAGTTGTCGCGACAGCGAAGGTCCTCGTGACCCCGCAGAAGGCCAACATAGATGCCACCGCCATCGCGCACCAACGGGCACGACTGGGTGCAGCACTGGTTGCAGGACTGGGTGATCGAACGATTGCGCCCGACGTGCGCGGAAGGCATTTCAAGACGTGAGCGATGGTGACCGCGCGGGGATCGAAACCGGTCGCGGCGTGAAGTGAGAGGTGCGCAACATGGCACAGTCCGTTCTCGGGATCATCGGTGGGTCTGGGCTTTACGATCTCCCGGGCCTCGAAGACGCGCGATGGGAGACGATCGACAGCCCATGGGGCGCGCCGTCGGACGCGGTGCTGCGCGGCAAGATCGGCGCGACCGAGATCGTTTTTCTCCCTCGGCACGGGCGTGGGCACCGGCTCTCACCCTCGACGATCAACTACCGCGCGAATATCGATGTGCTTAAACGCGCCGGGGTGACCGACCTCGTCAGCGTTTCTGCCTGCGGTTCGTTTCGCGAAGATATGCCGCCGGGGCATTTCGTGCTGGTCGACCAGTTCATCGACCGCACGTTTGCCCGTGAAAAGAGCTTCTTCGGCGAAGGGTGCGTGGCGCACGTCGCGATGGCCGATCCGGTCAGTCCCGGGCTCGTTGGGCGGATCGCCGATGCGGCGGCAGCCGAGGAGATCGCGTTCACCCAGGGCGGCACATACCTCGCGATGGAGGGGCCGCAGTTTTCCACCCGCGCCGAAAGCGAGCTTTATCGCACCTGGGGCTGCGCGGTGATCGGGATGACGAACATGCCGGAGGCGAAACTCGCGCGGGAGGCGGAGCTTTGTTACGCGACGGTCGCGATGGTCACGGATTTCGATTGCTGGCATCCGGACCACCACGACGTTGACGTCAGCGAGATCATCCGCGTGTTGCAGGACAATGCAGCGCGCGCCGCACGCCTCGTGGCCCGGCTGGCGCGCGACTTTCCGGCAGAGCATCCGGCTTGTCCGAACGGCTCGGACCGGGCGCTGGATGTCGCGATCATCACGCCGCCCGACGCGCGCGATGCCGCGCTGGTCGCCAAGCTCGATGCAGTCGCCGGAAGGGTGCTGTCAGCTGGTTAGGCGCGCCGCGGCGCGTTCTGCCTGCGGTCGCACGAGCGGTCCCCGCGACGTCGCGATCGAGCGATCCAGCGATCACCACGGAATGCGCGCGCTGTCGTAGGCGAAAAGCCCGCCGGTATCCGTCGGCGAGAGCCCGTCCAGCACCTGCAACATCAGCGCAGCGGACTTTTGCGGCGTGAACAGCTCCCGCTTGCCGGCGAACGGTTCGGACAAGGCGGTCTCTACCGTGCCCGGGTGGAGCCCAACGATCACCGCATCCGGCGCCTTGCGCGCGATCTCGATTGCTGCGTTTTTCACGAACATGTTCAGCGCCGCCTTGGCCGCGCGATAGGCATACCATCCGCCGAGGCGGTTATCGGAGATGCTCGAGACGCGCGCGGAAAGCGTGGCGAAGCGCGTTGGGTGCGCGCGATCGAGCAGCGGGGCAAAGTGCTTGAGGAGCAGGAGCGGTCCCGTCGCGTTGACGGCGAAAGCGCGCGCGACATGGTCGGGATCGACAGCTGCAAGAGACTTCTCGGGTTGCAGCGCACCGTCGTGCAGCAGACCGGTCGCATCGATAATGAGGTGCAGAGGGCCTTCATTCACCAAAGCTGTTGCGGCGTCGGCGATCGAGCGTTCGTGCGTCACATCGAGTTGTAGGTCGGCGCCGGCAGACCGCGAAGTCGTGAAGCAACGCCCGCAACGCTGATCGGCCGTGATCAGTTCGGCGAATGCGTGACCGATGCCGCCGGTCGCCCCGATGACCAGTGCGCGGTACCCTTCGCCCAGCCGGGTCATGCCGTCGAACGCATCCATCGCCTCGTTCCCTGTCTCTTCCGCCCGCGATCTGTGCGGGCCGGTAGCGCTACCCCGCACCTCCTCTACGGCAACGCGCGCCCGGGAGACGAATCGGCGCTGTCACACGCGTTGGCTAACGCTCCCTTAACTGCGGCCGCGGTAAGCCAGCAGGCAGTATTGCGTATGGGGAAGGGTTTGCCATGAGTGAGGTGCTCGGCAGCGGCGTACGTGCCGACGATGAGACGATCTCGGATGCCGACGTGCTCGAGATGCGGCGCACGTTCTACAACGACGGTGCCATCAACCAGTTCGAGGCTGAAAAACTCCTCGCGCGCGCGATGACCGCGACCGGCGAGAGCGACGCGTGGGCGAGCTTTGTCGTCGAGGCGATCGTCGATTTCACCGTCAATCAGATGACGCCCTCCGGTTACGTCACCGAAGCGCAAGCGCAGTGGCTGATCTCGTCCCTCGCCGAGAACGCGCAGGTCTCTTCGCCGATCGCGCTCGAGGTGCTCGTCGGTGTGCTCGAAGCCGCCATCGATACGCCTGACAGCCTCAGCGAATTCACGCTCATACAGATCGGGGAAGCCGTACTCGAAGGCGACGGCGTGCTGCTCGGCGGGGGCGCACTGACGCCCGGCGTTGTCGGTGCGGCGGAAGCGGCCCTGATTGCGCGCGTGCTCTATGCGGCCGGTGGCGCGTCGAACATAGGAGTATCGCGCGCAGAAGCGGAGGTTCTGTTCGACATCAACGACGCGACGTTCGAAGCACCAAACGCCGGGGCCTGGAACGAGCTGTTCGTCAAGGCAATCGCCAATCACCTGATGGCTGCCCAGGGTTATCGCGCGCCCAGTCGACAGGAAGCACTCGCCACCAGTGAGTGGCTGGCTGCACCGACACCCGGCGTCGAACAGACACTCAGCGCCATGCTGCGCCCGCGGCTCGACGGACTGAAGGAGATTTATGCGCCTGTAAGCGGGGATGAGCACCACGCTCGACAGCTCGCCCGTCAGATCAGGGATATCGAGGGCGCGGAAATCCTCGAAGACGACGAAGGCAGATGGCTCGCAGCGCGGATGAACCGCGACGGCGTGCTGCACGAGAACGAAAAAGCACTGCTCCGGTTTATCCGCGACGAAGCCCCGGCGATCTGCGCGCCGCTGGAGCACTTGTACGCCAAGATTGATGACGCGCCCGAGGCGGAGCCCGCCTCAGCGGAACTGACGACTTAGTTCCGGTCTTCCGGCAGGATGGGAAGAGGGTGCACGTCGATACCCTCTTCCTTGAGCTCCGCCGCCTGCTCCGGGCTCGCCTTGCCGTAGATCCCGCGCGGCTCGACTTCCTCGTAATGAATCTTGCGCGCTTCTTCGGCAAAACGTTCGCCGACAAATTCGGACGTACTGGTTACGTGCTCGCGGATCTCGCGGGCAAGGGCGACGATCTTTTCCTGCGCTTCGGCGGGGAGGGACGCTGCCGTGGGACCCGCCACGGGCGACGCTGGCGTCTCCTTCACAACCGCCGACAGGGTGGTTGAGCGGCGGTTGCCTTTTACTCCGACGCTCGGCGCCATCAGCGCTTTTTCCACCTCGGTGCTTCCGCAATGCGGACAGCTCACGATGCCGCGGGCGCGCTGCGTGTCGTAGTCCGCGCTCGAGCGGAACCACGCCTCGAAGTCATGCGCATTCTCGCAGCACAGCGCATACCGGATCATGCCGCACCTCTTTGTTCGTCTTGCTGCCCGTGATGGAATGAAAATGTGAACGACCTGTCATGCGTGAGCGATGCGATGCGTCGCCGCGTCCGGGCCACCTCAGCCAGATCGATGTCGAGCACCGTGGCGCCAGGCGGTCCGTCGTGCTCGCCGCGAATAGCGCCCCATGGATCGACAACGAGCGAGTGCCCGAACGTGCGGCGCCCGCTCTCGTGCACGCCGCCTTGTGCCGCGGAGATCATAAAAGCGCCGTTCTCGATCGCACGCGCCTGCTGGAGGACGTGCCAATGGGCGATACCCGTCTGCTCGGTGAACGCGGACGGCGCGGTTAAAATCTCCGCGCCGGCCTGCGCCGCTGAACGATACAGCGCAGGGAAGCGGAGGTCGTAGCAGATCATCATCGCGACCCGCGCAAACGGCAGCTCGACCACCGGCACCTGATCGCCAGCCTCGTAGGCCGCTGACTCGCGGTAGCGCTCGCCATTCGCCAGGACCGCGTCGAACATATTGACCTTGTCGTACGTCGCCGCGAGGGAGCCGTCCGGCGCGATCATGTGCGCGCGGTTGGTGGTCCGATCATCGGCGAGCCGAACGACGAGTGAGCCAAGATGCAGCCAGATCCCGAGCTCGGCGGCGAGGTCGCGGAACGCATCGAGCGTGCGGGTGTCGTCACGGGGGCCAAGGCTTTCGAGCAGACGCTTGCGGTTCAGCTCGATGAGATTGGTGTTCTCAGGTGTCTGGATATAGGTCGCGCCGTCGGCCGCCGCAGCGCGGATGTGCGATGCGGCAGCTGCGACGTTGGCGGCAACCTCCCGCCCCACGCACAGTTGCACGAGGCCGACGCGCAACGGGCGCAGATTTTCCTCCGCCTCAATCATTGCGCGGCAGCGGCAATCATCGGGTCGAGTTCACCGGCGCGCTCGAGCGCGGCAAGTTCGTCGCTCCCACCCACGTGCGTTTCGCCGACCCAAATCTGCGGCACCGAATTGCGGCCGCCGGCGCGCGCGCGCATCTGAGCGCGCTCGGCCGGGTCATAGGTGACGTCGATCTCCTCGATCGCCACGTTCTTCGAGCGCAGCAGTTGCAACGCGCGCGCGCAGTAGGGGCAGAGCATGGCGGTATAGATCGTGATCATGGTTCTTCAGTCAGGTTCAGATGGCAGACATGCGGACAGCCGGTCGGATCAGCTGGCGCTGCACCGTGATATAGGGGCAAGCGATCCGTTTCGCACGGTACGGCGATGCGCGGAGCCATTTCGCCAGGCAGGTGCGCCGCGTCATGCCGCTGGGGCAGGCAGTCGGGTCAAGGCGCCGGGTCAGGGCGCCGGATACGTGTCTCAGGCCGTCGGGACGACCGGGGCAACGACGCGGGCGACGGTGACAACGTTGACCCGGCGTGCGCCCGCGCGTCGCAAGGTACGCGCAGCCGCATCGATCGTTGCGCCGGTGGTCAGTACATCGTCGACGAGGAGAATATTTCGATCGCGGATTTCGGCTTGATAGCGCGGCTGCACGCGAAAGGCTCCGGACACATTGCTGCGGCGTTGGTTTGCTGTGAGGCCGACCTGTGTGCGGGTGCGTTTGATCCGGCGCAGTGCGTCGACCGCAACGGGCCAGCCGGTTTCGCGACCGAGCGCCGTCGCGAGCAGCGCGGCCTGATTGAACCGGCGCGACAGCAGGCGCCAACGGTTGAGCGGAATG
>JBCBJG010000120.1:0-9162 GCA_038523655.1 Pseudomonadota bacterium | reverse complement strand
TACCGCCGACATGCTGAGCGAAATCGCGACCACGATCAGCGAGCGTGAGCGGCGGGCCATGGCGGCGGAACGCGAGACGATCGACCGGTTGGTCGCAGCACATCTCGCCGATCGGATCGGCGCGACGTTCACGGCGCGTATTTCAGGCGTGACGCGAAGCGGGCTGTTCGTGCGCCTTGATGAGACCGGTGCCGACGGGTTCGTTCCGGCCTCGTCCATCGGCGATGACTACTATGTGTTCGACGAGACGCTGCGCGCGATGATCGGTTCGCGGAGGGGGGCGGGATATCAGCTGGGTGACGCCGTGGAGGTGGAGCTCGTCGAGGCGGCGCCCACGGCTGGCGCGCTTCGCTTCGATATGCTGAGCGATGGCCGCCCGATCGGTGGCGCTGCTTCAGGACGGCAGGGCCGGCGGCCCGGGAGACATGTGCGAGGGCCGAGAGGCCGTGGCGCACCGGGCCCGAAACGGGTCCGCCGCAAACGCCGCTGATACCTCGCTGACTGTGCTTCGACAGGGTGCGTCGACAGTGCCTCGATTGGACTCAAGCGTGGCTGCCAACGCCAGTGTCGGCGGTGTACGGTTGACACGGCGGCATCGCCTGCCCTTCTTCCACGCATGACCTCTACACATTCGGCAGACACCGCCGCGCGTAACAGGCGCAACGGCGTGCAGGCGACAGATCACGGCGTTCCCAACAACGACGGGACAGACGGTGACGGCAGCGGCGAGGACGGTGACGTTGCGACATGGCTGCGCGACGATGCGCGGTCATGGACGGCCGCGTTGCTGCGCGGAGCGCGCTTGCGCTGCCCGGCGTGCGGGGAGGGCGCGATGTTCGGCGCATTTCTCAAGGTGAACGACGTCTGCCCCCATTGTGGGGAAGAGTTGCACCATCACCGCGCCGATGATGCGCCGGCGTATTTTACGCTGTTCGTCGTCGGGCACCTCGTCGTGCCACCGCTGCTTTGGCTGGAAGTCGCCTACACGCCTGCATACTGGGTGCATCTGGCGATCTGGCCGGCGCTGACGATCGCACTGTCGTTGTTTTTTCTCCCCCGCATCAAGGGCGCGCTCGTCGGCGTTCAGTGGGCGTTGCGGATGCACGGGTTCGGCGGCGGTGGCGATGAGCCGGAAGCGGTGCTTGATCCGCTGCCGGACCCACGGTCACCGCACCACCCGAGCGAGGCCCGACCGTGAAGACAACGGCAGTGCGTTCGGAACATGCGCCCGACGACGAGACGTCGGCAGTGCTCACGCGGCTTAATCAATCCGATCGGCCAAGGGTTGCCGTCAACTTGCGCCCGCGCGATGCGGCGAGCCTGGTGCTGATCGATCGTTCTGCGGATGCGCCGCGTCTGCTGGTCGGCCGCCGCCATCCAGGCCAGGTTTTTCTCCCGAACAAGGTCGTCTTTCCCGGCGGACGCGTGGAGCGTTGCGATAGTCAGGTGCAGTTCGGTGACGTGCTGCATCCGCTCGAAGCTGAAAAACTATTGCTGGATATCAAAGGCGCCCCGTCCGTTCGCAGGGCTCGGGCGTTGGCGCTGGCGGCTGTGCGTGAGTTGTTCGAGGAGACAGGACTCATTTTCGGCAAGCGCGCGCCCAACATCCGCACGCGGTCACCGCTTTGGCAGCCTTTCGTTGCGCGCGGGTATACGCCCACGATCTCGAGGCTCATGTATTTCGCGCGGGCGATCACGCCGCCGCGCCGTCCCCGGCGGTACGACACCCGGTTCTTCATCGCGACGTCAGATGGCCTCGCGGGCGAGCGTGGTGACCTCGACGGGGAACTCGGCGCTCTGAATTGGCTCACGTTCGAGGAAGCCCGGCAGTGCAACCTGCACGTGATGACGCGGACAATTCTCGATGAGGCCGAGATGCTGCTCGATGCGCGGTGGCGCCCGAAGCGGCGGCGCTCGCTGCCGTATTACTATGAACGTGCCGGCGTGTTTCGCCAGGAAACGCTGCAGGTACCCGGTTAGCGGATTGCGCGAAGCGCACCGACTGCGTCGCGCCAAACGGTCCGGGCAGATCTCGTTGACTTCGCAGACACGATCCGTATGTATCGCGCCTTCGGGTGCCCGATGACAGCAAGAGCAGAGCAATGGCCAAGCCGACCCAGACCAAGATCCGGCTCGTCAGCACCGCGGGAACGGGCTTTTTCTACGTAACGAAAAAGAACGCGCGGACGATGACCGAGAAGATGACCGTGCGGAAGTACGACCCGATCGCGCGTGCACACGTCGAATTCAAAGAAGCAAAAATCAAGTAGCGCCAGCGAAGGTCACGGTGGGGTGCGGACAGGTGCGAGACCCCGTCCGAAATCGCTCAACCTCGGCCACGCTAGAGCGCGCGGACGCGCGGTCGCTAGCATTCCGGTGAAGGAATAGTGGCCGACCAAGATGCGTCCGGCAGCGGGGTAAGCCCGAACGTCACCGGTGGTCGGCCACCGTTCAGCGCGTGCCAAAGAGGGCATTGGACAGGCGCTCTGTCGGCTCGCATCTGCCAAGCAACGAAGGCCACTCCGTCACCCGGCTGGCGAGCCTGCCCGGTCAAGCTGGAGATGCGGCCAACCAGCCCGACCCGACCTCGAATTCGTCTTGCGGTGTCTTTCGGGCGCCAACAAAAACGCTTGAAACACAAGTGCAAGATTTCTTGCGTTGGACGCTAGACCAGTCGAACGATCACGATCAAGCAGCGATTCGTGCTGTCAACACTGCTTGACTTACGCCATGCATTAAATCGCATGGCGCTTGCATCCATAACGTGCACCGACGGTATTTCAGGCACCACTGGTTGCATAATCAAAACGGAATGCGCCCAATGTGGATACCCGCAGGCGGTGCTCAATTGTCACAAACATCGAGCCTACCCCGTCCGGCCCGGTATTGAGGCTTAAGTGGAGTTGGGTGGGCGGTCGGATGCGGCGGCGCGGTTAAAGCTCGTGTCAAACGGCAAGTGTGGGGATGAAAAAGCCCCTGCACCTAGCCGGGTTGCGGAGATTAATCCTCCGCCGTGCGGATCATGCCGCCTTCGTCATGACCCGATTGCGCCCGCCGCGCTTCGCTGAATAGAGCGCGATGTCGGCCCGCTTCAACAGCAGTTCCGCCGTATCTTCCGGGTTGGCGAGCGTTGCGAGACCTACGCTTGCGGTCAGGTCGATATACCCTCCCGCATGCGACGTCTTGAATGGCTCGGCCTCGATGCAGGAGCGCAGCCGTTCCGCGACCTGTGAGGCCCGCGCGACGTCCGTATCCGGCATGACAACGACGAATTCTTCTCCACCATAGCGGCAGGCGAGATCGATGCCGCGCGTGTTGTGCCGCAGGCGTGCGCCGAACTCCTTGAGCACCATATCGCCGGCATCGTGGCCGTAGGTGTCGTTGACGCTCTTGAAGTGGTCCACGTCGATGATCAAGGTCGAGAGCGGCTTATTCCGGTCAATCGCTTCGCGCACGCGCGCGCCCATGTGGCTCTCGAGGAAGCGTCGGTTGTTGAGGCCGGTGAGCGGATCGACGACCGCGAGTTCCACGCGACGCTCGATCTGGTTGCGCAGGGCTTCCGAGAACCGTTTGCGCTTCACCTGGGTGCGTACCCGCGCCTTGATCTCGTGCCGGTCAATCGGGCGGATCACGTAGTCGTTGATCCCCATGTCGAGGCCGCGCAACAGGCGGGCTTCCTGACCCGGCTCGACGGTGAGAATGATCGGCAGGTGGCGCGTGCGGTCTATCGAGCGCAACTGCGAGCAAAGCCGCAGACCATCCCCGGTCGAGAGACTGAGGCTGACGATGACCACGTCGTAGTCATTCTCCGTCGCGAGCAGCAGCGCGGACTGAAGATCCGGCTGGACCTGCACATTGTGCTGGCGGGCGAGCTCCTGGGCGAGGCGCGGCCCAAGGCGGGCATCGTCGTCCACCAGAAGCAGCGTTCCGCCTTCGCCGGGATCGGACGCGTCGAACTCGAAATCTCCGTCGAGACCAAGACCGCGACCGGAAGCGGCGCGCATGATCATCTCGTCATTCAGGGTTTTCACCCGCGCGAGATTGCGGACGCGCGTGACGAGCGCAATCTCATCGACCGGTTTGGTGAGAAAATCGTCCGCACCAGCCTCGAGGCCCTGCACCCGGTCGGAGATCTGATCGAGGGCAGTGACCATGACGACGGGCACGTGCTGCGTGCGGCGGTCGGCCTTGAGCCTGCGACAGGTCTCGAAGCCGTCCATCTCCGGCATCATCACGTCGAGCAGGATCACGTCGACGCTGTCGTTCGCGCAGATCTCTAGTGCCTCGCGCCCGCTCGTCGCGGTCAGCACCTCAAAATATTCCGCCTGAAGCCGCGCTTCGAGCAATTTGATGTTCGCGAGTATATCGTCAACTACGAGTACGCGGGCCGTCATGACGCTCCAGCTCCCACCGCCAGCTGTGGTTCAATCCTCACCGACGAACGTGCGCACGGTTGCGAGGAACCCCGGCACGGAAATCGGTTTGGAGATGTAGGCCTCGCAGCCGCCCTGGCGGATGCGCTCCTCGTCTCCCTTCATGGCGAAAGCCGTCACGGCGACGACCGGGATATGCGCGAGCTCGGGGTCATCCTTCAGCCATTTCGTCACCTCGAGGCCGGAGACCTCTGGCAACTGGATGTCCATCAGGATCATGTCCGGACGGTGCGTCCGCGCGAGGTCCATCGCCTTCAGGCCCTCGTGCGTCTGGACTGTCCGGTATCCCTGCGCGTCGAGCAGATCGTGGAAGAGCTTCATGTTGAGCTCGTTGTCTTCCACGATGAGAACCGTCTTGGTCATGCCCGTCTCCGTGACTGGGTGACCTCCCTCATGGCCGGCGAGCACTGCCTCTCGTGTCATTCGCCTGCCCCGCTCCAATGTGCACCGATTCGCCAAGACCGGAGCCTCATGAGCTTGTCAGAAAGCCGTAACCAAGTGATTAACCGAAAGTTAGCGTGCTGATCCGTGCGCGCGCCGCGGCGCCTGTCTGGCGCGCACTGGCACGGCAATAGGCGGTCAGTGAATGCGCGACCTGAACAGCAGCAAATTGGCGTCGGCGGCACAGGCATGACCTTCGATGAGGCAGAGACGATCGGTGCTGAGGCGCTCGGGTTCATTGCCGGCCAGCCCGCAACGTTCGAGCGGTTCTGTACCGCCGCGGGCACAAACCCGCAGGCCATCGCATCGCAAGTGGGAGAGCGCGATACGCTTGCGGCGGTGCTTCGATTTCTTGTCGACGATGACTCGCTTCTGCTGAGCTTCAGCGCAGCGCGCGGGCACGCCAGCACGTCGATCATGCGGGCGCACCATACGTTGGCCGGCGATCTTGCTGCGCATGATGACCACTGACGTGCCTTACCTGAGGATCGGGATCGATCTTGGGGGCACGAAAATCGCCGGGGTCCTGTTAGCGGGCGACGATACCGTCATCGCCGACGCGCGCATCCCGACGCCCCGAGACGATTACGACCGGACAATCCGCGCGATTGCCGAGGTGGTGGCCAGGCTCGCGCAACACGATGAGGCGGGCGGCGAGAAGTCATCTGCGGTCCCGGTCGGCGTGGGGATGCCCGGTTCGATCAGTGCGCGCACAGGGCGCGTCCAGAACGCGAACTCCACCTGGCTCAACGGACGGAATTTTGTGGACGACCTCGGCGCCGCGCTCAACCGACCCGTGCGCACCGCAAACGACGCGAACTGCCTGCTGGTATCCGAACTTCAGGATGGCGCAGCGAAGGGTGCACAAAGCGCGTTCGGGGTGATCCTTGGAACTGGATGCGGTGGTGCGATCGCAATCGACGGGCGGGTCGCAGACGGAGCGCTCGGCATCCGCGGGGAATGGGGCCACACGCCCCTGCCCGCACCGCGCCTGGATGAGATACCCGGCCCGTTCTGCTGGTGCGGCCGACGCGGATGTCTCGAGACCTGGATCAGCGGCCCGGCAATCGCGGCGGACTATGTGCGACGAGCAGGTGTCGACGACGCCGAGCTGAAGACAAGCGAGGAGATTATTGCCGCGGCACGCCGATTTCGCCGAGCCGAGAACGCTGTCACAACGGGCGAAGATCTGCATGGTGACGTCAGATCCGATCAGCTTGCCGCCGCCGTGTTCGATGACTTCCTCGACCGCCTTGCGCGAGGGCTCTCGGTTGTCGTCAACCTGGTCGATCCCGACGTTATCGTCGTTGGTGGGGGCCTGTCGGAGGTCACGGAGATTTATGACGCGCTGCCGGCGCGGATGGCGGCGCACGTCTTCAGCGATACGCCGCACGCGGTCATCAAGCCGGCGCGTCATGGGGCGGCGAGCGGCGTTCGAGGAGCGGCGCGGCTTTGGCCACTAGGCCCGGCATCGCCCACCAACCGAGCCGCTCAGTCGCAGGCGGACTGGTCGTAGTAGGTGATGTCGGACAGCGTACCGCGCACGCGGAACGTGCCGTAGTCGATCTTCAGGCCACGCGCGACGCCGTTCTCGAAGAAACTGTAGGCCATCTCGTAGGTCGGCAGCGTCTCGCCCTCGGCCTGCGGGCGCTCACTGTCCGGCTCCGGCCCGGATCGTCCCTCCGCGTCTGCGGAAACGGTTTCCTCATAATAACCGATCGAGACCGGCCATGAGGCGAGGCCGGCAAGGCCAAAGCGGTCGGCAGGCACGGCTTGCTGGTCGTCGGCGGCCCTGCGTCGGCCGATCACGGTGGTGGTGCGGAAATATTTCTTTCCCTCTTCCGAGCCGTCGAACACATCAGCGGCCAGAAAGCGCTCTCCGCGGCGGGCCCGCTCGAGAATTTCGCGGGTGTGGGTGACCGGGAACATGACCTCCCCGTCGATTGCACTACGGGTTTGTGCCGGTTTGTCGACAGTGATCGTCGTGCGGTCATCCGTGCTCCTCTCCGCACTTCCCGAGCTGGCTGTACTCAAGCGGGCGTTGCGCAAGGTTGTGGAGGAAAACTTGAACACATCGCCGTCGCCCGCCTCCCAACTGGACGTGCGCACATCCGAGACGCTGCCCTGCCCGTCACGGCCAGTGACGCGGGTGACGAGGCGCATCGATTGCGTGTAGCCGTCGCACGACGAGCCTCGGAACTCGAAAACCATGCGGCCAACGAGCCCGGCGATGCCCGCGCCCGAGTTGGCGCCGTCGAGGCGCATTTCGTAGACCGCGCGGTGAGGTGCGAGCCCGGCGGCGTGTGCCTGCGAACTGCACGCCAGCATTCCGCTGACGAGCATGGTGCCTGCCGCCGCAACGGCGTTGAGCGCTGCCGGCCTTGCTGCCGCGAATTTCCGGCGGCTTGAGAAACGGGACATCGGATCATCCTCTTTCTGCTCAGGCGCATGGCGGCCGGAGTAACAATAAAGCATTCGGCAGGACGGAAGTGGGGCAAGTCGACCCAAATTCTCAGGTTGCCTAAAACCCTGGCGGCGCGTTGTCCGGCAGTGTGGCGCGGCAGGCTTTGACAGCCTATGAACGCGGTTCATGCCGCGTAGGTCGCGCGATCCCCGCCGCCAGAGGACATCACGGTCCGTACCGGCGACCCTTCCGCGACCCAGGTTCGCGCCCGTCGACCACAAAGATCGAGCATTGCCATGACGACCATCGCCGAGCGGCTCAAGAAACTCGGGATCACGCTGCCAGAGGCGGCGGCTCCAGCCGCGAACTACACGCCATTCGTCCTCCATGCGGGTGTGCTGACGGTATCGGGTCAGCTGCCGATGGAAAACGGCGCGGTTACACACACGGGCCTGCTTGGCGACGGCGTTGACGTTCCCGATGGGCAAACCGCTGCACGGCTATGCGCAATCAACATCCTCGCTCAGATTCAGGCTGCGCTCGGGTCACTCGAGCAGGTTGAGCGGGTAATCCGTCTTGGTGGTTTTGTCGCCGCGACGCCGACGTTCACGGATCATCCGATGGTCGTGAATGGCGCGTCTGACCTGATTGCAGAGGTCTTCGGTGATGCCGGCGTTCACGCGCGGGTCGCGGTTGGTGTCGCCAGCCTGCCATTCGGTGCTTGCGTGGAAGTCGACGCGATGGTCGCCGTCCGTGCGCCGGACGCGTAGAGACTGCCTGGCGGCGCGTGCGCGGTTCCCTGCGCAATGCCTGGCTCACTGGTGCCCGTTTGCGACGCGTGCCTTACAGAGTCTGCCTCAGGGCGACGGCGGAGCTGACTGAATGACCCGCGGTGCCAAACTCGACTGGCCGCTCGGCCCCATCGCCCACCGCGGGCTCCATGATGTAAGCGACGGGCGTCTGGAAAATTCTCCCGCTGCCATCGCGGCGGCCCGCGAGGCCGGTTTCGGCATCGAGGTCGACATCCAGCTCACGCGCGACGGCAAGGCGATCGTGTTTCACGACTTCTCGCTGGAACGGCTGACGTCGGCGCACGGGCGTGTTCGCGATCACACGCGGGCTGACATGGAGCGACTGGTCTACCTCGTCGGCGGTGAGCGGCCGATCCGCTTCCAGGCCCTGCTCGACCTCGTCGACGGCGCGGTACCACTTTATGTAGAGCTGAAATCCGATTTCTCAGGCGAACTCGGCCTTGCCGATGCGCTGCGCCCAGGGCTCGAAGGCTATGACGGGCCGATCGCGCTCATGTCGTTCGACCCCGCGCTCGTGCGTCGCTGCGCTGCGCTCTATCCGAGGGTGCCGGCAGGGATCGTCTCTGGCCGCTACGCGACGCCGGACTGGGACCCGCATGTCCCTGCGCTGCGCGACCGGCTGCGCCTGCGCCATTTGATCGATGCGTTCATCGCGCGTCCGGCGTTCGTCAATTACGAGATCACATCGCTCGCCGCCATCGCGCCGCAGTTGCTTCGCCGGGCGGGCGTGCCATTACTCACGTGGACAGTGCGCACGGTCGACGAGCGGGCTGCGGCCGCCGCGCTGGCGGATGCGATGGTGTTCGAAGGGTTCGTGCCCGATCAGCCAGAAGGCGGGACCGACGACGACGCCTGACCGCACGGCCGCGGATTCAGTGAGCGAAGCGCACACCGCGCACGTACAGTCTCAAGACCGCTAACCTCAGCTGGCAGGCGAGTGCATGAGCGATTCCGATCCATCGCCGGATCCGACCGACGCCGCGCACATCCGCGTGGAAACGGAAATTGCAGAGATCGACGCTGCCGCGTGGGACCGGCTCGCGAACCCGCCCTCACGGCCGCGCAATCCTTT
>JBCBJG010000119.1:0-9169 GCA_038523655.1 Pseudomonadota bacterium | reverse complement strand
GAGATCAACTCGTCGAGTTTGAATTTCCGGATCGGCGCCTCTTCCGGCACCGTCGCGAGGTTATTCACATCGCGGAGCAGGCGGCGCGTGCGCTGCTCGGTCACGAGTTTCTCGGCGCGAAACCTCTGCCCACCCACAAGCGTCGTCGCGACAACGAATGCGATGTAGAACGCTGCCCCGACTCCGGCGAGCACAAGAACATAGTTGTCGATCGCGATCGCCCCGGCCGTCGTGTCGCCGATCAGAAATGGGTAAAGCACGCGCCACGCAAAGACGCCGAAACTGATCAGCGTGGCACCCGCCAGCACGTTCCGGGTCACCGGCCCAACCGTGCTATCGAAGATGAGTTTGAGCGGCGCCAACGTACTAAGCATGAAGCTGAGCACCGCGCCGTAGGAAAAATACCAGCGCATCGCTTCTGCGACGACCACCTCGGTATTCGGTGTCTGCGAGAGCGAATAGACGACCCAAACAATATAAAGATTAAGCCCGACGATCGCGAAGGCAAAGAGGAAATTCAGCCAGCCTTGGCGCATATCTCCGTAAACCGCCAACAGTGTGTTAGCTCGCCGGTAGCTTTCCCGGCCGATCGAGTTACTCGCCGAGGCTGCGATGTAGGCGACAGCCGTCGCCCCAAGCGAGATAATCACCGATCCAACGAGATACTCCCATTCCCAGACGCCGAAAAAGATCCAGAACTTGAAGACGAGCGCAGCCGACGCGATCAGCGTCGTGACGAAGTTCATCACGAACGGTGAATGCGCGAACTTCGAAAACACTGCGATGGCGGCGATGAAACCGAACGTCAAAACCAGCTCGACAGCCACAGTGGCTGCCCACGCAACGAGGAGCATTAGATTACCTCCGTACACCCGCAATCAGCTTAGGAACTACTCACCTCCGCCTCAATGGATCAGGCGGGCTTTGCGCGTGACTTTCCGGGGGCTGGAGCAAAAATCACATATCCGGAAGGTGCAGGAAGTTGCCTGTCATGCACGCAGTGCTACTCGCTGCGCGGCACGATCTCGATGGTTGGATCGATGATGCGCGCGAACACGCGGCCGAAGCCGGAAAGATCGCGCTGGGGCACCACCCGGGCGTTGGGGGTGGGGAGCGAGCGTACGACCTCGCCTTCCTTCTGGCGCGTGCCGACGACGAACGAAAACACATAGCGACCTTCGACACCCATTCGCAGATCGGTGAGTACGAGGCGGCTCTCCGTCTTCTTGATCTCGGCATCGCCCGCCGCCTCTACCGCCTCGCGGACGCGATAGATTCCACCGGTGAACGCTTTTAGGCGCGCAACCGGCCAGTAGGTCTCCAGCCCATCGAGCAACGCATGATTGGCATCGAACGGCGTGAAGCGTGGCCCGTCCTGCCCATCGATCAATGAGTTGTAGCCGACCGCATACCGCGATCCGTCGTCGGAGACGGCGATGGTTCGCCAGAGAAGCGTATTGAATGGCGCCGCGATCGTGATGCGTTCGCCGTCGGCAAACCCTTCCGGCAATTTAGCCTCGGCCGCCTGCGCGGCGATCGTCTGCGCGGCGACGCTCCAAGCGAGGTACATCGTGCTGAGCACCAGTGCCCCGGCGATGGCCCGCCGCCGCGTATCTTCGAAAATCCCATAATACCGCGCTGCGATCAGCCCACAGATCAGCGTGAGCGTGTACGCCGGATCGATGATGAACATCGAGCCGACTCCAAACGGATAATTCGTCAGCGGCCAGAGGAGCTGGGTCCCGTAGACGGTGAACGCATCGAGAAGCGGATGGGTCAGCAGTGCGAGTGCCGCAAGCAGAAGCCACGTGCGGTACCACTCCGGTGGATCGCCGCGCAGGCGATGGATTACCCAGGCCACGATGGGTGCCGCGACGGCGAGGACGATGAGCGAATGCGTCCAGCTTCGATGGTAGACAAAATCCGCCACCGGACTGCCCATCGGGATAAAAACGTCGAGGTCGGGCAGCGTCGCGATCGCTCCGCCGTAAAGCATCGCCTTTGCCGCAATTCGCCGGCCGAGCACCGCCTCCCCGATGGCAGCGCCAAGCGCGAATTGAGTAAGTGAGTCCATGAACGCGGCTTCCAACGCTTTTTTTGGGAGGGGGGGGCGTATGCCCGTCATACGCCGCTTCGCCCGCAAAGGGGCATTTACCGACACGTCACCGCACACGAACCCGTTGACCGCGGGCCGGATCGTACGGCATACGATCGCAACGCGGTTCGGCTGAAGGCTGGACGGCGCCATCCGACATGCTTGTTGGGAATGCTTGACCACCAGGTCGCGCGGGTGCCGGTGTCTTCGCTCTTGACGGTCGTCTTCAAGGCCTTTCGTGCGGCATGCCGCAGCGACGGGCCCGAGAGGGGCTTTGCGCCGATCCGCGCCGGTGGCACCCGCCATCGGACCCAAACCGGAAAGGCCGATACGATGCCGCTCTACGAGCACGTCTTCATGTCGCGTCAGGACATCTCGAACCAGCAGGTCGAGCAGCTGACGGAAGAATACACTAAGATCATCGAGGAAGGTGGCGGCTCCGTCACCAAGACTGAGCAGTGGGGCGTTCGCCCGCTCGCCTACAAGATCAAGAAGAACCGCAAGGCGCATTACACGCTGCTGAACATCGACAGCCCGCACGCGCCGATCGCCGAGGTCGAGCGGCTGATGCTGATCAACCAGGACATCCTGCGTTTCCTGACGCTGAAGGTCGACGAGCTGGAATCCGAACCGTCCGCGATCCTGCGCAAGAACGACCGTGACGACCGGCGTGGTGGTCGTGGTGGCCCGCGCGGTGGCCGTGATCGGGGACCACGCGAAGATCGCGGGCCTCGCCCATCCGCCCCCGCTGCCAGCTGACCCGACCGGAGGACCTGACCCATGCAGATTGCCCAGCTTCCCGTTCGTCGGCCGTTTTTCCGCCGGCGCAAGACCTGCCCATTCTCCGGCGACAAGGCGCCGAAGATTGATCACAAGGATGTCCGCCTGCTTCAGCGTTATGTGAGTGAGCGCGGCAAGATTGTGCCGAGCCGCATCACGGCCGTGTCCGCAAAGAAGCAGCGTGAACTCGCCCGCGCGATCAAGCGTGCACGCTTCCTCGCGCTGATGCCGTACAAAATCGACTAGCCCGCTGATTGACGGACCCCGCCGCCGTGCTTTGCGGCGATGGCGTCGACTTCGGCATCTTATCTATTCGCTGGCCCGGCGCCCGTGCGCCGCGCCTAACCGCCCTGCGGGACAGCGTTCATGACAAACCAGACCGCAAAATCCAGCCCGAACATCTGGGCGATCGGCATTGCTGCCGGCGCGGCCACGTTTCTGCTCGTGCTGCTGTCAGGCGTTGGTGGCGGGGTGATCGCGCTGGTGGTGCCGCTGCCCGGCCTGGTTGTGGGTCTCGCCTACGGATGGCCCGTTGCGGCCCTGGCGGGGCTGGTCGGCGCCTCGATGACATTCCTGTTCTCGCAGGGCAGCGGGATCGCCGGTCTTGCATATGCAGTGGTCGTCGCGCTCCCGGTAGTCCTGCTCGCACACTTGACTGGCGCCTGGCGCACGCCAGACGGCCGGCTTGTCGACAGCTTCAAGGCGCATCCGGCAACGATTGACGGCGTCGATCCGCGAGATCCCGGCGTCTGGCTGAGCCCATCGAGCCTACTCACGGCGATCGTCTTCATTGCCGTCGCGCTCGCAAGCATGATGACGCTCGCCTTCGGCGTCGACGACACGCGCTACACCGCCAATGTCCACGAGGCCTTGGACTCGCTGCTCGACACGCGCCTCGCGCCCGGGCTGCGCGAGCAACTCACACCCGACCAGCTCGGCAGCCTCAAGGAGGGGGTTGCGCTCGTCCTGCCCGCCGCCGCTGCGATCGGCTGGATGCTCGCGATGTGCCTCAACCTGTGGCTCGCCGGGCGGATCACCGCGGCTCGCGGCCTGCTTGCCCGGCCAGTCCCACCATTGCGCGAAACCGCCCTACCGCGGATCCTTCTATTCGGCCTCGGGATCGCGCTCATTGTCATCAATCTTGGCGGCGCGCCTGGCCGGGTCGCGATCGCATTCGCTGGCGCTGCAGTCTTTGCCCTCGTCCTGATCGGGCTTGCAGTGATCCACGAATGGTCCCTCGGGCGGAGCGCGCGGGCGTTCATACTCGGCATCATCTACGCCGGGCTTCTGTTTGTCGGCCACCTCGTGGCGCCGTTCCTCGCAGCCCTCGCGATCGCGGACTTTGCCTTTGGCTTTCGCCCGCGCCTACGTGCCCGGCGCGTCAGTTCCGGCCCACCGCCACCGCTCGCGCCCGGCCAGGATTAAAATCCGTCATCGAGCCCCACCACGCGGCCTCGACCCATTCATTACGAACACACGACCAACTGAAAGGCCAAACCCATGGACGTTATTCTCCTCGAGCGCATCGCCAAGCTCGGCCAGATGGGCGACATCGTCACCGTCAAGGATGGCTATGCACGCAATTATCTCCTTCCGCAGGGCAAAGCGCTCCGCTCCAACAAGGCAAACCGCGAAGTCTTCGAGCGCGACCGCGCTCAGCTCGAAGCCCGCAACCTCGAAGCCAAGTCCGAGGCGCAAGGCGTCGCCGACAAACTGAACGGCGAGAGCTTCGTGATTATCCGCCAGGCGGGCGACACGGGTCAGCTCTACGGCTCCGTCTCTACCCGCGACATCGCCGATGCGATCTCTGAAAACGGCTTCTCGATCCTGCGCCGTCAGGTGTTGCTCGACCGCCCGATCAAGGCACTCGGCCTCCACGAGATGAATGTGCAGCTGCACCCGGAAGTCGAAGCGGAAGTGACGATCAACGTCGCCCGTTCCGACGACGAAGCCGAGCGCCAGGCCCGGGGCGAGGACATCAACGCGTTCGACGATGATGAGGACGACGACGACCTGCTCGATATCGAGGAAATCTTCGAGGAAGGCGCGAGCGAAGCCGGCGAAGGCGATGCCGCGGAAGGCGACGAATCCGCCGGTGAAGCTTCGACTGAAGAGACAGCCTGATCCCGCTGATGATACACGTCGGGTTTCCGCTGTGACGCTGCTCGTCGACCCCCGCATGGGTTTGCGCGAGGCGGCAAACCCCGGGAGGCCCGACGTGCAGGCAGGCAGAATGACCGGCCAGGCATCGCGGCATGCGATCGGGGTCCGTTGGTCACGTAGCGGATCGCCCTCAGCATGTGCCGCCATTCCAGCGGTCATGCTGACGGCCTGCGTCAGCGTCGGGTGCAGCATCCCTTAGGCGGGCGCAGCTCGACCGGGCCGCTCACGGCGTTGTTTCCGATTGTGAGCTGTAAAAACTGCGCGGCTTCCGGGAGGCACGGCGTGCGCGTATCAGAGAGAGCCGGTCGGCTGGACTGGCTCGGCCAGACTTGGTCGCCTGGACTGGGTCAACCGGACTGGGTCAACCGGACTGGGTCACCTGACACCAACCGCGCACATACTTCGCAGGGCCACGCAAAATGACCTTACCCGCTGCTGATCGCCCCAACGCCGAGCTGGCAATAGCGGCGGCAGTTAGCGGGGACCATGCCGCATTCATCGACAACGCACGGGCCGCCGCCGACGCCATGCGCGAGGTCGTGTCCCCCACACCACTTCAGGCAAACGCGCTGCTCTCACAGCGTTACAGCGCAAATATTCTCCTCAAGCGTGAGGACCTCACCGCGGTACGCAGCTACAAATTGCGCGGGGCATACAATTTCTTCCGCAAGGCGCTCAGCGCGACCAGCGAGACGACGCCCGAGCATTCCGCGAGCGCGAATGGCGCGCATCCCACCCCGCGTTTCGTCTGCGCATCGGCCGGCAACCACGCCCAGGGCTTCGCCTTCGCCTGCAGCCACTTCGGCGTCGACGGCACGATCTTCATGCCGGTGACCACGCCCGAACAGAAGGTCGCCAAGACCCGGGAATTCGGCGGTGATCGCATCACGATCGAATTGGAAGGCGATATATTCGATCAGTGCTACCAGGCAGCGATCGCGCGCGCGGCCGACACCGGCGCCATCCTCGTCCCACCGTTTGATCACCCGGACGTCATCGAGGGCCAGGCCAGCGTCGCTTTGGAAGTACTTGCGCAAGCGCCCTCCCCGATCGACGTCCTGGTTCTGCCGGTCGGCGGAGGTGGCCTGTCGGCGGGCATGGCCCCCGTCCTTGCAGCCCATTCTCCGGAGACGAAAATCATCCTGGTAGAGCCGGCCGGTGCGCCAAGTTTGCGCCAGTCCCTCCGCGAGGGTCGGCGCGTTCGCCTCGACGCCGTCAACACGTTCGTCGACGGCGCAGCGGTTGCTGAAATCGGCGCGCTCAATTTTGAGATGCTCCGCACCTACGATCCGAACGAGATGGTCATCGTCGATGAAGACCATCTCTGTGGCACGATCATCGAGATGCTGAACAGCGAGGGCATCGTCCTCGAACCCGCCGGCGCACTCGCCCTGCATGCGCTCAACGCGATCCCCAGCTCCACGCTCGCTGGCAAGACCGTCGTCTGCGTAACGACCGGCGGCAATTTTGACTTCGAACGCCTGCCAGAGGTTAAAGAGCGCGCGCTGCGCGCCACCGGGCGGAAGAAATATTACATCTTGCGCCTGCCCCAGCGCCCGGGCGCACTCCGCGACTTCCTCGATCTTCTCGGGCCGGGCGACGATATTGCCCGCTTTGAATATCTGAAAAAGTCCGCCCGCAATTTCGGCTCGATCCTGATCGGCATCGAAAGCGCCGATCCCGCGAACTTCACAACGCTTGAAGCGCGCATGCTCGATCAGGGCTTCACACACCGCGATATCACCGACGACGAACTAATCGCCCGGTTCGTGGTCTAGCGCCGCGACGGCTGCCGCCAAGCGCTAGGAGGGGCAGTCAGGGGGCAACGAAGGCAGTGGAACGCTACCGGTAGAGATGGTGGACAGTATCCTCGACGGTCTGCGCAAGCGTCTCGCATTGCTTGGATAATCGGGCGGGCTAGTCGCGATCCCAGAAGCTTGCCGGAGCGAGGGTAATGCCCGGCGGGTCGAGGTCGAACGTCGCCGTGGTGATGCTTTTCGTGATGATCTCGCCGCGTTTGGAGCGGCTGTGCACGAGGACGCGCTCTTCCCACGGATCGACGATGACGTAGTGCGCGATACTGGCGACACGAAAGTAACCTTCGAGCTTCATAATCGTATCGCGGGCGACGCTGCCCGGGCTGATCACCTCGAAGACGACCAGAGGCTCGTCGATGACCACTGTCTCCGACGGGAGTTTGTCGCCGCAATAGATTAGCGCGTCCGGCACGAACCCATGCAGATCATCGATTTTGACAGATACGCTGTCCATGATCGCCTCGCACGCAAGCCCGGCTGCGCGTAACGCGTCAGTTAACGCGACGAACAGAGCTGCCTTGCTCCGCCCGTGGCCGACGCGCTCCGGCGACATCGCGAATGGTTGGCCCTCAATTAGCTCGGAGCGCGTTTCCTGCTTCGACGCCCAATCGAGCCACTCGCCGAAGGTCATACGTTGGGGTGCGGATACGGCCATTGCGGGAGCCTAACACGGCCCATAGTCCACACAACGTATCGCGCTATCGGCGCCGATGCTCGCCTTTGCGAAGCGGCTTCCGGATAAGCGAAATTGTATTGTGTCCGCTTTCCCAACGGCCCATGGCCTGGTTGACGATGTGCGCGTTAGTGTCGGCGGGCGCGCCCGGCCGGAAGGCTTTGAAGACTGTCGGGAACGCAAAGCGCGCAACACCAGCAAAAAGGCCCAGGACGATCAGTATTATGACTGTTTTCATGGCGCGCAGGTGGGGACGATCGTACCCTAAACCAACCGGCTCTGCGTAACTGCCGCCTCAATGAAGCTCGCGAACAGCGGGTGCGGGTCGAATGGTCGGCTTTTCAGTTCCGGGTGATACTGTACGCCGATGAACCACGGGTGCTCGGGGATTTCAGCAACCTCCGGCAGCAACCCGTCCGGCGACGTGCCGCTGATCCGCATGCCGGTTGCCTCGATGGCATCGCGGAAATGCATGTTCACTTCATAGCGGTGGCGATGCCGCTCCGAGATCTCCTGACTGCCATATATCTCCGCGGCGCGGCTGCCGGGCGCGAGCATCGCCTTGTATGCGCCGAGCCGCATTGTACCGCCAAGATCGCCGGTCGCCTCGCGCTGCTCGAGTTCATTGCCCTTCATCCACTCGGTCATGATCCCGACGACGGGCGTGCCCTCAGCGCGCGCGGCAGCCACCGGATCGTCCGCGCTCGAATAAAACTCTGTTGAGGTCGCCCCGGGCACCTCACCGTCCGCCCGTAGCGACTCGATCACCGCCATCTGCATTCCGTAACAAATGCCGAAGTATGGAATTTCTCTTTCCCGCGCGAACTGGGCCGCTCGGATCTTTCCCTCCGCCCCGCGCTCGCCAAACCCGCCCGGGACAAGAATGCCGTGCACATGCTCGAGGTGCGGTGCCGGGTCTTCGCTCTCGAAAACCTCACTCTCGATCCAGTCAATCCGCACGCGCACCCGGTTGGCGATGCCGCCGTGCACCAGCGCTTCGCTCAGTGATTTGTAGGCGTCGAGCAGACCCGTGTACTTGCCGACCACCGCGATCGTGACATCACCGTCCGGCGCGTTGACCCGCCGCGAAATCCGATCCCATTTCGCAAGGTTCGGCCGAGGCGCGCCCTCGATGCCGAACGCGCTCAGGACTTCCGCGTCGAGCCCTTCAGAGTGGTAGGCCGCCGGGACGTCGTAGATGCTCGGCACATCGAGCGCCTGGATAACGGCCTCGGGCCGCACGTTGCAGAACAACGCGATCTTTCGCCGCTCATCCGCCGGCACTTCCCGGTCACACCGGCAAAGCAGGATATCGGGCTGGATGCCGATCGAGCGCAGCTCCTTGACAGAATGCTGCGTCGGCTTGGTTTTGAGCTCGCCCGCCGCCGGGATCCACGGGATCAGCGTCAGATGGATAAAAATAGCGTCGCCGCGCGGCAGTTCGTTGCCGAGTTGGCGGATCGCCTCGAAGAAGGGCAGGCCCTCGATGTCGCCGACGGTGCCGCCGATTTCGCAGAGCACGAAATCGATCCCGTCGTTTCCGTCGAGGACGAATTCCTTGATCGCGTTCGTGACGTGCGGGATGACCTGCACGGTCGCGCCGAGATAATCTCCGCGACGCTCCTTCTCGAGGATCTGCTG
>JBCBJG010000118.1:0-9209 GCA_038523655.1 Pseudomonadota bacterium | reverse complement strand
CAGCGCGGAAAGCATTTCGCGCAGCACCGCGCGAAGTGGTTCGGCCGTCTCCGCACAGTAGCGCCAGGGTGGCGCCTCGTCGGCAAGGTAGGCGCGCTGCGCGATCTCCATCTGGATCGCGTGAAGTGCGTCAGCCGGTCGGCCGTAATGCCGCGTCGTCCATCCTCCTTTGAAACGGCCGTTGAGCACCGCATCGAACCCGGACGCGACAGCCCGCCCGTACACGCTCGCTTCGATTGCCGGTGCACACGTCACGCCGCCGTTGGTGCCGACATTCAGGACCGGCAACTCACCCTCGAACAGGAACGGCACGTGCGAGCGGATCGAGTGGCAGTCATAAAGGATCGCATGGCCATGCAGATCGCGAACGCGCGCAAGTTCCGCCGCGAGCGCCTCATGATAAGGCGCGTGGTATGACCGGCGGCGGCGGTCGATCTCGCGTGCATCAGGCGCGGCGCCCGCGCGGTAGATCTCCCGCCCATCGAAATCGGTCAGCGGACAGAGCGTGGTCGTGTTCTGCCCGGGATAGAGACTGCCCCCATCCGGGTCACGGTTCGCGTCGATCACATAGCGATGGAAGGTCGCCCGCACGGTCGTCGCGTCATCCACCAGCCCCTGGTACAGCCGGTCGATGTGCCAGTCAGTATCGGCGAGCGCACGTCCGACATCGTTCAATGCCCCGGCAATTTCCTCCGGTGCATCGGTGCCGGCGTGGGGAAAGGCGAGCACAAGCGCACTGCTTCCGCGCTGCACATCGACGGGGCTCATCCGCCCCGCTCCGTTGCCCTAACTGATAAAGGCTCCGTCGCTGTAACTGATAAGGGCTCCGTCGCCGTAGCGTCCAAGGACTCCCCAACGCCGGGGAAAGAAATAAGTGGCACAGACCGGACAAGCTCCGCAGCCGCTTCGAGATCGCCGGCCATGAACCGGTCGTCCGTCAGTGGCGGCACTTGTTCGCGGATCATCGCGATTAATGCCTGCAGGCGCGGACTGGTCTGCAGCGGCGCCCGGAAAGCGACACCCTGCGCGGCGCAGATCAACTCGACGCCGATGATCGTCGCAAGATTGGCGTTCATCCGGGAAAGCCGCCGCGCGGCATGCGCTGCCATCGACACATGGTCTTCCTGATTAGCCGAGGTCGGCGTGGAATCGGTCGAGCACGGCGTCGCGAGATGCTTGTTTTCGCTCATCAGCGCCGCCGTCGTAACTTCGGCAATCATCAGTCCCGAGTTCAGCCCCGGGTCCGGCGTCAGAAATGGCGGCAGGTCGAATGACAGGGCCGGATCGACCATGAGCGCGACGCGGCGCTGTGCAATCGCGCCGATCTCGCTGATCGCCAGCGCGATCTGATCGGCCGCGAAAGCAACCGGCTCCGCGTGGAAGTTTCCGCCCGACACGATGCGCCCTTCCGCGACGAGGACGAGCGGATTGTCAGTCACCGCATTGGCTTCGATCTCCAGCGTACGGCCGGCGAACCCCAACAGATCGAGCGCCGCGCCGGTGACCTGAGGCTGGCACCGGATGCAGTACGGGTCCTGCACGCGTGCATCGCCGTCACGATGGCTTTCACGGATTTCCGACCCGGCCATGATGGAGCGCAATTCCCGCGCAACGGCGACTTGCCCGGCGTGGCCGCGCAGCATGTGGATCTCCGGCGTCAGTGGTGCGGTGGAGCCCATGATCGCATCGGTCGAAAGCGCGGCCGAGGCGATGGTTGCGACGCCGTTACGCCACGCGTCGAACAAGGCGGTCAGCGCGCAAGCCGTCGAAAACTGCGTCCCGTTGATAAGGCCAAGCCCTTCCTTCGGGCCAAGCACACAGGGCGCGAGCCCGGCCCGCTGCAGCGCGCGTCCCGCTGGCATTTTCTCTCTGTCAAAAAACGCCTCGCCCTCGCCCATCATCGCGGCCGTCATGTGCGCAAGCGGCGCCAGATCACCGGAAGCGCCGACCGATCCCTGACCCGGCACGAGCGGCGTAACACCGGCAGCGAGCATTGCTTCCAGCTGTGCGATAATCTCCCACCGCACACCGGATGCTCCACGCCCGAGAGACAGCAACTTCAACGCCATCATCAGGCGGGTGCTTGGGACGTCGAGCGGCGCGCCCACGCCGCAACAGTGTGACAGGATCAGATTGCGCTGAAGCCGCGCGGTATCGCTGGCGTCGATCTTGACGCTTGCGAGCTTCCCGAACCCCGTGTTCACGCCGTAGACGGCGGTGTCGTTGGCCGCGGCATCCGCAACGATCCGGGCGGCCGCGTCGACGCCGTCACGCGCGGAGGAGGCAAGCGCAGCCGGCTGATCCGTCCGCCACAACGCTTCGAGCTGCGCAAGCGTCGCACGCCCCGGCGTCAGCTCAACGGGTTGGTGCGCGGTTGTCATAGGGTGCCCGCGAAAACACGTTGATGCAGCGGCGCGTCGGCAATCCGGTAGGCGAGTTCGCGCGGGTGCTCAACGTTCCAGATCGCGAGGTCTGCATGCATCCCGGGCGCGAGCGCGCCGAGCGCGTCTTGGCCAAGAGCGCGCGCCGCATGCCGCGTGACACCCGCGAGCGCTTCGGCCGGTGTGAGCCGGAAAAACGTGCAGGCCATATTCATCGCGAGCAGAAGTGAGGTGAGTGGCGAGGAGCCTGGATTGCAATCCGTCGCGACCGCGATCGGCACGCCGTGGTTCCGCAGCGCATCGATCGGCGGCGCTTGCGTTTCTCGCAGCGTGTAGAAAGCTCCCGGTAGAACAACGGCGACGGTGCCCGACGAGGCGAGTGCCTCCGCATCCGCGGCGCACGCGTACTCCAGATGATCGGCTGAGAGCGCCTGCCGGGCGGCCGCCAGCACAGTGCCACCGAGATGCGATAGCTGTTCTGCATGCAACTTCACCGGCAGGCCAAGCGCCGCGGCGACGTCGAACACCCGGGCAATCTGGTCAGGAGAAAAAGCAATATCCTCGCAAAATCCATCCACCGCATCGACCAGTCCCTCCGCATGCGCGGCGCGTAGCGCGGGGATACAGACATCATCGATGTAGTCGTCCGCGCGCCCGGCGTGCGTCTGCGGTACCGCATGGGCGCCGAGAAAGCTGGTGCGCACTCGAACGGGCCGCGCGAGGGGCAGGCGCCGCGCTACCCGGAGCATTTTAAGCTCCGTCTCCTCATCGAGCCCGTAGCCCGATTTGACCTCGACCGTCGTGATCCCTTCGCGCAGCAGCAAATCGAGCCGGGACAACGCCGAGCGCAGCAACTCGGCCTCGCTCGCAGCGCGGGTAGCCTCCACCGTCGAGACAATTCCTCCCCCCGCGCGCGCGACCTCCTCATAACTCGCCCCGTTCAGGCGGAGGTCAAACTCCTCAGCACGATGCCCGGCGTGGACCAGGTGCGTGTGGCAGTCGATGAGCCCGGGAGTGATCAGTCGGCCCTCAAGATCGTGCGTTTCGAGATCGCGACAATCGGCCGGTACATCTTGCGCAGAGCCGATCCACTCGATCCGCCCATCGACGCAGGCAAGCGCGCCGGTGCGCATCAGTCCGTAGTCTGCATCGCCCCTATCCGCAGCCGCCGGACCTGACGCTGCAGCCTCCATAATGGAGGGGATCATCGCGAGCGTGGCGTTTGTGAACAGCATGCTGGCGCTTTACAGGGGGTCGAACACGCAGTCATATGTCTGCACATAATGCTGCGAGCGGGCAAGACGTCCAATGCCGACCATCCACGCAAGACAGGCACTCCTGCCCTCGGGATGGGCGAACGATGTCGAAGTCCACATCGCCGACGATGGCCGCATCGCCTGGGTTAGTGCGGCCCACATGAACGTCGAGATCGACGTTGAAACCGAGGTGGGGATCGATGCGCCGGAGAACGCTTCGAGCAGCTCGCCATCGGCTGTGCCCATCCACGTCGACATTCTCCTCCCCGCGCCGGTTAATGCGCACAGCCACGCCTTCCAGCGCGCCATGGCCGGCCTGACCGAAGGCCGGGGACCAGATGTGCGCGACTCGTTCTGGACGTGGCGCAGGTTGATGTACCGCTTCCTCGATCAGCTCACGCCGGAGCACGTCGAAGCGATCACCGCATTCGTCCAGTTGGAGATGCTGGAGTGCGGCTACGCGACGAATGTCGAGTTCCATTACCTGCATCACCGCCCGGATGGCCGTCCGTACGATGCGGTCGCGGAAATGTCGGAGCGGGTCGCCGCGGCTGCTCGGACGACCGGCATCGGCCTGACGCTTTTGCCGGTCCACTATCAGTACGGCGGCTGCGATCGACGTCCGCTCGGTGAGGGACAAAAAAGGTTCGGCAGCGACCTCGCGCAGTACGGCGATTTGTTCGACGGCGCGGCCGCGGCACTCGCAGAACTTCCGACCGACGCAGCGCTCGGCGTTGCGCCACACAGCCTGCGCGCGGTCGCGCCGGAAAGCTTCGCGCCGCTCATCGAGCTTGCGTCAGGCCGCCCCATCCATTTGCATCTGGCCGAGCAGCAAGCCGAGGTCGACGAAGTCAGCACCGCATGGTCGAAGCGCCCGGTCGAATGGGTGCTCGACACCCTCGATCCCGGGCCGCAGTGGTGCCTGATCCACTGCACGCGAATGCTGCCGCATGAAACCACGGCACTGGCTCAGACCGGTGCGATCGCCGGTCTGTGTCCGATCACCGAGGCAAACCTCGGCGATGGCATCTTCGACGGGTGCCGCTGGCTCGACGCCGGGGGACAGATCGCGATCGGATCAGATTCGAACATCCGGATTTCGCTCGTCGGCGAATTGCGGACGCTGGAGTACACTCAGCGCCTGCGCGATCACACCCGTGCAGCGCTCGCCACGCGCGAGAAGTCAGTCGGGCGCCGCCTTTTCGATGCTGTAACGCGAGGTGGGGCACAGGCCGCCGCGCGTGCGTGCGGGCAGATCGCGGAGGGCGCCTGGGCCGATCTGATGAGCCTCGATGGGCATAGTGCGAACACCGACGGATTGCGGGGAGATTTAATCCTCGACAGCTACATCTTCGCTGGTGACGATGCGTTGGTGCGGGATGTCTGGTCCGCCGGTCGCCACGTGGTGCACGAGGGCCGCCACCACGCCCGTGATGCGATCGAAGCAGCCTATCGCCGGACGATCCGCGAACTGCGGCACGCGCTGTGAGCGAACGGTCGCGAACGACCTGGCAGGACGTACGTGCCGACGTTTTGGACCGCATTCGCTCGCGCGACTGGAAGCCCGGTGATCTGATCCCGACCGAGGTTGAACTCGCCGCGGAGTTCGGCTGCGCGAGGGCCACCGTCAATCGCGCACTTCGCGCGGTTGCCGAGGACGGCCTGCTCGACCGGCGCCGCAAGATCGGCACCCGCGTCGCACGCCATCCAGTGCGCCGCGCGACGATGCGTATTCCCATCCTGCGCCACGAGATCGAGGCGCGGGGGGGCGCATATGCCCATCGTCTTCTGCAGAGAGAAAATCGACTACCACCCGCGGCGGTGCGCGGGCGCATGGCGCTATTGCCGACGGCGCGCGCACTGCGATTGAGAGCGCTACACCTCGCCGATGATGAACCTTACGCCTTTGAAGACCGCTGGGTGAACGTGGATGCAGT
The DNA here is from genome assembly GCA_038523655.1 of Pseudomonadota bacterium. Taxonomy (GTDB): domain Bacteria; phylum Pseudomonadota; class Alphaproteobacteria; order Rhizobiales; family CALHAX01; genus CALHAX01. Next base: position 3,635 of record JBCBJG010000118.1, on the reverse strand, counting down.
GCCGACAATTGCGGCGGCGGACCTCACACAGCTGAGTGCGAATGAATGGCTGGTTGCGCAGGCGCCGTTCACCTCTGGCGATTTGACATTCGGTGCGCTTCGACCCGGCGCGGCGACCGCGGCGCATCTTGGCACGACGAAGGATCATGCGCTCTTCAGCATCGAGCGCCTCACCTGGAATGACGCAACGGCCATTACGCTGGTGCGGCTCACTTTTCATCCCGGCTACGAATTGCGCATGACGTTGTGAGCGCATCGGCGTCGCTCAGTGATGGACCGACCCATGCATACGCAACACCCGGCGCACCGCTTCGATGTCGGGGCCGAGCATACGGTCCTGCTCCACGAAGGCTGCAACCTTGCGGATTTCACCGTGGAGAAATTTTCCACGGCCCCCGCACATGTCGAGGCCACGCAGATCCATAGCCTGCGCGGCGACCAGCGCCTCGAGTGCCGCGAGGAGTTCGAACGGTGCCAGTTGCACCGCGAGCTTGCGGGCAGACTGCGGGGTCGTGGACGCCACATCCTCGACCGCGTCGCTGACACCGGGCGCATCCGGCAACGCAGGTGCTGCACCGAGTTTAATCTCCGCCAGCAGGCTCGCCGCCGTTTTCTGGCTCGGCACGAAACCCGCGGCTGCGCTTTCCGGTGCCGCGAGATATTTCGGCAGCGCTGAAAAATCCGGATGCATCAGTTTTTGTTGGCGCTGGGCCGACGCATGCGCAACGCCAACCAGCGCAAGGCTGAGGTTCTCCAGCGCAAGGCCAAGCCCCGGGGTCATGTAGTTTGCGGTCGAGACCATGGTCTCGGCATCGGTCACGACGGGGCTATCCGCGCAGCCGTTCAGCTCATCCTCAAACACGGCGATCGCACGTCGGAGCGCATCGTCCGCCGCCCCGAAGACCACTGCGACAGTGCGAAACGACAGCGCTTCCTGGATCCGTCTCGGCGCGCTTTGCGTGCCTTCGAGCGCGTCGCGGAACCATGCGGCGGCCTCGCGCTGGCCCGGGGAGACGCGCAGTGCGTTCACATCGTCATCGAAGATCTGCCGGTTCGCCGCATACCCGTCGTATGAAAGCACCGCCGCCGCCCGCATCATGTCGAGCGCCCGTGATGCGTCGGCGAGCGCGCGCGCGGCGAGGGCGATGCTCGTGCCGGAGTGGTTGATCAGCGCGAGGCCATCCTTCGGTCTGAGCGCAACCGCGGTAAGCCCGCAGGCCGCAAAAGCGTTCGGCCCCGATTTAATCTCTCCCTCATGCCAGATGTCTGCTTCCCCGCTGAGCGCCATCGCCACGTGCGCGTTCTGGACAAGATCGCTCGCACCAATGGAGCCATACTCGGGCACCACCGGCGACAACCCGGCGTGATAGACCGCAACGAGATGATCGAATGCGGTGGGGCTCAGCCCGCTGAAACCATGCGCGGCAGAGAGCAGCCGCGAAAGGATCACGCCCCGTCCAATTTCCTCCGCCAGCGGACGCCCGCACGCAACTGCACGCCCGCGAATAATTTGCGCCTGGTATGTCGCGATCTCGTCGGGGGGAATGCGATGACTGAGCTTGCCACCGAGCGCCGTGTTCAGCCCGTATATCGGAGCCTCACCCGATGCGAGGCTCAGAACGATTGCGTGGGCTCGTTCGACGTTTGCGCGCATCTCCGCGGTGACGTCGAGGGTCGCAGGCGCCCGCATGCCGGCAGCAAAGTCGGTGAGTGAAACCGCCGATCCATCGAGCCGCATAATCGTCCCTTCTCCGCGACGCCGAAAGCGTTGTTCCGCGCGCTTAGAAAAACCGAAGACGCTGGCCAACCCCGCGCGCTTTCGCTTTGCTGAGCATCGCATGCCCAAGCGCGATGTCGGAGAGCGAAAGTCCGCGGTGCCAGAACAGGATCGTTTCGTCCGCGCGCTCACGCCCCGGCTTACGACCGGCAACGATTTCGCCGAGTTCGCCATGCAGCGTCTCGGCCGTCAGTTTGCCCTCGTCGACATGCGCCCGCAGCGCACCGAACACGCCGTGTGCCTGCCCCCAGTCGTCCATCACGACCTTGCTCATGATATCGGTGAGATTGAGCTCGACCGCGCTCATCGTGCCGTAGGGGATGACGAGGGCGCCAGGCTTGATCCACTCGGTTTTGAAGAGCGGTGTCGGTTTACTGAGGCGTGACGCTTCGACCATGATATCCGCCCCTTCGAGGCAGGACCGCCAATCGTCCGTCACGATGATTTTCCGCCCGAGATCCGCCTCGAGCCGCGCGGCGAAGGCTTCGCGGCTTTCCGGTCGGCGGGAATGCACCCGCACTTCCTCGAAGTCGAACAGCTTGCACAACAATCGGACGTTCCAAAACGCGGTCCCCCGAGCGCCGATATGCCCGAGGACCCGCGGCGCGCTCGGCGCGAGATATTTCGCGCCAAGCGCCGTGACCGCGCCGGTCCGCATTTCGGTGATGCCGGTCGCATCGATGATCGCCTTCGGCGCGCCCATGTGCGGGTCGAACAGCGTCAGCACGCCGTACTCCGACGGCCGCCCCTGCTGATAGTTAGGAACAAAATCCCCGACGACTTTCACGCCGGCGGAATCGATGTCCCCGCCGATCCATCCGCGCAGAACGTTGAAATGCCCCTCGACCCCGGTGCGCGGACGAATATGCGTGCGGGGCTCGATCGCGGTCTCGGCAAGCCCTTGCGCGCGCAGCCCACTTTCAACGGCATCGAGGATTTCATCATCGGTGAAATCGAGGGTCTCGATATCCAGTCGATTGAGGAAGTCGATGTAGACGGGGACGTCGGCTTGCGCGTTCAAGTGGCAGTTCCTCTGATCGGTTCGCAGGGAACCGTTAGGCCCTACACGGCGTTTCTTCTGGGCACTCCGGAGAGGCTGGCGACCGACATACGCGCAGACGCGCGCCGAACGCCAGCCGCTATCTGTGTCCAGCCAGCGGATGTTCGGGCTCCGCTTTGGCTCGCCTCACATCCGTGGAACGGAAAAACCCAAGCGCCAACTTAAATTGACATGTCTTTTTGTCACCTATTGCGGCTATGGTACGCATGACGCCTTTTGGTTTTTTGGCTGACGCGCCTCTTCCCGCCCTATCCGGCCCCTTCTAGTGCCCGCCCATGCGCGCCAAGGCAGGAGATCTGTATCGATGAGATGTCGAACAACGCGCGGTGTGCTCAGCCATGCCCTTGGGTCTGTCGCGACGGCGATGACACTTTTTATCGTGACCCTGACGCTCGATGCGCGGAGCCCCGCTGTCGCACAACAGCCACCACCACCGGCCGTTGATGTTGCCAAACCCATCGTGCGCACGGTGCGGGAATGGGATGAATACACCGGTCGTTTCGAGCCGGTCGAACGCGTGGAGGTCCGCGCGCGGGTCTCTGGTTACATTGATGCGATCCGCTTCAAGGATGGCCAACGCGTCAAAAAAGGCGACCTGCTCTACATCATCGACCCGCGCCCGTTTGAGGCGGAGCTGAAGGCGGCCGAGGCGCGGATGTCGATCGCGAAGGCACGGCTCAGGCTTGCCGAAACGCAACTGACGCGGGCACAGCGCCTGCGCGAACGCAACGTCTCACCGCAAGCGACCGTCGATGAACGCGCAGCGCAGCGCGAAGTCGATGCGGCCGAAGTACTGGT
>JBCBJG010000117.1:0-9235 GCA_038523655.1 Pseudomonadota bacterium | reverse complement strand
GGCCATAGAGCGCTTGATTGACACTCGTGCCGCCGCACTTCGGGACGTGGATGAAAATGGCGCCGGCATCTTGCCAGAGTGCTTTTCGGCGCTGCACGAGTTGCCCCGCATACAGCGTACGCGGCACGAATGGCAGAATACGCTCTCGGGCAGCGCGATAGAGAGACTGGCGCACGGCGATATCTCTTCCTTATCCCAGTCCACCATGGTCCCGGAGATACGCCACGACCACGTCGGCTAATGCGTCCGGGTCCTGCTCACCGGCTTTGAGGACGATGTCCGCGGCTTGCGGGGCTTCGTAATCGCTGTCGATGCCGGTGAAGTTTCGTAGCTCACCCGCGCGGGCCTTCTTGTAGAGGCCTTTCGGATCGCGCGCCTCGCAGATCTCGAGCGGGGTGTCGACGAACACTTCGATGTACTCGCCGGCTTCCATCAGATCGCGGGCGAGCTGGCGCTCGGAGCGGAAGGGCGAAATGAACGAGGTGATCACGATCAGCCCGGCGTCGACCATCAGGCGGGCCACTTCCGCAACACGGCGGATGTTTTCGACGCGGTCTTCGTCGGTGAATCCCAGGTCGCGGTTCAGGCCGTGGCGCACGTTATCGCCATCAAGCAGGTAGGTGCGGTGGCCGAGGGCGTGAAGCTTCTGCTCGAGCCGGTCTGCCACCGTTGATTTGCCCGATCCGGACAACCCAGTGAACCAGAGCACGCAGGGGCGCTGCCCGTTCGCGGCCGCACGCACCTGTTTGTCGATCTTCATGTCGTGCCAGCGGATGTTGCTGGCGCGGCGTAGCGGATGGCTGATCACGCCTGCGCCGACGGTCGCATTTGTGAACCGATCAATCAGCACGAACGAGCCGGTGACGCGATTATCCGCGTAGGCGTCGAAGGCCACCGGCTTGTCGAGCGCAAATTTGCAGTAGCCGATCTCGTTCAGCTCGAGCGTGCGCGCGGCGTGATGCGCGAGGGTGTTGACGTCGATCGCGTGGGTCAGGTCGGTGACCTGCGCGGTGGCTTCGGCGACGGCAAAGCGGGCGACATAGGTGCGCTCGGGGATCATCGGTTCGTCCGACATCCAGATGAGGTGCGCGGCGAACTGGTCGGCCACATCCTGGCGTGCGGCGTCCGCGGTGAGCGTGTCGCCGCGGCTGACGTCCATCTCGTCGGCAAGTACCGCCGTGATCGACTGGCCCGCGACCGCCTCTTCGAGATCCCCGGATGGGCCGACGATCCGCGTCAGCGTGCTCGACCGGCCGGTGAGCGAGGACCGAATGGTCGTGCCAAGCTGGATCGCGCCGGCGGCGATACGGCCGGAAAAACCGCGAAAGCTCGGGTCCGGTCGGTTGACCCACTGGACGGGAAGACGAAACGCCTGCTGGTCGGCTGTCATGTCAGTGATGCCAAGCGTACTGGAGGTCGTGACATCGGCGACATCTGTATCTGCCGCTACGTCGATCGTCTCCAGCAGCGACAGCAGTGTCGGTCCCGCGTACCAGGGCATGGCCGAGCCGGACCGGGTGATATTTTCTCCCTCGAGCGCGGATATCGGGATTGACCGGACATCCTCGACACCCAGTTCGCCGGCGAATGCGCGATACGCTTCGTCGATGGCGTTGAAGGTCGCCTGGTCGTAGTCGACGAGGTCCATCTTGTTCACGGCGAGCACGATGTGGCGAATGCCGAGCAACGAGACGATGAAGCTATGGCGGCGCGTCTGCGTGATCACGCCATGACGGGCATCGACCAGCAGGATTGCGAGGTCCGCCGTCGAGGCACCTGTCGCCATGTTGCGCGTGTACTGTTCATGGCCCGGCGTATCGGCCGCGATGAATTTGCGCTTCGGCGTCTCGAAGTAGCGGTAAGCCACATCGATGGTGATGCCCTGCTCGCGCTCGGCCTGAAGGCCGTCAACGAGGAGCGCGAGGTCCACATCGCCGCCCTGCGTCCCGTAGGTCCGGCTTTCGCTCGCCGCGGCAGAGAGCTGGTCGTCGAGGACAAGCTGGGCGTCATAGAGGAGACGGCCGAGCAGCGTCGACTTGCCGTCGTCGACGGAGCCGCAAGTGATGAAACGCAGCTGAGACTTGTCGCGCTGCTCAGCCAGGAACCGGGCGAAGGTCGTCGCGGCCGCCGGATCGGGTGAGCGGGATGTGTCGGTGCGTTCGCCGGGTTCATGCGTCGAGCTGTCGGCTTCGATGCGCGGAGCATCACCGGTTGGCAGGCCGTCGGGACGGTTCATCAGAAATATCCCTCCTGCTTCTTTTTCTCCATCGATCCGATCTGGTCGGTGTCGATGGCCCGACCCTCACGCTCCGACCCTCGGCTGCGCAACAACTCGACAATGATCTCGCCGACGTTTGCCGCCTGCGAGCGCACGGCGCCGGTGAGAGGGTAACAGCCGAGCGTGCGGAACCGCACGAGCTCTTCACGGGGCGTCTCGTCAGGCGCCAAGGGCATGCGATCGTCATCAACCATGATCAGCATGCCATCGCGCTCGACGACCGGGCGTGGCGCAGCGAAATACAGCGGCACCAGCGGGATCGCTTCGCGTTCGATGTACTGCCAGACATCGAGCTCCGTCCAGTTCGACAAGGGGAAAACGCGCACGCTCTCCCCATCGGCGATACGCGCATTGTAGAGCGACCAGAGCTCCGGGCGCTGTGCCTTCGGGTCCCAGCGGTGGCTCGCGGTGCGGAAGGAAAATACCCGCTCCTTGGCACGGGACTTCTCTTCGTCGCGGCGGGCGCCGCCAAACGCCGCGTCGAACCGGTGGAGCGTGAGCGCCTGCTTCAACGCCTCGGTCTTCATCACGTCGGTATGGAGCTTCGAGCCGTGGGTGAACGGGCCGATGCCCCGCGCGATACCCTCGGCGTTCGTGTGCACAAGAACGTCCACGCCAAGCCGGCCGGGCAGAGCATCGCGAAACGCGATCATCTCGCGAAACTTCCAGGTCGTGTCGACGTGCAGCAGCGGGAACGGCAGGCGGCCCGGAGCAAAGGCTTTGAGCGCCAGGTGCAACATCACCGCGCTGTCCTTGCCAATCGAATACAGCATCACCGGGCGTTCGAACTGCGCGACCACCTCTCGCAGGATCGAGATCGCTTCGGACTCCAGACGGTCGAGATGGTGAAGCGGGTGCATCGATGTCTCTGTGATGAGCGTCGGGGTGCGCGCAGGTCGACGGGCGGGGTGAGATGAGCGAACCGTGCGCTCGATGGTTCGGGCGCGGTACGACTGCGATCTGCCAGCGTCAAGCATGACCGCGGCGGTGTCATGTCCGGTAGCAGCGGGACGCGACGTCGATCTCTATTGTTGACTCTTCGGGGATTGTTTATAGCGTCCCGTGCGTCGGCTGGGGTCAGGCAACCGTTCCGGACCGAGCCGCTTCGCAAACAAAGGATACGTCCATGATCGCTCTCCGTTTGCTCGCCCCTCTCGCCATCGCCACGGCATTCGTTACATCGCCGAGCACCAGTCCGCGGGCGGAGCCACCCAAGCCAGCCGCCGTCATCGCGCACTATGCCGATATCGCGGAGGCCATGTACACCGACGCGCTGACGACGGCACGTGCGCTCGACGCCAGCATCAGCGCGCTGATTTCCAAGCCGAGCGAAGCGCGCATGGCAGCAGCGCGTAAGGCGTGGTTTGCAGCCCGCGTGCCCTATCAGCAGACCGAGGCCTTCCGGTTCGGGAATGCGATCGTCGACGACTGGGAAGGACGGGTTAACGCGTGGCCGCTTGATGAAGGGCTGATCGATTACGTCTCTACTGCGCAGTACGGCGAGGAGAGTTTCGAAAATGATCTTTTCACGGCGAACGTGATTGCCAACCGCTCGTTGCAAATCAACGGCGTGCGGGTCGACATTCCGCGCATCACACCGAAGGTGATCGAGGAGACGCTGCACGAGGCCGGTGATATCGAAGCCAATGTGGCGTCGGGCTATCACGCCATCGAGTTTCTGCTTTGGGGCCAGGACCTGAACGGCACCGGGCCCGGGGCAGGGACGCGCCCGGCGAGCGATTATGATCCGGCCGCGTGTACGAACGGAAATTGCGATCGGCGCGCGCAATACCTCGCGGCCGCGAGCGCGCTGCTGATTTCCGACCTCGAATGGATCGTGGCGCAATGGACGGACAACGGTGCAGCCCGCAAGGCGCTCGTCGAGGCACCGCAGAGCGACGCCCTCATCGCGATCTTCACCGGCCTCGGCAGCCTTTCATACGGCGAACTGGCCGGCGAACGGATGAAGCTAGGGTTGCTGCTGCACGATCCGGAGGAAGAGCACGACTGCTTCGCGGACAACACGCACAACTCGCACCTCTACAATCAGGTCGGCATGTGGGGGATTTATTCCGGAACCTACGCGCGGGTCGACGGCACCAGTCTTTCAGGGCCGAGTGTGTCTGATCTTGTGCGGGCCGCGCGGCCTGATGTTGACGCTCGTGCCAGCGAGGCGTTTCGCGCAACTCTTGCGGCGATGCGAACGATGGCTGCGCGGGCAGAGAGCGGGGAGGCATACGACCAGATGATCGCGGAGGGAAATGCCGAGGGCAACGCGGTAATCCAAACCGCGGTCGATCGGCTGGTTACGCAGACCCGTGAGCTGGAGCGGGCGATCGCCGCGCTGGATCTGAAGCCCATCGCTTTTGAGGGCTCGGATAGTCTCGATGCGCCTGACACCGTTGGGGCCACTGTCGCAGAATGAATCGCGCGCGGCGGCGTTGCGGCAAGACCCGGAGATATCCGGCAGCCTAGCGCGCTGAGAATGCAGGTAGATCGCGGCGATCCGTCCGTGAGACGGTGACGCGGTCGCATGGCACCTTCGCCACGTGATTCGCTGAACTGTCGAGCTTGCGAGGATGCCATCGATGTCGGAGCCGCGAAGAGCCCGTTTGCGCCCGACGATGATCGGTGTGGTGGCCCTCGCGGCTGCATCGCTCGCCGGCTTTCCGATCCTGAACCTCACGGCATCCGATCGGGCGTCTGCGGATGCATCGCAGCCATCAGCCAACCGGCAGGCTATGAGCGGAGACCCACGTCTCCCTGGAGGACGAGCGACGGCACGGCTCAAGCGGTTCAATCGCAATGCGTTCTCCGCGCCATCCGGCAACCTGAGTTTTTCGCGGCTTTTGGATTTCAAGATCGGCAATGCGATCTTCCGCAAGCTCTGGGTATCGTCACCGGCGTCGACGGCGTCGTCTGATGGGCTTGGTCCACTCTACAATGCGCGATCTTGCCAACGCTGCCACCTGAAGGACGGACGGGGTCACCCGCCGGCGCATGCGGGTGACGATGCCGTGTCGATGCTCGTGAGGCTTTCAGTCCCTCCGCTTACCGAGGATGAACGGGCCTTGCTGGCCTCCGGCAAGGTCGCCGTGCTGCCGGAGCCGACATATGGGCGCCAGCTTCAGGATCTCGCGGTGCAGGGCCACGGCCGTGAGGCGCGCGTGTCTCTGTCGTACGAGACGCACCAGGTGACGCTCGCGGAGGGTGAGGTCGTTACATTGCGCAAACCGCGTATCGCGCTCGACGAGCTTGGGTACGGTGCGTTGCGAGACGACACGATGATGTCACTTCGCGTTGCTCAGCCGATGATCGGGCTCGGGTTGCTGGAGGCGATCCCAGACGCTGACATTCTCGCGCGCGCAGACCCCGAAGATGCTGACGGGGATGGAATTTCAGGCCGACCCAACCGCGTGTGGTCCAATGCCCGCAACAGTCTTGCGCTCGGGCGCTTTGGATGGAAAGCCGGACAGCCCACCCTGCGCTCCCAGACCGCGAGCGCGTTCGCCGGCGACATGGGCCTTTCCTCATCGATCGACGACGCGACCGCGGGCGATTGCACGCCGCGACAAACGCGCTGCCAGAGCGCCCCGGATGGTCGCGACCCCGATGGCCGGCCGGAGGTCCGCGACGCGCTGTTTGACCTGACCGTCTTTTATGTCTCCAATCTCGGCGTGCCGCCGCGACGCAACATGGGCGCACCGGATGTCCAAGCCGGAGGGAAACTGTTTCGCGAGATCGGATGCGCGGCATGCCATACGCCGCGGCATACGACCGGAGCCGCCCCACCCAGGGGCAAGCATCTCGCGGATCAGGTTATTTATCCCTACACCGACCTGCTGCTCCACGACATGGGCGAAGGGCTCGCGGACGGGCGGCCTGAGGCGCAGGCGAGTGGGCGCGAATGGCGCACGCCACCGCTCTGGGGCATCGGGCTGACCCAGACGGTGAGCGGGCACACCTTTTTTCTCCATGACGGACGGGCGCGAAATCTGACCGAGGCTATCCTCTGGCACGGTGGCGAAGCCCAGCGCTCGCGCGATGCCTTCGCGGCGCTTCCGGCAAGGGATCGTGCGCGCCTCCTCGCTTTCCTTGGTTCGCTGTGATGCGCGTCGGGACCCGCATCGCGACGGTTGCGATCGGTTTGCTCGCGCTCATCACGGCATATGGCAGCATGGCCGCTTCCGCTCAGATCGAAGACCGGGCCGCCATGTTGGAGAGGCTCGCACGGAACAGCCTCGTCGCGCACATCAGACCGGGATACGCCGCGTTCGATACTTCCGTTGAAACGCTCAACCGCTCGCTCGTTGCGTTGTGCACGTCGCCTCCGGTGAGCGAACGACGCGCGGCTGAGCTGCTAAACGTGCGTGCCGCGTTCAAAGGCACCGTGCTGTCGTGGGCGCGGCTCGAGCATCTCAGGTTCGGGCCGGTGCGCGAAGCCAACCGGTATGAGCGCATCGCCTTCTGGCCGGATGCAAAAGGGCTTGGGCGCCGACAAGTGCAGCGGGTTTTGCGCCAACGCGCCCCGTCGGTCACCGATGCGACAACACTGGCGCGCAAGAGCGTCGCGTTGCAAGGGCTCACCGCGCTCGAGATTGTGCTGGCGGGAGAGGCGATCGCGCCGGCGTCCGCCCCGCGCGATGCTTCCTCGTCGCTCGCCACGACGAACGCCCGGTTTCGCTGTGCCTACGCGCAGGCGATCGCGGCCAACCTCGGCACGATTGCCGACGACCTCGTCGCCGCATGGCGTGAGGGAGCGAAATATAGCCGGATATGGCTCGCACCCGGGCCCGACAACCCGGTCTATCTCGACGCTTCGGAGACCGCACTCGAGCTGGTGCGCGCGTACGAGTTCGGCCTCGCATCCACGCGTGACCTCAAGCTCGTTCGCCCGCTCGGGTTCACCCGGCCGCGTCGCAAACCGACACCGCCACCATTTTTCATCTCCGAGCTGTCGATCCCGGTGCTCCGCGCCAACATCGAGGGCTTGCATCACCTTTTTGCCGCCGGCGGATTGCGGAATCTGGTGGCGCGCGTTGATCCCCTGCTGGCAGCAGACCTCGAGCGCGGGATGGCGCAGACGATCGCAACGCTCGCTGAGGTCGATGATCCGGGGCGTGGCGCCTACACCGACGAACGCGATCGGCAACGGCTCATCGAGACGGGCTTCCCGCTCAAACGCGCACTGATCGAAGGCGGCGCAGCGCTGAAGCGCGCAGGTGATCTCAGCGTTGGGTTTAACGCATCGGACGGTGACTAGTCGGATGGCGGCGTCCCGCTCGAAGTCCCCGACAGGCGGTGGAATACCCGCCGGCGTGAGCCGCCGTCGCGCGCTGGCGCTGCTGAGCGCCGTCATTGCTGCGCCAGGCAAAGCCCTGGCGTTCGGCCTCACCGATACGCAGCCACCCCCCGATGCCGCGGCGTTCGCCCCTGGTGAGAGCGACCCGCTGTTCGCCGCGTGCCGGAAGGCGGCCGATGGACGGTTCAGTGCCGCTGTATTCGACGCTGCCGGTCGCATCGTCGCCGACATTACCCTCCCCGCCCGCGGGCATGACCTTGTAGCGCGCCCGGGCGTCGCGCCTCTTGCGCAAGAGCTCGTCGCGTTCGCCCGCCGACCCGGCAACTTCGCCGTCGCGTTCGATCCGACAGGAGGCACGCGTGCGCCGCACTGGTTTCGCGCCCCCGCCGGACGGCATTTTTACGGGCACGGTGCGTTTTCCTCCGACGGCCGGTTGCTCTTTACGACCGAGAACGACATCGACACCGCGGAAGGCGTGATCGGTGTCTATGACGCAGCCGCAGGCTACGCGCCGGTCGACGCGTTTTCCTCCGGCGGGATCGGCCCGCATGATCTCGCACTGATGCCGGACGGGCATACGCTCGTGGTCGCGAATGGTGGGATCGAAACCCACCCGGATTTCGGGCGCACGCCCCTTAACCTGTCGCGCATGTCGCCCAGGATCAGTTTCATCAACACGCGCACCGGGGCGCCACGCGATGGTGCTGCCCTCCCCGCTCCGCTCCACAGACTGTCGCTCCGTCACCTCGCCGTGCGTGGCGATGGGCTTGTGGTGCTTGCCGGGCAACACCACGGCGCGCTGATCGAGCGCCCGGAGCTGATCTACACGCTGCGCGTCGGCGGCAACCTCATCCCGCTCACGCTGCCAGGCAACGCCACACGGCAGTTACGTAACTATGTCACCTCTGTCGCGGTATCCGACGATGGGCGCCGCGCCGCGGTCTCTTCCGCCAAGGGCAATACGGTCGGCATCATCGATCTGGAAACGCGCCGCCTCATCGCCACCCACGCCCTCGCTGACGCCGCCGGCGTCGCCGCCGCGGGCCCCACCGGAGGTGACGTCCACGCATCCACATTCGTGGTTTCGACCGGCCGCGGCGCGATACGCTATCTCAACACATCCACCGCCATCCCCACCATGTCTTCGAGCTGGGACAATCATCTCATGCGCGTGGATCAGGTGAGTGGCATGGGGTGATGTCGTGTAGAAGGTGCGCGTTTGTGCGGGGGGCTCGACTCGGAGCCTCACGCTGTCGCGACCATCAATATGAAGCGAGGTCTCATCACAGCTGCACGGGAGTGTTCGACGCGGAATTCATCTGAGGTGCGCTCGACTGTTTATCTTTCCTTGGCAACCAAGGCGGTGATGAGCTCCATCACTCGATCGATAATGGTGACCCAGGTCGTAGAGGGGCAGGCTCTCGTCGCTGCTTCGCAGCGACTGCCGCGATGGAGTTCCAGAAGCGTACTGACGTAGCGCTTTGCGGCGCAAAGCGCCTTTGGTGCGATGGAGTTCCAGAAGCGTACTGCCGTAGCGCTTTGCGGCGCCAAGCGCCTTTGGTGCGGCCGAGAGGAATCGAACCTCCACGGGCTCTCGCCCACAGCGCCCTCAACGCTGCGCGTCTACCAGTTCCGCCACGGCCGCAGCGCGGGGC
>JBCBJG010000116.1:0-9273 GCA_038523655.1 Pseudomonadota bacterium | reverse complement strand
GCCGGTTTCCTTCAAAAGGACGGCAAGGCCCAGCAGGTCCGAGGCGAGTCGCGTGTTCGAGATGATCGAGGTGGTCACGGCGGCATCGCCGTAAGTTTCCCGGCCAATGCGGGCTGCTTCGAGGATAGCCAGCTCCCGCTCCGTTTGCTCGTCGTAGCGGGTGAACGGACCGCGGAGTGGGCGCGGCTCGTCGAGCTCGCGGGCGAGCCGGTCTATGCGATCATCTTCCGAAAGCGAGGAATAATCATCGTCAGGATCGATCGCGCGATAGAGGTCCGCGAGGGTTGCCTCGTGAATGTCGGAGTTCTGGCGCAGGTCGATCGTCGCCAGGTGAAATCCGAAGCAGGCGACGGCGCGGGTCAGGCGGCGCAGCCGACCTCGGCAAAGCGCGGCGGCACCGTGCGTGCGCAGGCTCGCATCAAGGATCAAGAGATCCGCGGTCAGTTCCTCAGGTGTCGCGTACGGCGGGGCTTTGCCGACGGGTTTGCGCAGCGCTTTCATGTCGTGGAGCGCGCGCAAGGTTGCTGCGAGGCGGGCATACATGCCCGTCAATGCGCGGCGGTACGGCTCGAGTGTGCGGTGCGGCGAGCTATCCGGAGACGCATCGGCGAGTGCCTTAAGCTCCGGGGTCACATCGATCAGCCGGATCGAGAGCGAAAGTTCGTCGCCGAGCTTGTCGAGTTCGTGGAGGTAATGGCGCAGCACCGCGATGCTCTGGCGGCGCAGGGCGTTGCGGAGGGTCTCGGCGGTGACGTTTGGATTGCCGTCGCGATCACCGCCGATCCAGCTTCCGATGCCCATGAAGGTCGGGAGGGTAAAGTTCGGTGCGTCGAGGCGTTCGGAAATACGGTCCTCGATTTCGCCAAGCAAGCGCGGGAGCTCGCGAAAGAACGTGTACCTGAAGAACGTCAGACCGTTTGCGACCTCGTCGAGAACGCTGAGACGCGATTGGCGGAGCAGGTTGGTTTGCCAGAGGATGAGCACCGCGCGGGCGAGCCCGTCGTCGATGTCGCGTAGCTCCTCCGGCGTCCAGGTATGGCGGCTGCGCTGGTCGAGCAGTTCCGCGATCGCCATTTCTCTCCGCATCGTACTTTTTCGGCGCACCTCGGTCGGGTGTGCGGTCAGGACCGGGCGGACATGGGCGGAGGCAAGGAGTTCTTCCAGCGCGCCGCGGCCGGCATCGGCAATCACATCGAGGGCGTGCTCGGTCGTGCCCGGACGGGGAGCGGAACCTGCGATCTCATGCTCGCGGGTGCGGCGCACGTGATGCAGATCTTCGGCGATGTTCGCGAGATGGGAGAAATAACTGAAGGCGCGGATCACGACGATTGCGCGCTCTGGCTGTAGCGCGGTCGTCATGTCTTCGAGTTCGCGCCGCGCATTGCGGTCGCCGTCGCGGTGAAAGCGGAGCGCGGTCAGGCGGATTTCCTCGACAAGGCCGAGGAGGTCTTCCCCCTCCTGTGCTGCGACGGTCTCGCCGACGAGCCGTCCGAGGCGGCGGATATCTTCGCGGAGCGGTTCGTCCTTCGATCGTGTGTCCATGCCTGCCATTGGTCCGCCCTCCGCTTGTTCGTGCGCGAGGCGGGGGTAGCATGGTTGAGCGCGAGCGGCACCGTTCGGTCGGCCAACTGGCGGGCTCGGGCCCGTGGGCAGGTGACCTCAGAGTTGGTCGGGCGTCCGTGGGCGGGAGATCATCTCGTCGACGGCAACGCCTTCTCCCGGTTCATCGAGGGTCGCCAGCGCACGCTCGATCTCGTCAGCGACCGCCTGCATATCGTTCCCCCCGTCAGCTGTCATTCGGGCACCGAACTCGTGCTTCAGGGCCATGAGCTGCGCGCGGCGGTCGTCGGTCGGCAGGTTGGCGTACAGGATCGCGTTGACGTCATCGACCGTGATGGTCTGCGCGATCCCGGGGATGTCGGCATCACCGCCGACTTCTGCATCGAGCGGGCGGACGTGGTTGCTGTCGATTTCGGGCATCGTGTCGGGTCCTCGGCGATGGTTGGTCGACGCGCTGTGGTCTGCACCGGCATTTCAAGGACAACGGGTGGCGCGCAGAAAAGTTCGTCCGGGTGCGAAGAGCGCAGTGGCCAGTGCTCAGGGCGCCACGACGACCTGACGCTGCTCCCCGAGACCTTCGATGCCGAGACTGACGACGTCCCCGACCTCCAGAAATCGCGGCGGCTTCATGCCAAGGCCGACGCCCGGGGGTGTGCCGGTCGAGACGATATCTCCAGGCTGAAGGCTCATGAACTGGCTGACATAGGCGATGCAGGTCGCCACGCTGAAAATCATGGTCGATGTGTTACCGCGCTGGCAGGCCTCGCCGTTCACATCGAGCCAGAGATTGAGATCTTGCAGGTCTGACATGTCGTCTGACGTTACAAGCCACGGCCCTACCGGGCCAAACGTGTCTGCGGATTTGCCTTTGATCCACTGGCCCTCACGCTCGATCTGGAAGGCGCGCTCCGAGACGTCGTTGACGATGCAATAGCCAGCGACGTGGGCAAGGGCGTCTGCTTCATCGATTTCACGGCATGCGCTTCCGATGACGGCGGCGAGTTCGACTTCCCAGTCGAGTTTGGTCGAGGCGGCAGGTTTGCGGATCGGATCGCTTGGCCCGGAGATTGACGAGGTTGCTTTCGCGAACAAGACCGGCTCGCGCGGTGGCTCGAGGCCGGCTTCACGGGCGTGATCGGCGTAGTTGAGGCCGACGCAGATGAACTTGCCGACGTCCCCGACGCAGGGACCGAGCTCAGGATTGCCCCCGACGATCGGCAGCGCGGCGAGGTCGAGCGCGCGGATGTTCGCAAGGCTGTCGGGCGACAAGGCAGCGCCGGCGAGATCGGGAATGATGTTCGATAGATCGCGGAGATTATCCTCCGGGTCGAGGATGGCCGGTCGCTCGGTGCCCTTTTGTTGGTTGGGCGCGCGATATCTCACGAGACGCATATTCCACTCCGCGTTATCGGCGCACTGCGCATCCCCGTGCACCCGTAGCCTGCGATGCGCCATCTGACCATGCATCGAGCGGTGAGTCTGGCGTCACGAAGTTGCGTCGGGGACCGTCAGCGTTCAGCAATGCCGCGTGGGCTCCGCGGATCGATGGGCGTCGGGTCAAGCGCGAAGATCTCTTCGAACGCGGCTGCATGGGCGAGGAGGTCGGCTTCTGCGCGCCTGCGGCCGACGACCTGAAGGCCGACGGGCAATCCGTCGTCGGTGAAGCCGGCCGGCAGCGAAAGCGCCGGCAGCGCTGTTAGCGTGATCGCGTAGGCGATGGCGAGCCAATCGATGTAGGTCTCGAATTCCACACCGGCGCAGTGCGTGACGTAGCGGTCTTCTACGGGGAACGGCGGGACGATCGTCGCCGGGGTCAGCAGCGCATCGAAGGTATCGAGGAAGCGGTCGATGCGGGCGATCATCCGGCTCCGCGCACGGGCAGCGGCTCCGATTTCGCCAGAGGTGAGGGCCTGCCCTTTCTCGATGTTCCAGACGACCTCGGGCTTCAGGGCGTCGCGATGCTCTTCGAGTAGATCGCCCAGCGATGTCGCGAACGCGTGCGCGCGCAGGGTCTGAAAAACCTCGTGCGCATCGCTCAGATCCGGGTGCGCTTCCTCGACCGTCACGCCGGCGGCTTCCAGTTGCCGGACGGCTTTTGTGCAGATCGCAACAATCGCCGGGTCGACCGGCGTGATCCCGAGATCGATCGAAAAAGCGATACGTGTCGGCAAGCGTGGCGCCTCGGCGGCAGCGCGAAAGCTTGACGGTGGAGCGGGGAGAGAAAATGGCTCGCGCGGATCGTATCCGGTGAGGCTGTCCAAGAAGAGAGCGACGTCGGCGACGGAGCGGGCCATCGGTCCGTCGGTGCTCAGCGGATCAAACGGATCAGCCGCGGGGCCACAGGGAACGCGCCCGGGGGATGGGCGTAGGCCAACCACGCCGCAAAAGCTCGCCGGATTGCGCAGCGAGCCGCCCATGTCCGATCCGTGCGCCAACCAGGCCATGCCGGTGCGCAGCGCGACCGCCGACCCGCCGGACGAACCGGCAGCCGACAAGGCGGTGTTCCATGGATTGCGCGTCGCGCCGAACACCTCGTTGAATGTATTTGCGCCGGCGCCGAACTCCGGCGTGTTGGATTTTGCGCAGACGAGGCCTCCGCGTGCTTCGATGCGCTCGACGATGTGCGCCGACGTATCTGGCACATGATCCGCGAAAACCGTGGAGCCGTGAGTGCTGCGCACACCGGCCACGTCGCTCAGGTCCTTGATAACGACCGGCAGACCGTGCAGCGCGCCCGGTTCTGCCTCCGTGCGACCCTTCATACCAGACACTTCGCGTAGGCGGGCGCGATCAAAACACCGCGTCGGCAGTGCGTTCACGGCAGGATCAACGGCAGTAATCCGCTGCTCGAGTGCATCCAGCAGTTCGGCAGGGGAGAGCGCGGCGGACGCGAGCGCATCAACGCAGGCGCAGGCGGACAGGAATATCGGGTCGGTTGTCATGGGGCGATGCTCGGCCCGGATGCGTTGCGGTAGCGCGGTTTGATAAAGTTGGCTATCAAGGTCTTCAATCTGATGCCCTGGCGATCGAATCTTTTCTCGGCACCATGAAACTGAATAAACAGACTTCGGATTCCCTTGCCATCCTGACGCGGTGTCGGGCGAGCGGCGATAGGTTAGTTAAGGTCGGAGATGTTGCCGAAGCGCTCGGGCTTACCCGGCAGATGGCATTGAAGCTGGCGAACCGTCTGAGCCGGGCCGGGCTCGTTGCCACAGTGCGCGGGCCGCGCGGTGGCATCCGGCTGGCGGACGGCATTGCCGATATGCCGCTCGGCCAGATTGTGCGCCGCGTCGAGGCCGAGCTCTTCGGGGGTGAGGGCGAAGGTAGCGCTGGCGAAGTGCTCCTCGGTTTCCAGTTTGACGCGGCGATGGATGCGTTTCTCGGCGTGCTTGATCAGATCACGCTGGCAGACCTCGGCGCCGACGACACTGTTCGTGCGCCTTCATCGGCTGAGGATGCCCCGTCGGCTGCCGATGCTTCTCCTGCGCAAAGCCCTGCGACCGAACATGTGGCGCCCGGAAGTGGCCATGCGACGGTGCGCGCGCCGTACTGATGAATTGTCGGTCTCGCCGCACGCGCTGCGGCGGAATGACCGGATCGTTTATTATGGAGCGTGAAATTCTACTTTAGGCGTCGACCCGTCAGATTTTCGACGAGGAACCACACCATGTCTCGCTTCACTCCCCCCGAAGTCGCACGGTTCTTTCGCCCCGCGCGCGCGGCCTCATTTCCCGCCGTTGCGCTGGCTGGCGGGTTGGCGTTCGCTCTGGCGCTACCCATAACCCCCGCGCAGGCGAATGGTGAGATCAACATTTATTCGTATCGGCAGCCGTTTCTGCTGAAGCCGCTGCTCGATGCCTACGAAGACAAGACCGGGACCAAAGCGAACGTCGTCTACGCCGCTAAGGGTCTTGCGCAACGGCTCGAGGCAGAAGGTGAGCAGTCGCCGGCAGATGTCGTGCTGACGGTGGACATCTCTCGACTGAGCGTGTTGGCGGATAAGGATCTGTTCGCGCCGATCTCGTCCGCGGAGATCGAAAAGAACGTGCCGGCACAGTTTCGCCATCCGGAGGGAAAATGGACGGCGCTGTCGCTCCGCGCTCGTGTCATTGCGATCTCCAAGAAAGCGGGCGATGCGGATAAACTGAAGCACGACGAAGATCTGGCGACGCCGGCGTGGAAAGGGCGGCTTTGCACACGCCCCGGCAGTCACGTCTATAACCGGGCGCTGCTTGCCTCGGTCATCGCGGCGCACGGCGTCGAGGAAGCGACCGCTTGGGCCAAGGGCGTGGTTGGCAATCTCGCACGCAAACCGCAGGGCCATGATCGGGCGCAGGCCAAGGCGATCATGGAAGGCCAGTGCGACGTCGCGATTATGAACAGCTATTACATGGGTAAGATGATGACCTCCGATAAAGCGGAGCAAAAAGATTGGGCCAATGCCGTCAATCTCATCTTCCCAAACCAGGGTGACCGCGGCACGCACGTGAACATTTCCGGCGGCGGCATTGTGAAGACATCCAAGAACAAGGATGAGGCGACGCGCCTGCTCGCGTTCCTCACCTCGCCCGAGGCGCAGAGGATCTATGCCGAGACGAACTTCGAGTATCCGGTGAACCCGGCGGTCAAACCATCGGAGACGGTGAAGAGCTGGGGCGCGTTCACGAAGGACAAGCTGTCCATCGAGAAGATCGCTGAGCTTTCGCCAACCGCGCAGAAGGTGATCGACCAGACAGGATGGTAGACGCCGCTCTTTCTTCCTCCGGTACGACAGGCGGGTCGCGTTCGCGCGGCCCGCTTTCGCGTGTTGATGCCTGGTCGGTGGGTGCGGTTATCCTTGCCGGCCTGCTGCTCTTGCCGGTCGCGGCCGTGGTGTATGCCGCCAGCGGGAGCAGCGGTGATCTTTGGGCGCACCTCGCAACGACCAAGCTTCCGCTGTACGTCGGCAACACGCTCGCGCTGATGGTGGGCGTCGGTGTGGTCGCCGCGGTGTTCGGCGTATCGAGCGCGTGGATTGTGTATCGATACGACTTTTTCGGCCGCGAGGTACTGCAGTGGATCTTGCTGCTGCCGGCGGCGGTCCCGGCCTATATCGTCGCCTATACGCTGACGGATTTTCTCGAATATGCCGGCCCGGTGCAGGGCTTGGTTCGTGACGTCGGCGGATTTTCCTCTGCACGGGAATACTGGTTTCCTGAAATCCGCTCGCTTGGCGGGGCGGTGCTCGTGATGGGCGCCGTACTTTACCCGTACGTCTACGTGATGGCGCGAACCGCGTTCTCGCAAACGCCGTCGTCGCTCTATGAAGTCGCCATCATTTCGGATCGCAGCGTCTTTAGAACTGTCGCGCTGCCGATGGCGCGCCCTGCGATCGTCGGGGGGCTGACGCTCGTGTTGATGGAGACCGTTTCGGATTTCGGTACGGTCGAATACTTTGCGGTGGAGACGCTGACGCTCGGCATCTTCAACGTCTGGATCGGCATGCACAGCCTTGCGGCTGCCGCGCAGATCGCGCTCGTCGGCTTCGTTTTTATCCTCGTTTTGCTGACCATCGAACAGCGGGCGCGGGCTGAGCGTCGATTTACCGACCCGGCTTCGCGGGCGCTGCCGCTTCCGCGCCAGAAGCTCTCACCGCTTGGAACACTCGGCGCCATCGTCGCCTGCCTGCTGCCGATCGGGATCGGATTTATTCTCCCGGTGTCGGTGTTGGTCGGGTTCATCCTCGAAGGCTCGTCTCTCGCGCCGAATGCGACGATGCTCGCGGCGGCGCAGAACTCGATCATGCTGGCGGGCGGCATGGCGATCCTGGTGGTCGCGATGTCCGCCTATCTTGGGATTGTTGCGACCTACCGTGGCGGGCGTCGTCTTCGCCTGCTCACGCAGATCGCGTCTGTCGGGTACGCTTTTCCCGGGGCGATCCTGGCGATCGGGGCTGTCACGGTCGGCGGCGCGTTCGATGCGCTCAGCGTGCGGGTGCTGAGTGGGGGGCTCGGCATTGAGACGGGCGGGTGGCTTTCCGGCTCGATCGGCCTCGTGATGATTGCCTGCGCCGTCCGTTTCAAGGCGATCGGTTACGGTGCGGTTGGGGCTGGGCTCGCGCGGGTGCCGGAAAACATGATGCATGCGAGCCGCACGCTCGGGCGCGGGTTTGCCGAAAGTACGCGGCGGGTGGTGGTGCCACTGCTTTGGCGGGCCCTCCTTGCCGGGGCGCTGCTCGTGTTCGTCGACGTCATGAAAGAGCTGCCGATGACGCTGCTGCTGCGGCCATTCGGTTTCGAAACACTGCCGACCTTCGTGTACCAATATGCAAAGGACGAGTTGCTCGAAGAGGCAGCACTGCCGGCGCTGGCAATCCTGGTGACCGGGATCATTCCGGTGGTGCTGATGAATGCGACACTTGAGCGTCTCAACCGGCGCTGAGGGGCGTCAAGTTGCTGATGAGCGCGGTGTCGTGCCCAAGCGGCGGAGTTTCTTGGAATTGCTCTAATTCCAATGAGCATGCGCTGGTGTTGACACCTGAGCCGTGCGGGTTTTCTCTCCGTAAGAGGCTTTGCGGGCGTCGACTTTGCCCGGTCTGAAATCTCTCTGTCTGATGAGGCACTTACACGTGAGCATCAAACCTGATCCATCTACGCTGCGACCAGCCTGCGCGGAGATCGACGCGTTCCTGCGGACTGGTCCAGATGCCTGGTCGGCGCCGACGCCTGCGGTGCTTGTCGGGTATGGATTTCGGTCATGGATGCGCGGTGCCGCCTACGGCACGATCGGAGACTGGGAGCGATGCTGGAACGTCTATGCCCGGGCGCTGGGGCCGGCGCGGGCGCGAGGTACCGTCAGTGAGCTTGCGTGCTGGGTGCGGGCGCTTCGCGCATCAGGTGGTCGAGCGCCGCGGGTAATGGGCGATGATGCGGCCGCGTTCTCGACCGACGAGCAGCTTGCGATCTCGATTGTTGCTGCGGGGCAGAACGATGTCTGCCCAGCCATGCGCGCATGCACGTATGCGCTGATCGAGTCCTCGAGCATCGATGCGTCCGTCGATGCCGGGATGGCTTTTGCCCACAAGCTACAGAAGGACGGCGTCTTGTTACCGTCCGCGGCGGTCGTGAATGCGATCGACGTGTCGTCGATCAGTGGGATGTCAGCCGGTTCCCGACACTGACGCCCGGGTCGCTATGAGCTGCGGTAGCTGGTGTACTGACCCTTTGCCGAGTACCGCTCCAGGTATTCCGGCACGATCGATTCGACATAGCGCGGACTGGTGACGCCTAGGTCCGCCAGCGTTCGATCTTCGGATTTCGCCGCATCCGAGACGATCGAATCCGTCTTCAGCAATCGCACCTGATCAAGTGTCAGCGGAGCATTTGGGATCGGCGACATCAGGGTCGCCTGGATCTTGGCGAGCCAGAACGGCAGTGACAGATAGCTCCGATCACGCCCGGTGTACTCCAGAACTCGGTCGAGGCAGTCGCGAAAGCTCAGCTTCTCCGGCCCGCCGATCTCGTAAATCGTTCCCGGCCGACCTGCCCCCTCTGCCGCGGCGACGATCGCTCGGGCGACATCGTCCACGTAGATCGGCTCGAACAGGGTCTTGCCGCCGCCGACGATCGGCAGGACAGGCGAGATCCGCGCCATCGATGCGAAGCGGTTGAAGAACTCGTCCTCCGGCCCGAAAACGACGGAGGGCCGCAGGATTACCGCCTCAGGAAACGCCTG
>JBCBJG010000115.1:0-9293 GCA_038523655.1 Pseudomonadota bacterium | reverse complement strand
GTTACCGGCCTCTCCTGCAGCGCTACTACGACGAAGACCCGCGCATGCGCCACGAGGCGGCGCCCAAACCGCGCCTCACAGACGCCGACTATCGCCCGGACTACTTGTCGGAGAAGATCGGCGAGGCGAAGCGGCTCGAATGGACCGCGGAGAAATATTTCGTTACGACCGAGGAAGAGCCGCTGTTCGACGCCGCAGATGTTCTACGCTTCGGCAAGGACCTCGTCGTGCAGCACGGCTTCACGACCAACCTGAAGGGCATCGACTGGCTCGCCCGACACTTCCCCGATCACCGCGTCCACGCCGTGAATTTTCCCGGGGACCCCTACCCAATCCATATCGACGCGACGTTCACGCCGCTTCGCCCGGGGCTGATCCTGAATAATCCGGAACGCCGCCTGCCCGACGACCAGCGCGGCATCTTCGAGCGCAATGGCTGGGAAATCCTCGATGCGGCCCGCCCGGCCCACAACGCCCCGCCACCACTTTGTTACTCGAGCGTGTGGCTTTCGATGAACATCCTCATGATTGACGAAAAAACCGTCTGCGTGGAGGCGAGCGAGGTCAATCAGATGGACCAGCTCGACAAGTTGGGCTTCGAGGTCGTGCCCGTTCCCTTCCGGGACGCCTATGCGTTCGGCGGTGCGCTTCATTGCGCGACAACCGACGTATACCGTGACGGTGGCTGCGAGGATTATTTTCCAAAAGGCTAGGCGCGCTCCCGCCTTGTTTCCGCCGCGGACCTACCTCGATTTCGCTTAAAATTTGAGGCGTATCCCCGACGATCCGTTCATGCGTCGCCGGTATTCTGCTTCGCACGTTGTGGTGTCGCGGTGCTCGAACCGCGTTCGCTGCGCGCGGCGTCGATGCGCGACCCTGAGAGTGGCACACGGCCCCGTATCCGGCCGTTGGGGGCTGAGGTGGGACAGATGGAAGACGAAGATGTCGCCGTGCGCTCGCACGGCCACGGCCCGCACTGCATGTGTGCGGGCTGCGCAGAAACGCGGCAAGAAAACCAGGACAACGAGGTCGACGACGACGCGCCCGAAGAACCGAGTGACCGGACGACCGGCGGTTATGTCGGCGAAGGCACCGAAGTCGCGAACGACGACTACCTGAGTGCCCTCGTCAGCGGCTACGAGTGGGACGGTTCCCAGCCGATCACGTTCTATCTCGCGCCGTCTGACGCCAA
The DNA here is from genome assembly GCA_038523655.1 of Pseudomonadota bacterium. Classification (GTDB taxonomy): domain Bacteria; phylum Pseudomonadota; class Alphaproteobacteria; order Rhizobiales; family CALHAX01; genus CALHAX01. The sequence continues at coordinate 8,101 of JBCBJG010000115.1, read as the reverse complement.
CAACAACGGCGTCGACGACTGGTCAGAGGATGGGGCGCGCACCGCAATGCTGCGGGCGTTCGCTGCGTTCTCCGCCGTCGCCAACATTACCTTCCAGGAAGTCTTTAACGAGACCGATGCCAACCTGGTGGAAAACATCGTTCCCAACAGCACGTGGAGCCGCTCCGGCATTCTGGGGGACCATTTTTTCCCGAACTACACCGGCACGGCGGCCGGGCGCTACAACATCGACGGCTATGGCTGGACGGCGGGCGGCCTCCAGGAAGGCGGCTACGGTTACGTCACAATCCTCCATGAGATCGGTCACGGCCTAGGCCTCGAACACCCGCACAGCGGAGATATTTTCCCCGGCGTCTCGAACAGCGGCGACACCGGCGACTACGGCCTGAACCAGGGCGTCTTCACGATGATGACGTACAATTCCGGCTGGAACGGCGATGAGCCCGGCGGGAATTCGACCTACGGCTGGCAAGCCGGCCCGATGGCGTTCGACATCGCCGCATTGCAGGCGGTCTACGGGGCCAACACCACGCACGCGAGCGGCAACGACCAGTATATGCTCCCGACGTCGAACGGCTCGGGCACATTTTACACCTCGATCTGGGATACCGGCGGCGTCGACGAGATCATCCAGAATGGCTCCGGCGCTGCAACGATTAACCTGACAGCCGCCACCATCGACGGCTCGGCCACGGGCGGCGGCGTTGTCTCACGCGTCGACGGCGTGCGCGGCGGCTTCACCATCGCGCAGGGCGTGGTAATCGAGAATGCAGTCGGCGGCTCCGGCAACGACACGCTCGTCGGCAATGCAGCCGCCAACGTACTTGCGGGCCGGGGCGGCTCGGACACGATGACCGGCAACGGCGGCGTCGACGTTTTCTATTTCACTGCCGACGACTTTTCCGCCTCAAGCATCGACACGATCACCGACCACGCAGGCGGCAACGATGACATCATCCGCATCGACGGCCTGAACTACGATGCCGTGACGGTCACCGGCAGCGCGTCGAGCGCGCAGATCACCATCGCGGGTGGCGGACAGATCAACGTGACCACGAGTGGCACCGATCCGTTCGCCGTTGTCACCTCAGCCAACATCACCGCACGCACGGAGCTGGCGGCGAACGATACGACCGACGTCGCCATCACCTACGTCGACCTCGCCGGCACCCAGAGCTACAGCCAGTACACGGACATCTTCAACGTGAACGGCGAGCTTGCCCAGCAGCGCGGCACCTACGACAGCAACGGCACGTGGATCTTCTACTACGACCTCGAGCAGGAGCAGAGCTGGACGAGCCGCTTTGACTACTTCAACGCAGCAGGCCAGCAGACATCGCAACAGGGCGCGTATGACACCGGCGGCACCTGGGTGCAGAATTATGATCCGCTCAATACCCAGAACTACACGATCACGATCACCTATTACGACGATGCTGGGACCGCGACCTCGCTCCAGTCGCTCTACGATGCCGGCGGATATGGCATCACGACATGGGACCCAAATGATCTGTCTGAGACGGATTATTACACGACCTACTACGATGCGAACGGCAACGCCGACACATCGAACGGCTTTTATGACGCCGGCAGCACTGCAGGGCATCGCTACTGGGTCGACTTCGACCAGAACGATGAGCAGGCCTGGGCGACTTACACGGTGATCTACGACGATGCCGACAACGTCACGAGCCAGTGGCTGACCATGGACGACGGCTCGCTGGTCTACCTGTAGGGCTTGGCCCGGCTCGATCCGGGGAGCAGGTCCTGAACGCCGGCTCCCCACCATGGGCTAGCTCTTGACGACCTTGTCCTGCGTCTTGGTGTCGAAATCACCGGCGTCATGGCGCTCGTGCAGCTGATGCGCCGGGTCGCCGAATGTGCGGTTGACCATCCGCCCGCGCTGCACCGCCGGGCGCTGCGCAATCTCATCCGTCCACCGCCGAACATGGGTGTATTCTTCGACGGAGAGAAATTCGCCCGCGTTGTAAAGCAGCCCCTTCGAAAGCGCGCCGTACCACGGCCAGATCGCCATATCGGCAATCGAGTACTCGGCGCCCGCCATGAACTGGTTCTCGGCCAGATGCTTGTCGAGCACGTCGAGCTGCCGCTTGGTCTCCATTGCGAAGCGGTCGATCGGGTATTCCATTTTGAACGGCGCATAAGCGTAGAAGTGGCCGAACCCGCCGCCGAGGTAGGGCGCGCTGCCCATCTGCCAGAACAGCCAGTTGAACATTTCCGTCCGCGCCCGCGCATCACTCGGAATGAATGCACCGAACTTTTCCGCAAGATAGACGAGGATCGCACCAGACTCGAACACGCGCGTTCCCGGATCGGTGGTCGTATCGAGCAGCGCCGGGATTTTCGAGTTCGGATTAATCTCCACGAACCCGGAGCCGAACTGATCGCCATCCCCGATCCGGATCAGCCAGGCGTCGTACTCAGCACCCGAATGCCCAGCCGCCAGCAGCTCCTCCAGCAGCACCGTCACCTTGACTCCGTTCGGCGTCCCCATCGAATGCAGCTGAAGCGGGTGCTTGCCAACGGGCAGCTCCTTCTCATGCGTCGCTCCGGCGATCGGCCGGTTCGTGCTGGAGAATTTACCTCCGTTCTCCTTGTCCCAGGTCCAGACGGCCGGCGGGGTGTAGTCGCTCATGAAGAAGTCCTCGATAGGGGGAAGTCGAAGATGGTCCGGTTCTCTGCGCTTGTAAGCGCTGCAATCCGCCCGGCCAATTGCTAAGATCGCGCGGAGGTTGGGCAGGTGGCCGGCAAGGGAACACGAGCACGTGACAGCGCCGGAAGATCGAGGGCAGCAACCCTTTCCCGAGCAGATCGACGTCGCGGTCATCGGCGGTGGGATCGTCGGCCTGATGGCGGCGTGGCATCTAGCGGAGCAGGGCGTCGCAGTTGCGGTCTTCGAGAAAGGCACGGTCGGCGCCGAACAGTCCGGCCTGAACCTTGGATACTGCCGCTCGATCAGCCGTGACATGGCCGAGCTGCCACTGATCCAGCGCAGCCTCACGCTATGGCGCTCACTCCAGCAAACCATCGAGGAAACACTTGGCGAGGACCTCGGCGTGCGCCAGCCGGGTATGATTGCCATGGCGCGCGCACCCCGGAAGATCGCGGAGCTCGAAGCATGGCGTACGCGCGCTGGAGAACGACAACACCACGTGGCCACACTGGATGCAGCGCGCACGGCGAGCCGCCTGCCCGCACTCGCCGCGCAGTATCCGTTCGCACTTTGGGCAGACCAGGAGGGTTGGGCCGAGCCGACCCGCGCCGCACCCGCCATCGCGCGTGCACTTCGCGGCCGCGGCGTGCCCATCATCGAGCAGTGTGCAATAACCGCGCTGGCGACGCAGCCATCGTCGCCGACCGACAGCCGGCTGGTCTCCGGCCTGAGCACCGCGCGCGGAACCGTCCGAGCAGACCGCGTGCTGCTGGCCGCCGGTGCATGGACTAGTCGCTTCCTCGCCGGCCATGGCGTGCGGCTGCCGCAAATTTCCGTGCGCGGCTCACTTGGACGTCTCGCAGCCGACGCGCCGACTGTGACGGATGTGCCCATCGTGACAGACGCCTATTATCTCCGTCCGATGGTCGGTGGCGGTTGCGCCTTCGGCCGCGCCGGCGCCCCGGTCGTCCCGATCACCTGGGACACACTGCGTTTTCTTCCCGACTTCCGCCGTCACCTCTGGAGAAACCGGACCCGCATTAAACCCCGCGTGACCCGGGAAACGCTGGCGATGTTCCGCAGACCGTCGCCTGACACCGAGCCCAGAACACTGCGCAGTGCGCCGCCAGACCACGCGACACTCGCAAAAGCGCACCGGGCGATTTGTGCGGATTTTCCAGCGCTTGCCGACACGCCGATCGTCGAAGAATGGGCCGGCACGATCGATGTGACCCCGGACGCGCTGCCGGTCATTGGGCCGGTTCCGGGACTGTCAGGCCTGACGGTCGCGACCGGGTTTTCAGGCCACGGGTTTGGCATCGGACCCGCGGCCGGAGAACTGGCAGCCGCGTTCGTCGACGGGCGGGCACCATTCTGTGACGCTGCGCCGTTTCGCGTCGACCGTTTCAGCTGAAGGGTAGAGCCACGTACCGTCCTCGGCGCACGCAGCGGTTCAACCAAACCTACTTCGAGGTCGTCTGCAGCTTGTTCCCCGACGACGGCTGACGCTTCGGTTTTTCACGATAGGTTTCGAGCGCATTTTGCGCCTTGCGCGCATCGGTCGGCTGATGGGTGTGGGCGGCATGCGCCGGCCACGGATCAACCGTATGGACGACAGCGTTCCCGCGCATCGCGCTGCCGGCCGTGAACTCGACCGTGTCGCGGTTGTTCATATAGTCCTGCCGGCAACCCACGAGCAGCGCCAGAACAACGACACCCGCACCGACAGCGCGAGCGGAGGAAAAAATCGATCGCGCCATGGCTTAGCGGTCCTCGCCGAGTTCGAGGTTGAGAATGTGCCCATGAGGCTTCACTTGCGCGCGCGCGACGCGTCGGGCACGCCGCGTGTCGCGCGTCGCTTTTTCCTGCCGACCACCGAGGAAAAACTCCGCATCGTTCGACGCTTTCACGAGGTCGGTCGGCGCCGTGAGATGCTCTCCCGTCGTCGCCGGTCGCACGAGACGCGGCGTCACGATAATGACGAGGTCCGTCTCGTTCTTCGCAAACTCGGCGCTTTTGAAGAGCGTTCCGAGAACCGGGACGCTGCCGAGCCAAGGGACCTGCGACGTGTTGCGGACGTTTTTATTCTGCAACAGTCCGGCAACCGCAAAGCTCTGCCCGTCGCGCAATTCCACCGACGTGCTCGCCCGGCGCACGACGATACCTGGAATGACCGCGCCGTTAATCGTCACCCCGCCCGTCGGATCGAGCTCGCTGACTTCCGGCGCGATCTTGAGATTGATCAACCCGTCGCCAAGCACCGTGGGCGTAAAATCAAGCGCCACGCCGAAACGCTTGAACTCGATCGTGATGACATTGTTGCCGCTATCGATCGGAAACGGAAATTCTCCCCCTGCGAGAAAGTTCGCCGTCTCACCGGAGAGTGTGACGAGGTTCGGTTCCGCGAGCCGCCGCGCGAGGCCTTTTTGTTCCAGCGCGCGAACAATCGCATCAGCCCGCGTGCCACGGTCGAGCAAGTTGGCAATCAATGTGCCGAACGGCTGCGTGCCCGAGAGCAGCGCCGACGTAACAAGGCTCCCCGTCGTCGGCGACACGACGGCCTGCCCACCAATCTCCGCATCGAGCCCGCCACCGCGGGTGCGCAGCCCGATCCCAAGCTCGCGCGATGCCAGCCGGCTCGCCTCGATGAACCGCACTTCGAGCAAGACCTGCTGCGATGTGCGCACCGCAATCGCATTGGTGACCGCGTCGGGCGCATACTGCTCTGCGAGCGCAACAGCGCGCTCAGCCGCCAACGCGTCGGGCACCGACCCGGAGAGAAGAATACGCCCATTGGCGCCCATCACGCGGATGTTTCCGTTCGGCACCGCCTCGATCAGCTTTCGCCGCAGATCATCGAGATCGTGGGTCACCTCGATGCGGAACACGTCGATGACGCGTTTGTCTTCATTGAGGATCGCGAGGCTGGTTGTGCCGACCCCTTTGCCCACTACGTAGACAGAGCGGTCGGTGATCGGGAGGATATCGGCGATCTTGTCGTTGGCGATCAGCGTTTCCGCGAACGCCTCGCTGACGCGAAGCACGCGAGACTGGTGGAGCGTGACAGTCGTATGGCGTGCGCCATCACCATCCCATCCGCCACCGTCGTAGCTGTGGTCCTCAGCGAACAATGCGCCCGGCGACAAGATCGCGGCAGCACCGATAAGCCCAATGAGGAGAAAAACTGTCGTAACTGCACGGCAAACGCCGCGAACCGAGAAAGCGAACATCGACACATACCCTTGGCGAAACGGACGCATGGGACTAGGTCGATGCCACGACGCGGCACCGAGTGATCACGCCGACGCGGCTGATCACAACGCTGAGCTATCGTGCGACTCGCGCAAGCGTCCACGCCATCGAGACGTCACGCACAGGATTGTCTTGTGGAGAAGGCGGAAGGCCGGCACCACGGTCGTATTTAGGAGACGGGAACGGAGGTGGGAGGGGGAACAAGAAACCGACGCCATTACGAGCCCGGCGTCACTTCCTCTTTCTCCTCGACGACCTGAGCCTCACTCCGCTCCACCGACCGGTAGACCGCGATCGTCTTGGTCAGCTTATCGTCGCCTTTGTTCGCGGGCGGCGACGCGTGCGAGGCGAGTTGTACACCGCCTTCGCTCTGCACCTTGCCCGCCTGCGAAAGATCGGCGATCGAGATCCGCGGCACACCCGGGGTGATCGGCCCGCGGGGCCGTCGCAGCGCCAGCGACAACCGCCCGATCGAGCGGGAAAGCGCGATCTTCTGCGCGGCGATCAGATCGACTTCGAGCGTTACGGTCTTCGGCGCCTTTTTTACCACGTCGGAGACGTCGCTGGTCACGCGTGACGTCTGGTCGACACCCAGCACGTGGATCTGTTGCAGCAGTACAACGGTGTAGTGTTCGTCTTTTTCTCCATTGTCGATCGAGCGCGTCATCAGCACGTCGACGAAATCACCCGGGCGCACGAAACCGGAGACGCCAAGCACTTCGTCCACGTCTACGGATACGGCCCGCGTATCGTCGCGAAGGAGTGCTGCGAGCGTCGCGCGACGCCCCGGCTCCGACACCTTGGTCGGGAGCACGACTTCGTTCTCGACCATTTTCGCAAGAATGAACCGATCACCCACGACCGCGTTCGCGAACAGATCGCCAATATCGGTGAACGCGTTTTCCGGCACGCTGTCTTTCGGCCAGTTGACCAGCTTGAGATCCGCCGCGCGCAGCTTGGTGCCGTAGGCGAGTTCACGCTTCGCGACCACAACGGTCTGCGTCTCTTCCTCAATCGTGACAACCTTGACGGGTCCCTCGTCGGTGCCGTCGTTCTTCGCCGCCTCGAGCGCCTGGAGATAGGCCTGGTCGGAGAGCTGATTGATGAAGACAAAGCCGGTCACAGCAGCGCAGAACGCCGTGTAGAACGCGAAAAGAAGCGCAATGCGCTTGGGCTTCTGCATGAGGTCGGCTCCCACCAAATCGACTCACGCAGGTTCATAAATCACTTATCTTTCGTCGCCGTTCGCCGCGGGCCGACAATTTCATTCAAACTTTATGCACCGCGCGAGGAACGCACCGTGCGGCTGATCATCGGCGGACTGTCATCGCCATCCATTTGTGCCTGCACGCTTTCTGTCGAGATGCGAGGGCAGGCCGCCGCCGCCGATGCGAACCTTTTCCCCAGTCTACCCGCTCGCTCCCGCCCACGCCGGTTGACCGAACATGCCCGTGCGCGAAAACAGCAGGCGGTTGGGGAAGCACATGGCGCACCTGATTTCGCGCCGCCGTGTGCCGGGTGGATACGGGTGGGCGTTGTGAAACGAACAAGGGAATTGCGCACCGAGCGCGCCTCTGCCGGTCGAGATGCGGGAAAAATCTGTTTTCGTGGCTCTTCAGGCATCTTGGCCGCGATCATGCTCGCGTTCACCGTCGCCGCCTGCAGCCACGCGAGCCCAGATCGCGAAGCCGCAATCGGCGCAACCGCCACCCCGGGCGACAAGGACATCCGCCTCGCCTCGCGCCACTATAAAGACGGCAGCTTCGGCAACGCCGCCAAGCATTTCAAACTGGCCGTTGAAAAAGAGCCGAAGAATCCGGATGCGTGGATGGGGCTCGCCGCATCGTACGACAGGCTCCGCCGCTTCGACCTCGCTGATCGATCCTATGGCCGCGCCCGCAAGCTGAGCGGAGACACCGCCGAGCTGATGAACAACATCGGCTACTCGCATCTTTTGCGCGGCGATCTGCTGCGCGCCCGGCAATTCATGTTGGCCGCCTACCAGCGCAGCAACACTGATCCGCGCATCATCAGCAACATCGAGACGCTCAACGAGATGCTGGCGAAGGCCGGGAAGACGCCGATCCCGATCTAGCGCGCCCGGTTACACCGCATCCCGGCGACGGCGCAGCCGGTTTACGGCGCCTGGAGCCACGCCTCGAGCGCGCTTGCCGG
>JBCBJG010000114.1:0-9298 GCA_038523655.1 Pseudomonadota bacterium | reverse complement strand
GAGTGAAATGGCTCACATCTGCCGCATCGTCGTCTACCTGACCGACATTCGTCATCGCGAGGCGGTCTATCGAGTGATGGGGCGCTGGTTGTAGGGAGTGCATCCAGTCTCGACCGGGCTGGTCGTCCCGGCGCTCGCGCGGCCCGAGTGGGTCGTCGAAATCGAGGTAACCGCGGTGATCCCCGATGCATGAGCGCACGATGGACAATAAAGCGAACGGTGTAACAACGATGGTGGCGGCGGAGCGCGCGCGATTGACAGACCGAGATTTCGCGGCGCTCGACACCCTGCGCCATCTTGCTGACGCGCCGTTCGACGAAGCGCATGGATTACCTCCTTCGCTCTACACGAGCATCAGCATCGCCGCCGAGGAAGCGGACAGCATCTGGCGCCACGACTGGCAATGCGTCGGCCTTGCCGCCGAAATTCCGGCGCATGGCGACTACCTGACCTGGACCCTCGCCGGTGAACCCGTCTTCGTGGTGCGCACGGGCGATGGCGACGTCCGGGCATTCTCGAATGTCTGCCGGCACCGCATGATGGGCCTGCTCGAAGGCCGCGGGAACCGCCGCCGGATCGTCTGCCCCTATCACGCCTGGACCTACAACCTCGACGGTCGGCTGATTGGTGCACCGTATATGGATCGCTCGAAAGGCTTCGACCGCGACGCGATTTGTCTCCCCGAGATCCGGGCCGAGGTCTGGGAAGGCTGGATTTACCTCACGCTCAACGCCGCCGCGCCCCCGCTCTGTGAGACGCTGCGCCCGCTCGCCGACGAAGTCTCGAGATACGGCATGGATCGATATGTGCCGGTGATTTCCGAAGATCATGTCTGGCGGACCAACTGGAAGCTGCTCTGCGAAAATTTCATGGAAGGCTACCATCTGCCGGTCGCGCACAAGGCGACGGTTGGTGCGTGGTTTCCAGCCGACGAAACGGAGTTTCCCGCCGCCCGCTGTGACGGGTTCACCTGGCAGTCGTTCACGAAGAACGACAACGCGGCCTACGGCGTCGCGCATCCATCGAACGACCGCCTCACCGGCAAGTGGCGCAACACTTCGCTGCTGCCAACGGTCTTCCCGGCGCACATGTATGTGCTCGCGCCGGACCATCTCTGGTACCTGTCGCTCCGCCCGTCCGAGACCGGTGATCCGGGTGAGACGCGGGTACGGTTCGGTGTCGCCCTCGCGCCGGAAGTGCACGCCTCGCGCGATGATCTCACCGCGTATGTCGACGAGATAGGCGAATTTTTCTCCCGCGTGAATGACGAGGATCGCGCGCTTGTCGAGGCGATCTATCGCGGTGCGCTGGCCCCGATGACCGCGCCCGGCCCGCTGAGCTGGCTCGAGCGCGAACTACACGACTTCATGGGCTATCTCGCCGACCGCCTGGTGCCGAAGAGCACGGAGCGTGATGGCGGCGTATCGACAGCGACGACGCCGAACACCCCCGCCGCCGACGGGGATCATACCCCACGTGGTACAGGGGACCTGGCATGACGTTCTCGATCGTCGGTCGCTGTGCGCGCTGCGGCCAATTCGGCGTCGCGATCACCACCTCGAGCATCTCGGTCGGCGCCCGCTGCCCCCATGTCCGTGCAGGCGTCGGAGCTGTCACGACCCAGAATGTCACCAACCCCTCGCTCGGCCCGGCAGTCCTCGACCGTTTGCAATCAGGGTTGGGCGCGGGCGATGCGTTGCGCGTCGTGATGGGTGTGGAGGAATTTCCCGAATACCGTCAGGTCGCCGTCGTCGATGCGCGGGGCGACACAGCGATTCATACTGGAGAAAAAATCCTCGGCCGCCATGCCGAAGCGGTTGGTACGGACTGCATTGCGGCCGGTAATCTTCTCGCCTCGACCGATCTCCCACGCGCCATGTGCACCGCCTTTGCAGACGCGGCATCCAGATCGCTCCCGGATCGGCTTCTCACGGCGCTCGAAGCAGGCATCGCATCGGGCGGTGAGGAGGGCGAAACCCACTCGGCGGCGCTGCTCGTTGCAGGCGCGCAGCCGTTTCCCCTGGTCGACTTGCGCGTGGACTGGGCAGACACCGAGACGGTACCCACACTGCGACGACTATGGACGAATTACGATCCGCAGATGCAGGCGTATCTCGATCGGGCGATCAATCCGTCCGCGGCACCGAGCTACGGTGTTCCCGGCGACCCGTGATCGCGGCGGTGGATTAATCAGCGTGCGTGTCTCAGTACCCGCCGGAGAACGGATCGTTCACGCACTTCTTCTTGGCCGGATCCCACTTCTCACCCGACGGGCAGGACTTTGCCGCGACATCGGGCAGGCCCCCCGCGATCGCCGGCGCAGTGACGGCGAAGGTGATCGCGACGATTGATGCGACGGCATGACGTGAGGTGGTTCGCAGCAGCATTCGTGTTCTCCCAACTGATCGCGTGTGCCTTGTGCCTATCATGGGCGCACCCAGCGCCGGCTTGACATCTGCGTTATGCGGGCACCATCGCATGATAAGGCGCGCGCTAGACACCGGCTTGTCCCGCCCGAGCGCCGCCGCTACATACCGCGCACGGCGACCGGCGCTGACGGTTACCGAACCAGTGTTGCCCCCAACAAATGCCGCCGGAAGGACGCCACAAACCATGGCCAACCCCGAGTACGTCTACTCGATGGATCGCGTCGCCAAGACCTATCCGGGCGGCAAGCAGGTCATCAAAGACATCCATCTCTCGTTCCTTCCGGGCGCCAAGATCGGCGTCGTGGGCGTGAACGGTGCGGGTAAATCCACGCTGCTGAAAATCATGGGCGGGCTCGATACGGAGTTCACTGGCGAAGCCCGTGCAGCCAAAGGCATCAACGTCGGTTATCTGCCCCAGGAGCCCGTGCTCGACGAAAGCAAGGATGTCCGCGCCAACGTGATGGAAGGCGTCGCCGAAAAGCAGGCCAAGCTCGACCGCTTCAACGAGCTGGCCATGAACTACTCGGACGAGACCGCCGACGAGATGGCGCAGCTACAGGACGAAATCGACGCGCAAAACCTCTGGGATCTCGAAAGCCAGGTCGATCAGGCTATGGATGCCCTGCGCTGCCCCCCGAACGACGCGGACGTATCGCAACTCTCAGGGGGAGAAAAACGCCGCGTCGCGCTGTGCAAACTGCTGCTCTCGCGGCCCGACATGCTGCTGCTCGACGAGCCGACCAACCATCTCGACGCGGAGACGGTCGCTTGGCTGGAGCGCTTCCTCAAGGAGTATCCGGGCTGCGTCATTCTCGTGACCCACGATCGATACTTCCTCGACAACATTACCGAGTGGACGCTCGAGCTCGATCGCGGGACCGGCGTTCCGTACAAGGGAAATTATTCCGACTGGCTCGAGCAGAAACAGAAGCGGATGGACGTCGAAGGCCGAACCGAAGAGGCGCGGCGCAAAGCACTCGCGGCCGAGCTCGACTGGATCCGCTCGAGCCCCCGCGCCCGTCAGGCGAAATCGAAGGCACGTATTTCTGCTTACGAGCAGCGCCGCGATGAGGCCGAGGCCGAGAAAGTCTCGACGGCACAAATACAGATCCCTCTCGGGCCACGCCTCGGCAACAATGTGATCGAGGCGACCGGCATCTCCAAAGCGTTCGGCGACAAACTGCTGATCGAGAACCTGTCGTTCAAGCTGCCACCGGGCGGCATTGTCGGGGTGATCGGGCCCAACGGTGCGGGCAAAACCACGCTGTTCCGGATGATCACCGGGCAGGAGCAGCCGGACGACGGTGATTTCGCCGTCGGTGAGACAGTCAAGTTCGGCTATGTCGACCAGTCACGCGATGCGCTCGCCGATGACGCGACCGTCTGGCACGAGATTTCCGACGGCCTCGATGTGATCTCCCTCGGCAAGCGCGAAGTCCAGTCCCGGCAGTATGTCGGCTGGTTCAACTTCAAGGGCGGCGACCAGCAAAAAAAAGTTGGTCTGCTCTCTGGTGGTGAGCGCAACCGCGTGCATCTCGCGAAGATGCTCAAGGAAGGCGCGAACCTTCTGCTGCTCGACGAACCGACCAACGACCTCGATGTGGAAACGCTGTCGGCACTCGAGGGAGCGCTGGAGGATTTCCCCGGATGCGCCGTGGTGATCTCGCACGATCGCTTTTTCCTCGATCGCCTCGCGACCCACATCCTCGCCTTCGAGGGCGACAGCCACGTCGAATGGTTCGAGGGAAACTTCGCCGACTACGAGGAAGACAAACGCCGCCGCCTTGGCGATGCTGCGGTCGAGCCGTCGCGCATCAAGTTCAAGCGGTTCTCGCGCTGAGGGACGTCGCCGTGCTGGGGTATCCAATGCCGCGCGCAACGGCGTCGACCCTGACGGCCTCTCGCTTTCCCATCGCCCGTGCCGCGCTACCACCTGTGCCGCGCTCCTACTGGCGTGGATCTGCCACCATTGCCGCGCTCCGGTCGAAAAGCGCGTGTAACGCCTTGGAGACGTGAGGGAGTTACCCTGCGTCTACAGGTTCGGCGCGAAAGCGGGGGTTTTCATGCGGCGACTGACACTTCTTGTATTCACCTTGATCGCCGTGCCGATTGGCATCCAGGCGGCAATGATGGCGCATGCCGGTTGGCCGACGAGCTGGGCTCGCGCTGACTGGTCATCGAGCGGGCAGGCACCTGCAGCAGCCCGCGTACGCGGCGCAACGGTGCAGATCTGGGCCGCCCGGTCCGGTCGCTGGAAAGGCATCTTCGCCGATCATACGTGGATCGCACTGAAGCCCGCGGGCGCCCGACGCTACGAGCGCTATGACGTCGTCGGCTGGGGCCGCCCGGTGCGCCGCAACGGCTGGCCGGTCGATGCGAAGTGGTACTCCAATCAGCCCCGCGTGGTGCACGAGGTACGCGGCAAGGAAGCGGCCCGGCTCATCCCGAAAATCCGCGCGGCAATCCGCCGGTACCCGGCCCGCAAGCGTGGCGACTACCGCGTATGGCCGGGGCCGAACTCCAACAGTTTCGTGGCCTGGGTCACGCGTGAAGTGCCCGAAATCGGCGCCGAGATGCCGGCCACTGCGATCGGCAAGGATTGGCTCGGCGGCGGGTTTTCACTCGCGCGCACGCCGTCCGGTTCCGGCTGGCAGGTATCGCTTGGCGGCGTAATCGGCGGCGCGCTGGCGTGGGAAGAGGGCATCGAGCTGCATCTGCTCGGCGCCACGATCGGCATCGACCCGAACGATCTCGCCATTAAACTCCCGGGTCTCGGCAGCGTCAGTGCATTGCCATCGCGGCCGATCGGCACCTGACCGCGGCCCGCGCAAGCAGCTGGGTGCGCAAGATGGAGTGCCGAACGTAAAAGGCCCCGCCGCGTTGGAACGGGCGAGGCCTCGGCATCTTGCGTGTACGTCAGGATATGCGACGCGATCCGGTCAGTAGTTGCAGCCTTCCTTGATATAGGCTGTCTTCGCGCCTGCCCGGCGCAATGCGTTGCGGCGCGTCCGGGCGGCCGGTTTGCTCAGCGGACCCGCGACTGTGCAGAAATAACCGCCGCGGAAGCCGTCCACGAAGTTCGTGTTGATGACACGCAGGCCATACCGGTTGGCAGAACGCTGCGCGGCGCTGGCGCCACGATGGCAGGTCGCGATCGCGAACCAATCGCAATACTCACCGTCGCTGACCTTGATGACGTGGCTTTGTGGCGTTTCGATCTGGCTTGCTGCGAGCGGGGCGGCAGTGGCAGCGCCCGCGCTCAGCACCAAGGCAGCGGCGGCAAGGACTGTTTTGAACATGATATCTCTCTCCTCGTGCAACGGCGGCGTTGGGGCGCCGTTTCATCCCATATGCATGGAATGTGCAGAAGGCGCTGGGCGCGCGTCAAGCAAGCGCCTGGCCGAGAGAGGCGGATCGTTGACTGTTCGTGGCCGAGAAGTTCACCCCCGGTCGGCGCTGCGACTCACCTGTGGGCACGCCACGCCGTGCACGACCCTATTGATTAAGCGCGAGCACCAGCGCGTTCACGTCGCCGTTGGCTTTGCGGACGTAATCCCGGAACAGGTTCCGCTGCAACGGCAGCGCCCAGTATCCGAGCACGTTCGCATCCCGGATCCGGAATTTGCCCCCGCGTTTGCCGATCAGCCATTGCACCGTGTAGGTCCCACCGCCGACCAGCGTCACCCGCGAGTTGACCACGAAATCTCGCCCGCGTTTGACGCTGGGGCGCAGAACCTCCGCCCGCGCAACGCGATAGGTTTTCGACTGATCGATCAGATACCGCGCCATGAACTTCGTCATGCCGTTGAAGTAGCTGCTGCGGCGGTTCCGCTCGAGCCGGGCATAATAGGTGCCGAGTGAAAAGCGGCCGATCGCGACAACATCGGCATTGCGACGGATGACCCGCGCCATTTTCGTCTGGCTGTTCGCCCGGTGTGCCGCGAGCAGTTCTTTCGCGACCCGTTTCATGAAGGTGACGGGTGCATCAGCGCGCGCAGGCGCCGCCGAGACAAAGAGGCTCGATGCGACGAGCAGGATTGCCGCAGCCCATGTTGCGCATGCACGTGTGCCGGATGATGAGGAGGAAATCACAGAAAGCCGCATGGTCGACGCCCACGATGAGAGGTGCAGGTATCCTCACCCGCGTATGGTTCATAAATCGATAAGTTGCGGCGCATTTGTGAGCAGTCGGCCCACGCGGTGCATGTCGGCCACTGTCTTGGATCGCAACCCGCGGGCCGCATCCCATCATCAGGTCGGGGCGGCGCCGACAGCCCATTAATCGGGCTTGGGCCATGCACCGCATGGATGCAGGGCGGGAGACCGTCATCGCACATACGGTAACAGCTACTGCGCGCCGACTTCCAGCTTTCTCGTCTCACCAACTGACGGCGTCTCTGGCGAAACGCCCTTCCGATCGCCGTCCTACATCAATCCGAGTAGTGCAGCAGCGGCGAAACCGACGGAGAGAATCAGCAGCGAAGAGCCAATACGTGTCTTGAGTTCCATGACATGCCTTCCTTGCGATCAAGGCTTTGGGGGGATGACGCGGCACGACCAAAGTCTAAAACCAGATCGGACAGCTTGGAAAGGCCAAAACTTCACGTTTCGGTAGGTATTGAGCGCCTCGTTGTGCACTGCAACAACCCATGCGAGTGCCGATTGAACGTCGCTGCGGAGGCTACACGCCGGCGTGCGAAGGGGTCTCACGGCGAGCCGCGAGCAAGGAAAATTAGTCGCCTTGGGAATTTAATGCGCTAGCGCAACACCACGACATACGGCTCGACGGGTTCCTGCGGCGTGCCGGGTGCCCAGGCTTTCGTGCCGGAGACAGAGACGGCCAGCATCATGCCGAGCGCGGGAAGTGTGAGGAGCCGATGCGCTTTCGAGATGCGGCGGCGTAAGCGGTAGATCATGGCGCGTCCTGACGTGTCGGTCACAACCGCCTCTTTCTCACCCAGTCGTCTCGAACGCCGGAGCGCCCGCTGCCCGAGTTCTGCCTAACTGATTCGCCGGGTCCAACGCACGTATGGACACGACTTCGCCGCGCTTCGGCCGCCGCCCCGCCAATTGATCGGCTGGATCGTGTGCAATCACTCGCTGCTTAGGGGATCGTTAAGGACGAGGGGGGAATCACGACAGGATGTCCGCGTCCTTCTCCCGCTCGCTTGTTGCCGCCCGCAGCGTTAGCCCGTCTTCTGTGCGTGGGATGTGCGCGCGCGTCGTCGCCGGTGCCGCGATGCTCGGGCTGCTCGCCGGTTGCGGGAGCACGCTCACCTCGTGGAGCCCCGCCAAAAAAGCTGCCGCGCCTCCTGCCGCCACACCCCTCGCCGAAGTTCCTTCCGCCACCGCGAACAAGTCGCGCGTCGCTGCCCGAAAACCGGCAGCCAATTCTCGTCGCGCTGGTACCCGAACGCCGACGCGGGCCGCGCGCCGCACAACCCGTCAGCGCGTCGCGAAGCGAACAGCACCGCGCGGCATGTGGTCAACGGGTGGCAAGCAGTTCGCGAAGTGGCGGGTCACGAAAGAGACGTCGTGCCTGCGCGCTGGTGTCGGCCGCGGTTCGCCCTGGGTCACCACGCGCAGCAGCCTTGGGGGACCGAAATTCTGCGGTGCGATCCGCCCTTTCCGCGTCAGAGCGCTTTCCGCGGGGACTGTGCGCCTCAATCCGGCTGCCACGGTGCGCTGTCCGATGATCCCGGCGATGGATCGCTGGATGCACGAGGTGGTTCAGCCTGCTGCCCGTCGGTTTTTCGCGAGCCGGGTGACGAACGTCAAAATCCTCGCGTCGTACGGCTGCCGCCCGCGTAACAATAAGCCGGGTGCGAAACTCTCCGAGCACAGCTTTGCCAACGCGATCGACGTCGCGCGCTTCACCTTCGCCGACGGTCGCACCGCCGATGTGCGCCGATGGCGTAAGGGCGCGGCCGGGGAACGGGGGTTCCTCCGCGCCGTCCACAAAGGCTCGTGCAAGGTCTTCACGACGGTACTCGGCCCGGATGCGGACAAGTACCACTGGGACCACTTCCACTTCGATCTCGCTCGGCACGGCAAGCGCGGAAACTACCACTACTGCCGGTGACCGGCGACGTGGGAGTGCCCACCCCGCAGGCAGCGGAGCCATTCGTGGTCCAGCGCGGATGGAGCGCCGGTGCAGCGTCGATTGAGCGCCAAGTGAGCGCCAAGCGAACGTTAGTGGAGCTTTAGTCGAGCGTGTCGCGGAAAGCCTTGCGGTAAGTCCGCTGGACCCGGCGCGCTTTCGCACGGCGAATTGCAGCCCGCGAGTAGCGGCGGGGCTTGCGCGCCTTGCCTGCTCGGCGGCGAGCCGTACGCGCGCGCTGTGACCGCGCACGAAGACCCCGTGCGCGGAGTGATCTCGCGCGTGCTGCACGGCGCGCTCGGGCAGCGCGCACCGCTCGGGTGCGCGCAATACGTCGGCGCTCCGTCGCAGTACGAGGGGCACTCCGCGTCTTCCGAACGCGCGTCGCGCGGGCTCTAGCATCGCGGGTTGCAGCGCGTGTTGCCGAAGCTGCGCTAGCGGCGCCCACCGCTGACGTTCCAACCGCCGCTGAACCGTTGGGCTCCGTCTCCGTGCCGGCTGATCTGGCCGATTCATCGTCGCGCAACGTGACGGCGCTCTCTGACCCTGCGGGCGCATCAAGCTCGCTCGGCGCATCGTCATCGATCGCCGCGGCATCATCTGCGCGATCCGCTTCGTCATCGCCGACCGCGTAACCGGACGCGTCGTCCTCCTCGCCCGTCGTGCGATCTGTATTCAGCGCGACGGGCGTCGCGGGGCTCAGGCTATCGTCGAGCACATTGCTTCGCGTGACGGCAGCGACGCGCGGTCGGGCCGGGGCGGCACCCGG
>JBCBJG010000113.1:0-9306 GCA_038523655.1 Pseudomonadota bacterium | reverse complement strand
GTCCGCCGTATGATGATCGAGGCGCAGAGGCTGGCGCAACGATGAGCTGGTGTGCGCGCTGCAGCGCGGGTCGGGGATGCGCACCTTCTATCGCGCGCAACGCCTCGGGTCATCCCCACGCGGCCCAGGCCGTCACCTATCTTCCGCGTTTGTGGACAGGGCGTCGGAGCCGCCCAGCTTCACCGTAGGCCAAAGCCGCGCCGTGGGCCTCACCCCGGGGCTCAAGTCTCGGCCGCAGAGGTCGTCGCGCGTCAGCCGCCGAGCGCAAGTTTCGCCGCGTTCGAGAGCCGGACATTCACCGAGGTCGCCTCGACCACCGCATCACCGATCACCGTCGGGATCGCGATCCGGAACGGCACCAGCACGGACCCATCGCGCGATGCGACGAGCGTCACGGTCATCTTCTGCATGTCGGCGACCTTGTAGCTGCTGCCATCCTTGCGGTGGCCCGCGATCGGCGTGAACCGTATCCGGCAGACCCACGCATTTCGGTTGAACCCGCGCATCGTGCCGAGCGCGAGCTTAGTGCGTCTGCCCGGGCGGAGTTCGACGTCGAAACGGTGATTACCGTCGAAGACCTGAACCTTGCGCTTGCACGGGTGGCCGCCCTGCCGCGGGATCGAGAGCTGGACCAGGGCACTCATCGGGTCGAGCACGCCGAGCCGATGCTCCGCCGTCACCGGCACCCTATTCTTCTTCACCCGGCGCACGGGCTTCCGCGTGACCTCGATCGCGTCGCGTCCCTCGAATCTAACAGTGGTCTGGCGGGGCGCTTTCTTGTTGCGTCTGTAATCGTAGCGATAGGTTGCGGGTCGCGGCCGGTTACGGCGCACATCACCGCGCACGCGCGCCTCGCCACGCCAGCGGAATGCACCGAACAACGCCTCCAGTTTTGCGCTGCTGCGGACCCGGTAGGTGCCGTCTTCGCGCACCGCGTTGAACGTGTAGTTCCCGAACTTCACACCCGCGAGCTGGACGCGGTAGTCTGCGCGCACCCGCTCCGGGTAGGTCTCGGCAGCACCTGACGGGCCAGCGAGCGCACCCATCCCAATCGCGACCGCTGGAACCCACGCCGGTAGCATGCGGGCGGCAGTCGCTGCGACGGTTGCGGTGTCTCGCATATGATCGAACTCCTGAAAGAGCTGTGGCACGGGCTTCTCGCCACTTTACGGGTTGGGAAAGCCGCGCAACACAACGGAGCGGGCGCGAATGTACCGCGCGGGTGCCGAAGGCCGCTAGGCTTGGTTTACGCCGTCACTATGACCGATCCGCCTCGATGGCTCATTTCGAGAACACGCGTTTGGCGCGACACCTCGCTTGACCCCGCTGATCGGTGGTGGCAGACACCTACGAGCGCGGGCCCGCCCGCATTTCCCGTGAAATCCCCTGTCTGCTGCGCGGATCGCCGCTGCTCGGCAGAGTTTATGACTGCGCAAGGAATTCCGCCATGGCCCGCCGCTGCGAACTCACCGGTAAAGGTGTGATGTCTGGCAACAACGTCAGCCACGCGAACAACAAGACGCGCCGGCGGTTTTTGCCGAATCTTTGCGACGTCACGCTGATCAGCGATACGCTCGGCCGGTCGTTCAAGCTTCGCGTGTCGGCCCAGGCGCTGCGGACGGTCGAGCATCGCGGCGGCCTCGACAACTTCCTCGCAAAGGCGAAAGCGGACGAGCTGTCTGATCGCGCCCGTCGCCTTAAGCGGGACATCGCGAAGGCGGGCGAGAGTGGCGCGCCGAGCGCACCGGCAGCGGCTGAGACGCAAGCAGCTTCCGCTGAAGCGTAGTCGTTGCGCGGTCGTCGACCAGCCGAGTGTGCGCCCGGACCGGCTGGCTGCTTGACCAGCTGAGCGTCACCGGAGCCGCGGCAACGATCTTGGCGCTGGCGTCGAAAGCCACTGTGCGCCGTCTGCCTGCAGCGACACGTTCTCTTCGTGCACCAATAACCGACCGCCACCCAGCGTGATTGCCGGCTCGATGGTGAGCGCCATGCCGGCTTCGAGGACGGTCGCATCCTGCAGCGCAAGGGATGGCGGCTCGGTCAACTGTAACCCGAAGCCGTGCCCCATCCGCCCGGTCGCCGACACTGCATATCCCGCGTCCTCCAGCGATCGGCCGATAACCGCGCAGATCTCGGCGGCCCTCAGTCCCGGCCGGAGCGCGTTGATCGCCGCGTCCGTCGCCCGAAGCAGGGCATCGTAAGCCCGTTCGACCGCCACCTCCGGCGCTCCAACCGCAAAATTCCGATCAAAGTCGCAAAAGTACCCGTCGTGCACGACGCCGGTATCGAGAAACAGGATATCGCCGCGCGTGAGATGCCGGTCTGATGGGCCGGCAACGATCTGCAGGTAACCCGCCGCGCCCGAAGCGGCGGCGATGAACGGCACCTGGTCCGCGCCCGCGCCGAACAACAGATCGCGGAACGTAGCCGCGGCCTCCCGTTCCTTGCAACCGGCAGCGATCCGCTCGGGCACGGCAGCAAACGCATCGCTGGCAATGCGGCAGGCTTTAGCGATCTTCTCGAGCTCAGCGGCTGACTTAATCATCCGCAGCCGCCAGAGCAGCGGCGTCGCATCGGCGATGCGGTCGCCGCCAAGCCGTCGGCGTAGCGCGAGGAATGCGCCCGTCGACCAGCGCATCGCCATTTCAGGGCCGAGCTCGAAGCCGATCCGCGCAGCGGTGTACGCGGTCGCCCCGCCCGAACGCGTGCCTAAAGAAGTCATGGTCTCGCAGATGGCGGCCCAAAGCGCTTCGAGCCCTTCATGCACGCCTGCGGATCCCGTCTGCGACGCCCCATCGCCGATCTCAGGCGACGCCCCATCGCCGAACTTAGGCGACGCCCCATCGCCGATCTCAGGCGACGCCCAAGTCCTCACCTCGGACGTAAAGGCCTGCCGCATACCGACTTCACCAAGGTCAGGCACGACGGCGATCGGGGCCGTGCGGCCCGGGACGAGAATCACGAAGAAAGGGCGGGTCGGGCTTTCCCAGAAGGTGGTCTCGAAACCGGTGAAGTAGCGGATCGTCGGGGGAGACGTGATCACGATACCGGCGAGCGGCTCTTCCGCGTGCGCCTCCATGGCGGCAAGCGCGCGGGCGGTGCGCGCAGCATACTCAGCTGTCTCAAATCCCCGGCGTGGTGCCGCCATCATGATTGCCTCGCTCCCGGCGTCGCCCCCCCGTCGCCCAAGCGTCGACAGTACGAAATCTTGCGTACTTGGGCAGGTCAGCATCGTGTGCTAGCCGCCCGACATGCTCCGGCGCATGCCGGGTCGAGACCAGACGGGATTGCCCACCCATGAACGTGCTGACGGTCGGCGGCGCAATGGTCGATACCATCGCGATCATCCGCAGCGATCGGATCGAGCGCATGACCATGCGCAATGCCGATGCAGATTTCCTCCTTCTCGAGGAAGGACGGAAAATCGAGGCGAGCGAGATCTCCAATCATGTCGGCGGTGGTGCCGTGAACGCGGCCGTGGCGATGTCACGGCTTGGACACGACGTGTCAGCGCTCGTGAAATTGGGCCGGGATCAACGCGCAGATACCGTGCGTGACCGCCTCGCGAGCGAGCAGGTAGAGACCCGCTGGATTGCGCAAACCGACGAAGCACCAACGGGCGCCTCCGTCATGGTAGCCTCGCACGAACGGAATGCGACGATCTTTACGTTCCGCGGCGCCAATACCTGCCTTGTGACGGACGATCTCCGACCCGAGGCCTTTGCGACCGATGTCGTCTACATCACCGCGCTGTCGAACGCGTCGGCGGATCGTTTCGGGGATATCGTCCACCACGCGAAGACGACCGGCGCGCTCGTCGCAACCAATCCCGGAACGCGGCAATTGTCCGCCCGCAGTGGGGTGTTCTTCGACAACCTCGCCGCCATCGATATCCTGTGCCTCAACGCAGCCGAGGCCGGCGTGCTGGTTCCCCAGCTCGTGCCCCGCTGTGGTGAGGGCGGTGCACCGCTGGAGATGCCGGAGGGCGGTTCGGCGCCGCGCTTGGCGCGCTTCGGCTTCGTCACCCAGGATTTTGAGATGTCGCTCACCCGCTTTATGTGCGAGCTGCGCGCCGCCGGTATCCCGCGCGTCCTCATCACCGACGGCACTGACGGCGCTTATCTCGCTGACGAAACTGGGATCACGTACTGCCCCGCGTTGCCGGCAGACGTTGTCGGGACAGCCGGCGCGGGCGATGCGTTCGCCTCGACGGTCGTCGCCGCGCTCGCCGAAGGCACCGCACCAGGCGAGGCGTTGCGCGCCGGTGCCTGCAACGCCGCGTCGGTTGTGGGCGCCGCCGATACGCAAACCGGCCTGCTTGACCGCGATACCCTGCGCATGCGCCTCGCGGAAACCAAGGAGCGCTTCGCCGTCACGCACTTTTCGGTGTGACGCCAACTCCGTGGTAAAGCGAACACTCAAACCGTTCGGCCGACATGCAGCATCCATCTCCGCCAGCGCAGGATCAGCGCGATCTGTCGACCACCATCATCCTCGAACCTGAAAACCTCTCAGACCCATGGAAGCAGACTCTTTCATCACGATCGGCGCGATCCTCGCGCTGTTGAGCGTTTCGGCATTTTTCTCCGGCTCGGAAACCGCGATGACCGCCGCGTCTCGCGCCCGCATGCGCGCGATCGAGAAGGATGGCGATGACCGTGCGACAACAGTTACGCAGCTCACCGGAGAGCCTGAACGGATGATCGGCGCGATCCTGATCGGCAACAACCTCGTCAATATTCTCGCCTCGGCGCTCGCCACAACCTTGTTCCTGAGCCTGTTCGGCGAGGCAGGTGTCGTCTACGCCACGCTCGCGATGACAGCGCTGGTGGTCGTTTTCGCCGAGGTGCTGCCCAAGACCTACGCGATTTATAATCCCGAACGCATGGCGCTTGCCGTGTCACCGATCCTGAGGCCGATCGTGACCGTGCTCGCGCCGGTCGCCGACGGTGTGCAGGTGGTCGTCAAACGCGTCCTTGGCAGTCGCCTCAACCAAAGCGGCGAGGAAGATGCGCTTACCGCGGCGCAGGAGGAACTGCGCGGCACCATTGATCTCCACCACCAGGATGGCGCGGTGGTCAAAGACGATCGCGACATGCTCGGCGGCATCCTCGATCTCGGCGATCTCGAGGTCGTCGACGTCATGGTCCATCGCACCCAGATGCAGACCGTCAACGGCGACGACAGTCCGCAGCGCATCCTCGATGAAGTGCTGCGAAGCCCGCACACGCGGCTGCCGGTATACCGCGATGAACCGGAGAATATTGTCGGCATCCTGCACGTGAAGGATGTCCTGCGTGAGTTGAACCGCAACGAGAACGACGTCGATCGCATCGATTTCCAGACCTTCGCATCCGACCCGTGGTTCGTCCCGGAATCGACGGGTCTGAAAGCCCAGCTCAATGCCTTCTTGCGTCGGAAAAGCCACTTCGCGCTCGTCGTCGACGAGTATGGCGAGGTTATGGGTCTCGTGACGTTGGAGGATATTCTCGAGGAGATTGTCGGCCAGATCACCGACGAGCACGACATCGAGGACGCCGGCATCCGCCCGCAGCAGAGCGGCGCCGTGAACGTCGACGGTTCCGTCCCCGTGCGCGATCTCAATCGCCACATGGATTGGACGCTGCCTGAAGACGAGGCGACGACAATCGCGGGCCTCGTCATTCATGAGGCGCAGACGATCCCTGAACCCGGCCAGGTCTTCACGTTTTACGGCTGCCGGATCGAGGTCTTGCGCAAGCAGCGCAACCAGTTGACGGCCCTGCGGATCACACCGGTCGAACCGGTCGCGGATCCGGCCGCAGAGGCGGAAGCACCCGATGTCACGACGCCCTCGTCCTAGCGCGCGGGCGCAGCGACTGTCCCGTTAGCTTTGCGGAAATGAAATGCCGCGTTGACCGGCGGGAGTGCTGGACGACCTATAATCATATCCGCGGCCCGTGCAGCGATCATCTGCGTTGGCGCGTTCAGATTGGCGCTGATGACGCGTGGCATCACGGACGCGTCCACCACGCGTAGCCCATCCACGCCGCGGACGCGAAACTCCAGATCTACCACGGCATCGACGCCAAGCCCCATCCGGCAGGTGCCGCAGGGATGATAATCCGTTTCGCTCATGGCCCGGACCGCTGCGCGCAGCTCGGCCTGCGTTTCCGCGCCAGCGCTCGGCCCCGACTCATTGCCGCGGAACGGATCGAACGCGGGCTGATGGACGATCTCGCGAAGCCGACGCATGCCGGCCACCATTGTATCGAGATCGCGGTCGTCCTGCATGTAGCGGAAAAAAAGTCGCGGTGCGTCGCGCGGATCATTCGACGCCAGCGTGACCGCACCGCGGCTTCTGGGCCGAAGCACGTCGATATGGACCGCAAAACCCTGATTGAGTTTCAGCGTATCGCCGACGCTTTCGGTGCCGACGGGGCCGAAGTGATACTGAATGTCCGGATAAGCGATACTATCCGAGCTTCTAACGAGCCCGCCCGCTTCCCAGACATTCGATGCGGCGAGGCCGCCGCGTGTAAAAATCCACTCGAGACCGTGGCGGGCCTGAACATGGGGCAGGGTCGCCCGGTGGATGGAGACCGGCTTGGTGCAGCGCCACTGCATCACGACGCTGGCATGATCCTGAAGGTTCTGCCCAACCCCCGGCAGATCGATGATCGGCTCGATCGCTTGGGCGCGTAGCGCGTCGGCCGGGCCGATCCCGGAGAGCATCAGCGTTTGCGGTGAATTGATCGCCCCGCCGCAGAGAATAACCTCCCGTTCTGCGGTGACCGCCTCTAGCGCGCCGCCATGGTGGTAGCTCAGCCCGACGATGCGCAGACCATCCCACGTGAGCCGCTCGACGAGAGCATTTGTCTCCAGCGTAAGATTTTTTCTCTTAAGCGCTGGTCGAAGGTGCGCCACGGCTGCACTGCAGCGCAACCCGTTCCAGCGGGTCGCGTCGAACCGGGAAACGCCCTCCGGCTGGTAGCCGTTGAGATCGTCCGACAGGGCCTCCCCGGCCTCGACGCCGGCATCGAGGAAGGCATCGAACAGCGGATTGTCATAGCGTCCGCGTGTGACGCCCAGCCGCCCGTCGCCGCCGCGCCAGGTATTTGCACCGCGGTCACTCCGCTCGCCCGCCTTGAAGTAGGGGAGGCAGTCCGCGTAGCTCCATCCGGCGAGGCCGTGATCCCGTTCCCAGGCGTCGTAGTCGAGCGGGTGGCCGCGCATGTAGACCATGGAATTGATCGACGACGAGCCACCAACGACCCGCCCGCGTGGTGTGCTTACGCGCCGGTTGTCGAGGCACGCTTCTGGTTCGCTTGCGTAGTTCCAGTTGATCCGCGGGTTGCGATAGGCGTGGTAGACGCCGGCGGGAATGTGGATCCAGAGGTTGCGATCGGGCGGACCTGCTTCGAGGAGCAAAACGGAATACCGTCCGTCAGCGCTCAGCTCGTTCGCCAGCACACACCCCGCGGACCCGGCGCCGACCATCACATAATCATATGATCTGCGTCGCATGGTGTCCCCGAGGGTTGCTGGCCTGGCGGGTTATTCCGCTGCGATCGTCACGACCGCCGGTTCGATCCGCGCTGCGCAATATTTAAACTCCGGGATCTTGCCGACTGGATCGAGTTGCGGGTTCGTCAGCTCGTTGGCTGCCGCCTCGACGTAGGCAAACGGCACGAACACCACATCCTGCTGCATTGCTTCGTCAGAACGCGCGGTAAGCGTGATCGCGCCGCGCCGGGTGGAAATCTGGACGGCTTCGCCCGGACTGACGCCGAGCTTGCGCAGCGTCAGCGGGTGCAGGCTGGCGGACGGGCCGGGCTCGATTGCATCGAGCGCAGACGCCCGTCGCGTCATGGCCCCGGTGTGCCAATGCTCCAGCTGCCGCCCGGTGGTGAGAACGAACGGAAATTCGGCGTCGGGCTCCTCGGCCGGCGCGAGGAAGTCGGCGGGAACGAGCGTCGCGCGCCCCGTCTCCGTCGGGAAGCGGTCCGCGAACACGATCGACTGTCCCGGATGATCTTCCGACGGACACGGGTATTGGACAACATTCTCGTTTTCCAGCCGGTCCCAGGTGATGTTGTCGAGCGAGCGCATGCCGCGCTTCATCTCCGCAAAAACCTCCCGCGGATGGCTGTAGTCCCAGTCGAGTCCCAGCCGTTTGGCAAGTTCGACCGTGATCCACCAATCTTCGCGCGCATCACCGGGCGCATCGATGGCCTTGCGACCAAGCTGTACCTGCCGGTTCGTGTTCGAGACCGAACCATTTTTCTCCGGCCATGCGGATGCCGGCAGCACCACGTCGGCGTACATCGCCGTCTCAGTCAGGAAGATGTCCTGAACAACCAGATGTTCAAGTTTTGCGAGCGCATGTCGGGCGTGGTTCGCGTCAGGATCCGACATCGCGGGATTTTCTCCCATGACGTACATCCCTCGGATATCGCCCCGGTCGATCGCATCGATGATCTCGACGACGGTTAGCCCTGGCGTCGGGTTGAGCTCGCTGTCCCAGATCTCCGACCAGAGTGCCCGCGCGTCGTCATTGCCAACCTTCATGTAGTCCGGGAACACCATCGGGATTAGCCCGGCGTCCGACGCACCCTGCACATTGTTCTGTCCGCGGAGCGGATGAAGCCCGGTGCCCGGCCGCCCCGACTGGCCACACATCAGCGCGAGCGAGATCAAGCAGCGTGCATTGTCGGTCCCGTGCGTGTGTTGCGATACGCCCATGCCCCAGAAGATAATCGCGTTCGACGCTGTGCCGTAAAGCTGGGCAACTTCGCGCAGCTGCGCTGCTGGCACGCCGCAGATCGGCTCCATCTCTTCCGGAGAAAAATGAGCCAGGTGCGCCTTCAGCTTCTCGAAGCCCTCGGTGTTCGCCTGTACGTACTGGCGGTCGTATAGCTCTTCCTCGACGATCACGTGCATGATCGCGTTGAGCATGGCGACGTCTGCGCCAGGCCGGAATTGCAGCAGGTGTGACGCGTGATCTTTCAGTGCCTGTGCGCGCGGGTCCATCACCACCAGCTTCGCGCCATTCTTCGCTGCCTGCTTGAAGTAGGTCGCGGCAACCGGATGGTTCGACGTCGGGTTCGCGCCGATGACGATGATCACGTCAGACTTGAGACACTCGTTGAACGCCGCCGTCACCGCGCCCGAGCCGATGCCTTCCATCAGCGCCGCCACCGACGATGCGTGGCAGAGCCGGGTGCAGTGATCGACGTTGTTGTGACCAAACCCGGTGCGGATCAGTTTCTGGAAAAGATACGCCTCTTCGTTCGAGCACTTTGCCGAACCGAAGCCCGCGACGCG
>JBCBJG010000112.1:0-9359 GCA_038523655.1 Pseudomonadota bacterium | reverse complement strand
TGAGCATCGTTGCAGCGAACTCCCGTTTGGCGGCGAGCTCGGCGATCAGTGCGAGCAGTGACGAACGCTCGATCAGATCGATCTTATTGAGGATCAGGACGACCGGCCGCGCCGTCCCGTCGAGGCGCTCCAGAATACGGGTGCCGTCGGCGTCGAGGCCGCGGGCTGCATCGACGAGGAAACAGACGACGTCCGCGTCATCGGCGCCGGCCCAGGCCGCGTCGACCATCGCGCGGTCGAGCCGGCGTTTTGGGCGGAAGATGCCCGGCGTGTCGACGAGAATGATTTGTGTGTCGTCCTCGGTGAGCACGCCGCGCACACGGGCCCGCGTCGTCTGAACCTTGTGGGTGACGATGCTGACTTTGGCGCCGACGAGTTGGTTGACGAGAGTGGATTTGCCGACGTTTGGCGCGCCGATCAGCGCGACGACGCCGCAGCGCTGATCGCCAGGGTCCACCGTTTGCTGTGCCTCGTTTGGCGGTGTTTCTTCGGCTGCCGCGTCGGTATCCGGGTTGCTGTTGCCGTGGTCGGTGACCTCGGGGTTCACAACTTCGGAAGCGTCAACCTCAGGCTCGGTCGCTTCGGGCTGGTCTGCCTCGGCAACGCTCTCTTCTGGCGTGCTTGCATTAGTCTCCCCGACGCCGGCGATGGGGGCGCTGTCAGCATTCGGGCCGTCAGTCGCGCCTGCATGCGCTTCTGCTTCGCCCGAACGCTCCGCCTCACTCTCAGGCATCACGGGTGCCGTCGTCGAAGCGCCTTCCTCAGCGGTTTCATCACCCATCGACGGTCTCCCAGACACCTTCGCGTTCCAGCACGGCGCGCGCGGCCGCTTGCTCGGAGACGCGTTTGCTCTCACCGCGGCCGAGCCCCGGAGCGACACCCTCGATCGCGACGCGGGTCGTGAACATCGGGCGATGGTCCGGCCCTTCGCGCCCGACTTCCTCGTAGGACGGCAGCGGCAGCCCGCGTCCCTGCGCCCATTCCTGCAACGTCGTTTTTGCGTCTGCAGGGACCGCGTCCTCGATGTCGAGCCGGTCACCCCAGAGACGCGCGATGACGTCATGGGCCGCGTCGAACCCGCCATCGAGGAATACCGCGCCCATCAACGCCTCGCATGCATCGCCCAGGATCGCGGTCTTGCGACGCCCGCCACCTTTTTTCTCTCCATCGCCGAGTTCGAGATAGCGGCCGAGATCGAGTTCGTTCGCGACGTCCGCGCAGGTCTCTTTGCGCACGAGGGTGTTGAAGGTGCGGGCAAGATCGCCTTCGCTCGCGTCCGGGAACCGGCGGAAAAGCACGTCCGCCATGGTCAGCCCCAGCACACGGTCACCGAGAAACTCGAGGCGTTCATTGTCCCGGTCGACATCCTGGCGTGCGCGGGCCGAGGCATGCACCAACGCACGGCGGAGCCATGTATCGTTGGCGAAACGGTATCCGATCCTGGCTTCCAGGCGCGTGTAATCCGTCATGGGGTGCGGCCCGCCCCATAAATCGCGGCCAGGTCCACCCGCCCTACTCCACCGAGTTGAAAAAGCGGGAGAAACGCACCGATGACGGCCATGTCCACGGTGCATAAATCCGGAAGTCGCGGTCGGCGGAGAAAAAGAGCACTTCGGCGCGGCCGATGAAGTTCTCCAGCGGCACGAACCCGACATCGCGCTGCGAACGTGAATCCGCCGAGTTGTCCCTGTTATCGCCCATCATGAAATAATGTCCCTCCGGCACGAGGAACTCGATAGTGTTGTCGGCACTGGAGCGACGGGTATCGAGCACGGTGTAGCTCACGCCGTTCGGCAGGGTCTCGCGGTATCGACGCAACTTGGGCGCATTGCCGAAGCCGTCTCGACGATCATCGTCCACGAAGTCGTCGAGTGGTTCCTTTTCGATCCGCTGATCGTTCAGATAGAGCACGCCGTCGCGCATCTGCACACGATCACCGGGTACGCCGATCACGCGCTTTATGTAGTCGATGTTCGTGTTCGTCGGCAGGCGGAAGACCGCAACGTCGCCCGCTTCCGGCTTGCCCTCCAGAATGCGGCCGGAAAAGAGGTCCGGGCTGAAGGGGATGGAATACTTCGAATAGCCGTAGCTGTACTTCGAGACGAACAGGTAGTCGCCGACCAGCAGGGTCGGCTTCATCGATCCCGACGGGATGTTGAAGGGCTGGAAAAACAGGAAGCGGACAATCACCGCCAGGATGAGTGCATGCACGACGATGCGCGCCGTTTCGCCGAAACTGCCGCGCTTCTCGCCGCGGTCAACGTCCGTCTCAACGCTCATCGCAGCTCACTCCGGACGATCTTTCGGATCAGGTTTGCCCCAGGTCCGTCAGCCCCAGCGGGATCTCCGCGGGCCGTGGGCGCTCCGGTGTCATAGCCGCAAGTCGGGTGCGCGGCAACGCGATGCTGACATGTCCACGCGCTTCGCAGGAACTCCGGTGTTACCGCGCATCGGCGCCCCGCGTGCACCCGCGACCCGCGCCGATATCACCCTCCTTGTAAGGACGCATCGACGTCTGCTGCAGCGTCAACCAGGCGTATCTTGCGGCACAGCCGAAATGATGACGATCGCCTGAGCCTGCGGAAAATCATCGGTGATCGTCAGGTCGATCTGTGCGCGGTGGCCGGGGGGCGTCATGGCGTCGAGGCGGGTGTGCGCGCCGCCAGTGAGCGCTAGCGCTGGCCGCCCGCCGGGCAGGTTCACAACCCCCATGTCCCGCCAGAAAACGCCCTGCGCAATGCCCGTGCCGAGCGCCTTTGAGCAGGCTTCCTTCGCGGCGAACCGCTTGGCGTAGGAGGCGGCGCGATTGGCTCGGCGGTCCGACTTGGCGCGCTCGATATCCGTGAACAGGCGATGGGTGAACCGTTCGCCGAACCGCTCCAGTGTCTTTTCGATGCGTCGGATGTCGATGATGTCGTTGCCGAGCCCAAGAATCATGCGGCGGTCTCCGTGCGCGCCAGCGGTGCGGTTTTCGTTGCGTGTCGGGCTGTATCCATCGCTTCACGCATGGACCGAATTGCTGCGGGGAGCCCGACAAAGACCGCTTCGCCGATGAGGAAATGGCCGATGTTCAGCTCGCGCATCTGCGAGATTGCGGCGACCGGGCCGACGGTTTCGAAGCCGAGGCCATGGCCTGCGTGCACCTCGATCCCGGCCTCGTGGGCAAAACGCGCGGCGTCGACGAGGCGGCGTAGCTCGTGCGCCACGCGTTCTGGATCGCCGGCCACCGCAGCATGGCAGTAAGGCCCGGTGTGCAGCTCGACAATGTCGGCGCCGAGGCTTGCGGAGGCCTCGATCTCGCGGGGCTCGGGATCGATGAAAAGGGAAATGCGGATCCCGGCATCCCGCAGATCGGTGATGAACCCGGCGAGCGCACGCTGCTCATGCGCGACGGCGAGGCCGCCTTCGGTGGTTACTTCCTGCCGCCGCTCGGGCACCAGACAACACGCGTTTGGTTTTACCCCGAGTGCGATCCGCCGCATCTCATCGGTTGCCGCCATCTCGAAGTTGAGCGGCACGCTGATCGCCGCGCGGATGCGAGCCATGTCGTCATCCGTGATGTGACGCCGATCCTCGCGCAAATGTGCGGTGATCCCGTCGGCGCCCGCCTCCTCAGCCGCGAGCGCAGCCCGCACCGGATCGGGATGTCGGCCGCCGCGCGCGTTTCGGATGGTCGCGACATGGTCGATGTTCACGCCGAGGCGCAGCTTGTCGGAATCGTGAGTGGTCGAAGCCATCTTGCGTCATCCTCGTCCGCAGCGTCGGAAGCGTTGGTGGTCACGGGCGGAGTTGCCCGCCCCGCAGCCGCATTATGCCACGTCGGCGACGCCTCACGAAAGCTGCCGCATGTCGCGGCGCCAGCGGAATGTCTGTGCCTACAGATTGGGCGTTTAGTTGGGGCGTTCAGTCGGAGGTCGCGGACGCCGCCTCGGCTGCGCGCAAAGCATCCAGTTGCTTCAGCTCGCGGCGCTTCTCCTGATAGGCGCGGACCATGCGCTTCAGGATGAAATAGGCGACCACGCAAATCGGCAGGCCGACCGGGATCGCCCCGACCAGCATCGGTTTCACGAGCGGCCAAACAGTGTCCCAGGCGGATGTGAAGGCGGAGGAGGAAAAGTTGAGCACCCCGCTCATCATCTCACCGAAGCCCGCCTGCAGCTTCGCGATCGAGAACTCGCTGTCACCGCCGAGGAGGCGGTTGCCGACGCTGAAGGTCGCGTACCAGATGAACGGAAACGTGAGTGGATTGCCGGCGAAGGTGCCGATCGCGGAGGCCAGCAGGCTCGCGCGGAAGGCGTAGGCCAGCAAGCCGGCAACGACGAAATGGAAGCCAACGAATGGCGTGAAGGAGGCGAACATCCCGCACGCACAGCCGAGCGCGATGAACTCGGGCGAGCCCTGCAGACGCCACACGCGCTGCATCATGTAGCGCATCGAGCGGTTCCAGCTCCGCCGGGGCCACAGCGCCACGCGGATCGTCTCGCCCCAGCCTGCGGGATCTCGCCGTTTGAAAAGCATGCCTGCCCGAAGTCTCTGACGTTCCTACGCCGCTTGCGCGACGGCTTCACCCAGGCCGCATGGAAACAGATCGAAGCGAAAATGCGGTTAAGCCAGCCGCTCAGTTTGCATGCGCCGTGGTCGTCGTCCGTGACCGCTCAAGCTCCGGCGAACCTTGCTCAGACGACGGCTGAGGCCCTCGATCAGCCTCGCGCCTATGTTCGCGCGACGCCATCACGACCTCTTCGCGTTGTATCGGCGCCGCTTCGGCAAGGTCAAATCTTCGCTCAACCCGATTGACCATCGGCAGGCGACGGACGACGGACATCACCTGATTGAGATGTTTCAGGTCCCAGACTTCAACGTCGATCAACGTTTCCGTGTAGTCGGCCGCCATCCGGTTCATGCGCAGATTGTGGATGTTTGCATCTGCCTCGCCGATGACGGTCGCGACCCGGCCAAGCGAGCCGGGCTCATTCATGACGACGACGAAAATCTGGGCGGCGAAGCGGCGTGGGCGCGTCTCATCGAGGTCCCAGGTGACATCCAGCCAGCGGTCTGACGCTGCGTCATCCTCGAACGCGACGAGCTTGGGGCTGTCGATCGGGTAAATGCGGATCCCTTCGCCCGGCATGAGAATGCCGACGATCCGGTCGCCCGGGACCGCCCCGCCCTGATCATAGGTCACGGGAAGATCGCCGCGCAGCCCACGCACCGGGAGCGCGGCATGGGCCGCGACATCCTGCGGGCCGGTGCTCACGGCAGAGTCACCGATCGCATCGGCGCCTGACCATTTGAACTTAAGGCCCCAGACGCGTTTCAGGTTGAACCACCCTTCTTCCGGGGCGCGTTCCAACCGGTTGCGCTGCCGGCGTGGGGCTTGTTCGGCATCCGGGAGGGCGCGGTCGGGGAACACCGCTTCGAGGACGTGCCGCGCCGGTAGCGTTCCGCGTGCCACGGCGAGAATGACGTCCTCCGGACTTTTCTGGGAAAGCCGGTGCAGCCCTTTGGTGATGGCCGCGTTAGTGTAGCGCTCACCGATCCGCTCGAAGGCACCCGTTAGGATCTGGCGGCCGAGTTCGGCGAATTGCTGGTTCTGTGCCTCGCGGGATGCGCGCTTGATCGCGGAGCGTGCTTTGCCCGTCTTGGCGAGGGCTTCCCATGCGGACGGCGGCACCTGCGCATCGGAGGTGAGGATCTCGATCTCGTCGCCGTTCGAGAGGCGGGTCGCGAGGGGCATCGTGCGACCGTTGATTTTCGTCCCCACACAAGCGTTTCCGACATCGGTGTGCACGGCGTAGGCGAAATCGATTGGCGTCGCGCCATTCGGCAGGGCAATGAGACGCCCGCCCGGCGTGAAGCAGAAGACCTGATCCTGGAACAACTCGAGTTTCGTGTGCTCGAGAAATTCTTCCGGGTTGTCGCCTTCCAACAGCGTGTCGACGAGCCGGCGGAGCCAGCGGTAGGCCCCGGTATCGAACCGGCGCACGCTGCCGCTCTGGCCGGGAGGGCGGGCCGTGTCCGGCGTGTCCTTGTAGCTCGCATGTGCGGCGACGCCGTACTCCGCCACCTCATGCATGGTCTGCGTGCGGATTTGCAGCTCAACGCGCTGCGTGCCCGGGCCAACGATCGTGGTGTGCAGCGAGCGATAGTCGTTCGGCTTCGGGTTCGAGATGAAATCCTTCATCCGCCCCGGTACCGCGTGCCAGCGGGTGTGGACCAGGCCGAGCGCAGCATAACAATCCGCGACGGACCGCACGACGACCCGGAACCCGTAGATGTCGCTCAACTGCTCGAGCGAGATTTGTTTTTTCTCCATCTTGCGCCAGATGGAGAACGGCTTTTTCTCCCGGCCAAGCACGTCCGCGACGATCCCCGCCCCGCCGAGGGTGTCGACCAGCTTCGACTGGATGCCGGTGATTAGGTCTGCGTTTTCACGGCGTAGGGCATCGAGCCGCTCGTTCACCATCGCGTAGGCTTCCGGGTGGACCCAGCGGAATGAGAGATCCTCGAGTTCTTCGCGCAGCCACTGCATGCCCATGCGCCCGGCGAGCGGAGCATAAATCTCCAGCGTCTCCTCGGAGATACGTTGGCGCTTTTCGGCGCGCATCACGCCGAGCGTGCGCATGTTGTGGAGCCGGTCCGCGAGTTTGACGAGCAGCACGCGGATATCTGAGGAAATGGCAATCAACAGCTTGCGGAAGTTCTCCGCCTGCTCGGCCTGTTTGGTCACCAGATCGAGCTTCTTCAGCTTGGTCAGGCCTTCGACCAGCGCCGCGATCTCCTCGCCAAACAGATGCTCCAGTTCTTCACGCGTCGCATCCGTATCCTCGACGGTGTCGTGAAGCAGCGCGCAAGCGATGGTCGCATCATCGAGCCGCAAATCGGTGAGGATCGCCGCAACCTCGAGCGGGTGGGAGAAATATGGATCGCCGCTCGCCCGGGTCTGCGTGCCATGCGCCTGCATCGCGTAGACGTACGCGCGGTTGAGGAGGTCCTCATCCGCGTCCGGGTCGTAAGCGAGCACGCGCTCGACAAGTTCGTATTGGCGCATCATCGGTATTCCGAAAATGGGCGTGGAACGACGCGCCGTCAATTGCCGGAGTGCGCTTGCCGGATTGCCGATCGCGCATTGCCATCGCCGGACGCAAAAAACGACAAACGCCGCACTCGTGGCCCGAGCGCGGCGTTTGCCGAATGCCTAAAGTTTGAAGCGCTGAGCCCGGCGCGGGCCGCAGGCGTCAGATCATCGACGCAGATCAGCGTGACCGGGATCCCGCGTTTGGCGATTCCGCCGGCGGCAGGCTGTCGAGGCCGCGGATCATCTCGTCCTCGGTCATGCGGTCGATCATCGTATCGCGGGTCGGGTCGTCCTGACCAATGACCGGCGCACGCTGTTCGCTCACGAGTGACGGCGCTGCTTCGGGCTCGGGCTCGTCCACTTCGACATATTTCTGGATCGAGTGGACCAACTCTTCCTGCAGATCATCCGGCGAGATGGTTTTGTCGGCGACTTCGCGCAGTGCCACCACCGGATTCTTGTCGTTGTCACGATCGATCGTGATGGGCGCACCGCCGGCAATCGTGCGGGCGCGGTGGGCGCAGAGGAGAACGAGGTCGAAACGGTTCGAGACCTGCTCGATGCAGTCTTCAACGGTGACGCGCGCCATGGGTGCGACCTCCGGATGTGCGAATTATTCGAGTAGAGCAACGCGTAGCTGCATTGCCGTGAGAAAACAACCGATAACCTGCGCTTGGTCCGCTTCGGCGGGTGCGCGAGCATCCGCCTTGCCCGTCCGGTGCGGCAGTGAGGACCTACCGGAAGGTGATCCTACGGGCTGCTCAACGCGGATCGGCAAGCGGCACGAGGTCTGCTGCCCCTGCGCGATCGTTGCGCAGCAGCTCGGCGGCACTGCGATGCAGCACGGGATGCTTCCATCGCGGCGCGAGGTCGGCAAGCGGGCGCAGCACGAAGGCGCGGGAATGCATGCGCGGGTGCGGGAGGCAGAGGCGACGCCCCCAATCGAGGGGCGTCGCTGTTTGCGTTGCTGGCTCGACCTCGGCCATGCCGGGCCACCGCAGGACCCGACCGCGGTAATCCAGAATATCAAGATCGAGCGGGCGTGGTCCCCATCGCCGTCCGCCTGCACGGCCGGCCACGCGCTCGAGCCGCTTCAGCGCCATGAGCAACGCCTGCGGTCCGAGGCTCGTCTCGATTGCGCAAACGGCATTGACGAAGCGCGGCTGGTTCGTCGGTCCCACTGGGCGCGTGCCGAAGGTGGGTGATGCGATGGGCGGCGTGCGAGAGAGGTCGCCAAGGCGTGCGATCGCCCAGGCGACCGTGTCCGCAGGAGGCCCGATGTGGCCCGCGATGTTGGCGCCGAGGCCAACGAGAACTGAGCGTCTACTCATTGCTGCCGCTCACCCAGCGCCGCAGATCGACCCGCGAACGCTCGCAGTGCGGATTGATGCGCCCGGCCCGCTCCTGTAGCAGACGAGGCGTCAGCGCGGCTCGGCCGCGCCCCTCCGGCCCCCGCTGCGGACGCTGCAGCGACGGGCGTCACTACACCCAGAGTTTGCTGCATTGATTTTTCATGACTCCGAGCGCGTCGCGCTCTTCCTCGATGGTGCCAACCTCTACCAGTCGGCACGCTCTCTCGGCTTCGACATCGATTACGGTGCACTGCGCAAGTACTTCGCTGATCAGACCCGACTAGTCCGCGCGCTCTATTATACGGCGATCGCGGAAGATAGCGAATTTTCCTCCATTCGCCCGCTCGTCGATTGGCTGGACTACAACGGCTATACGATGGTGACCAAGCCGGCGAAGGAGTTCACGGACGCGGCCGGGCGACGTCGCATCAAGGGCGATATGGATGTCGAACTCGCCGTCGACGTTCTTCGGATGGCGCAGTACCTCGACCACATCGTCATCCTCTCCGGAGATGGTGACTTCCGCTACCTGGTTCAGGAAGTGCAGCAGATGGGGAAGCGCGTGACGGTCGTCTCGACGATGAAACCCAAGCCGCCGATGATCGCCGATGAGTTGCGCCGTCAGGCCGATCACTTCATCGACCTCTATGATCTGCGCGATACCGTCGGGCGCCCGAGTTCGCGACCCCCGCGGCGCACACTGGAAGACGGCAGCGACGGGGGAGCCGACGCAGACGATGACGCGGAGTATGCGTACGATGAGGACGACGACGACATCGACCGGATGCGCGATATCTGACTTGCGCGTAGCGGCGCATGCCAACGCCGGATGCGCGGGTCGATGAGCGCACCCGACATTCCGCTCGATACCTCTCCGTCGGTGGTTCAGGCGGAGAGGTATCGAGCGGAATGTCGGGTGCGCTCATCGA
>JBCBJG010000111.1:0-9416 GCA_038523655.1 Pseudomonadota bacterium | reverse complement strand
CGTGGGCGCGGCTTGGCCCGCTGGTCTGGCGTGCGTTCGTGCCGCCGCTCGGCACCGGTCGCGGCCAGGCTTTCGCCGCGACACATGCACCAGCCCCCTTATGGATCAGTACCGCGCCGACGAGCAGTACGGGCGCGATGAAGACCGCCCCGATGCTGAGGCCGATCGCATTGATCCATAAGGGGGCTGGTGCATGTGTCGCGGCGAAAGCCTGGCCGCGACCGGTGCCGAGCGGCGGCACGAACGCACGCCAGACCAGCGGGCCAAGCCGCGCCCACGCCGGCACAAGCGCAACGCCGGCCAGCACTTCGCCAACCCCTTCACCGACCGCTGCACCACCGATGCCGCGGGCCAGAAGCGCCGCCAGCAGGACGAGCTTGGCGAGCAACAGCAGCAGGACGGCAACGAGTGCGAACGCGCCGACCTGCGGCTCACGCGCAACCTGAGTGAAGCGATCAGGATCACCATGGGCCGCCGCGAGCCCGTCCGCGGTATCCGCGACCCCGTCCAGATGCAGCGCACCGGTGACGATCACCCAGACGGCAAGCCCGCAGAGCCCCCCAACCCACGGCGACATCTGGCCAGCGGCATTCCCCGAAGAGCTCGCAGCGAAAAGCCCCGCGAGCATTGCGAAAGCGACCAACACACCAACGACGATCCCGACCGTGGTGTACCAGTGCGCCGCATCTCGCGTATCGGCCTCGCTATAGCCGACAAGCGTCGGCATCGGCAGCCGGGTGAGAAACTGGAATGCGGCGATCAACCCGCGCATCATATTTTCTCCCTAAGGACTTTTGCGCGCTTCAGCCGTGCCGGGCGTCGCCGGCGCCTGCACGACCTCGATGATCTCGCCCCACAGCGCACCATCGTCACCTCGGCCATAGGAGAGTGTTACCCGCGCGGCGTAGCCTACCCGCAACCGCCAGAGCGCATCGACCGGCAACCCGCACGCAAGATGCAGCGCCGTCCGGATGACTCCGGCGTGGCAGATAACGACGCTCCCGCCCGACGTCGCATCATCCGCGTCATTGTCGGCGAGCGCCGCGAGCGCGTCGAGCCCATCGCAAATCCGGTCTGTGAATGCTTCCCACGTCTCGCCGCCGGGCGGAGGATATTTCTCCGGTGCGACAGCGAACCCGCGAAAAGCGGCATAAACCTCCGCATCGGCGCGCAAATCGGCGAAGCGGCACCCGTCCCACTCCCCATAGTCCATCTCGGCGAACCGCGTGTCCTCGATCAGCGGCACGTTTTGCGCCGTGGCGAACTCCGCAGCAGCCGCACGCGCGCGCTGGCGGGGAGAGGATACGACGCGGCTCCACGGATGCCCTGTGCCACCAGCGCCACGACGAAGCTGGCCGCGAACCTGTGACCAGCCATCTGCCGACAGCGGCGGATCAGACCGGCCGTTCAGCCTCCCGGGCTCCGTGGTTTCGCCATGGCGTACGAAATCGACCGTCGGCATCAGCGTTTCTCCGACACGGCAGCTTCCGCAAACGTCGCCATCTCGGCATGAAGCGCACAGGCCGCGCGAACGATCGGCAACGCAACAGCCGCGCCGGACGCTTCCCCGAGCCGCATCCCGAGATCGAGCAGCGCCGACGCTTCGAGCGCGTCGAGGGCGTAGCGATGCCCCCGCTCCGCACTGACATGCGCGAACAGCAGACGATCGCAGACGCGCGGATTGAGCTGGCAAGCAGCAAGCGCCGCGACCGAGACAATAAAACCATCCACCAGAACCGGCGTGCCCCGTTGCGCTGCCGCAATGATCGCCCCGACGAGCGCTGCGATCTCGTGCCCTCCGACCGCGCCGAGCACGTCGGCAGCATGCGCTTTCCGGCCGAGCAGGTCGTGATGCGCGAGCGTCGCTGAAATAACCTCCGCTTTGCGCGTCTGCCCATCAGCGTCGAGCCCGGTGCCTGCGCCGGTGATCTCATGAGGCGCGCTATTCGCCAGCGCCGCAAGCATCGCGGTTGCCGCCGTGGTATTTCCGATCCCCATTTCGCCGAGCACGAGCAGGTCGCCCGGCTCTGAAATCGTGCCCGAAGCCTTCCCCGCGGCCTCGACGGCACGGCGCCCCGCCTCAAGCGCATGCACCAGCTCGGCTTTGCTTAGCGCCCGCGCCTGCGAGAAATCCTGCGATCCACGGGCAATCTTGTCAGTGATAACGCCAGCGACCGGCGCCTCGGCAATCGTGCCGACATCCACCACCGTGAGCGACGCGCCATGCAGGCGCGCAAGCACCGAGATCGCCGCGCCGCCCGCCGCGAAATTGGCAAGCATCTGTACCGTCACATCCTGCGGGAAGGCAGACACCCCCTGCGCGACGATCCCGTGATCGCCGGCGAAGAGGATAAAGGCAACCGCATCGGCGCGGGGGCGAGCACGGCCTTGCATCCCGGCAAGCTCGATCGCCAGCGCTTCGAGCCGTCCGAGTGAGCCGGGCGGTTTGGTGAGCGTGGCCTGACGAGCGGTCG
Organism: Pseudomonadota bacterium; assembly: GCA_038523655.1. GTDB lineage: Bacteria > Pseudomonadota > Alphaproteobacteria > Rhizobiales > CALHAX01 > CALHAX01. The sequence goes on along the minus strand of JBCBJG010000111.1, from coordinate 6,942 downwards.
CCTCCGCCCTCGCAGTCAGGTCGATCGGCGGTGGCGGCGTTTGAACCCAGGAAGGAATAAAATCAGCCATCGCGACCGGCACTTAAAGAGGCGTGGAACGTCGGGCAACAAACCTCACCCGCGGAGCAACGCCCGGTCGTGACGCAACGCATCGATCGTTACAAGCCCGATACGACCACGGGGCAACTTACGCGCAGAACTGGCCTTCGCCGCGTCGCCGGGCGCGCGCGACATCTTGCCCATCGTATCGTGCGATGGTGGGTGCCAACGGCCTCCGTCAACGAGCCGGTATCGGCACGCGCACATCGAGCGCCACATTCACAATCACGCTCCGCCGGCCGGTGTCTGGATGGTCGATATCGAGACCGCCCGGGGTGACCTCCACGCTGACCCGACCGTACGGCAATTCCCGCGCGACGGCCTCGCGGTCCACAGCGTCAGGCTGCTGCGCCGCAACGGTCACCGCGATCTCCATCGTTGCGGGATCGATGTCGAGGCTGCGGAACAGCAGGAGCGAGGAATGATGGATGGCGTCCTGCACCGCGCGGCAGGCAGCCTTGGTGTAATTCTCTCCGTAAAGATCGTTCCCGGTCCCCATCTCCAGGATGATCCGGCGAAGCGATAGGTCGGCAGACGCGCTCATGCAGCGGTGCCGCCGGGTTCGGGAACGGCGAATTCGCGCCGCGTTTGCCCCGCGTCGAGTGCGGGATGATCCTCCGGCAAATCGAGATCGACAAGGACGACTGCGTTCGCGAGCGTCGGCCCCGTCGTGCCCTCGTTGCCGGGCGCATCCATGCCGCCGTGGCGCACCTCGACCGCAACCTGGCCGTACGGAAACAATGCCGCCACGGCAGCGACATCGACCTCGTCCGGCGCTTGGACACCGATGATTGCCGTGATCAGCATCTGCTCGCGCGCGAGACCGAATGCATCCGCGACGCTCAGCGAGTTCTGTCGTATGGCGTTTTCAACCGCCCGGCAGGCCGCCTCGGTTGCGTCCCGCCCGCGGATGTCGACCCCCATCCCGAGCTCCATGACCATGCGCCGGCGCGGCATTGTCAGTCAGTCCGTCCGCCCGACCGGCGCACCCGTCTCACGACACCGCCGGGATCAGCTTGTCAACGACCTTGGCCGAGCACAGTACGCCGGGCATGCCGGCGCCCGGATGCGTCCCGGCTCCGGTCAGGAAGAGATTTTCGATCCCTTCCGCCTTGTTGTGGAAGCGGAACCACGCCGACTGCGTAAAGTGCGGCGCGATCGAAAACCCAGCTCCGGCGACACTCAGATAGTCGGACGCGAAATCCTCCGGCGTCATGTAGAAATCCGAGGTGATCGTCTGCGAGAGGTTCGGAAGCATCGTGTCCTCCAGTTCCTTGACGATGCGATCACGCAACCGCGGGCCCTCGACCGACCAGTCAACATCGCCCTGCAGGTTCGGCACCGGACACAGCACATAGTAGCTGTCGCATCCGGCCGGCGCGAAGCTGGCGTCGGTCGCGGTCGGCCGGTGCAGATAAAGCGAGAAATCCTCCGACATGACCTTCTTCTTGAAGATCTCGTCGAGCAGTTCCTTGTAGCGCGGTCCGAGCCAGATCGTGTGGTGCGCCACGTCCGGGTACTGGATGCGGGTGCCGAAGAACATCACGAACAGCCCCATCGACAGGCGCGAATGCTTCTTTTTGAGCTTCGTGGCGGTCGATTGCGCCTCTTCCGGCACCATGTGCCCATAGAGATGCATCGGGTCCGCGTTGGAGACGACAACATCGGCGAAGATTTTCTCTCCGCTTTCCAGTTTCACACCCTTCGCCACGCCGCCCTCGATCATCACCTGATCGACCGTGCAATCGAACCGGACCTGCCCGCCATTCGCGCGCAATAGGTCACCGAGCGCTTTCACCATCGCGCCCGTCCCGCCCATGCAGAAGAACACGCCCCACTCTCGCTCAAGGTAGTGGATCAGCCCGTATATGCTCGTCGTATCGAACGGGCTTCCGCCCACCAACAACGGCTGCACGGACAGCGCCTGACGGACCTTGTCGTTCTTGATGTACGCCGCAACCATCTGCCAGACGGTCCGGTAGCTCTTGAGACCGACAAGCTTAGGGATCTGCGCGATCATCGTGCCCGGCTTGTGGAATGGCTGATCGGCGAGTTCGGTAAAGCCCGCGTCGAACAGTTTTTTCGAATGCGCGATGAGGTCCAGGTAGCGCTCGGCATCGGCCTTGTCGAAACGCGCTATCTCGGCCTGCGTATCGGCGATCGTGCCGCCGTAGTCGAATGTGTCACCGTCGTTGAAGCGGAAGCGATACCAAGGTTCGACTTCGGTCAGCGTGACGTGGTCGGACATTTTCTCTCCGTAGAGCTCGAACAGCTCTTCGAAGAGGAATGGTGCCGTGATCACCGTCGGCCCGGCATCGTGACGGAACCCGTCCTTCTCGAATACCTGGGCGCGCCCGCCGAGCCGCGTGCCGCGCTCCAACAGCGTGGTGTCGTAACCTTTGGCGTTGAGACGCAGCGCTGCCGCGAGCCCCCCGAACCCGGAGCCGATCACCACCGCCGTTTTCTTGCGATCCCGGGTCGGCGAGCCTGCCGCACCTGACCGGCCGTCCGGACGCTCGTGGGTCGGCGAAATCGGTTCCATTCGAAACTCCTCGGATCATATCCCGGCGCGCTGCGCGCTGCCGTCTTGTTCAATCGTTTGCGCGTTTCGCGCATAGCCTCAGATGGTCGCCCGGATGCTCCGCGACAGCGAGGTCGTGCGCTCGCTGTGATCAACAAATCACGTGCATCGCAGAGCCGGGTCGGAAAACCCATCGCCAAGCCGCGTCCCCGCACATGTGCCCCGTTCAATCGGCGCGTGCAACGCTTCCCCTCCTGCTGTACGCAACGGCGGGGCGCGTCGATCTGCCTAGGCGAGCGGCGCCATGCAGCAGTGAACGGAAGCAAGATGACTGCCGAGGCACCCGGTACGACCCCGTCTCAACCGACGTCGGCGACCGAACGTGCCGGCGCGCAAGCAGAGGTGCCCTCAAGTGCTGCGGGCACAGGCGATGACGCGACGCTCGAGAGCCTTGTTGCGGCGGCCCACACTGCGACCGAGGCGCGATTACGCGAGCTCGCCCCGGCCGCCGATCTCGCACCCACGCGACTGCATGACGCGATGCGCCACAGCCTGCTGGCACCCGGCAAACGCGTACGCCCGATCCTAACCGTGCTCGCCCACACCGTCGCCTCGCCTCGACGCGACGCTACCAGGCCGACGATGACCGCGGTGCTGACATCGGCCTGTGCGATCGAAATGGTCCATGCCGCATCGCTCATCCTCGATGACCTGCCGGCGATGGACAACGCCGATCTCCGGCGCGGACTGCCGACCAGCCATGCGATGTTCGGCGACGACACGGCCATACTCGCCGCGATCGGGCTCATGAACCGCGCGTTCGACGCCGTGGCGCAAGACGACGCGCTCGGGGCCGCACAACGCACGGCGGTGGTCGCGGCGTTGGCGGAAAGCATTGGGTCCAACGGCTTGATCGGCGGGCAGGAAGAAGACCTGCATGGCCTCGATCCCACGCTCGACGAAGAAGCCGCACTTGCCCGCATGCACCGCCGCAAGACGGGCGCGCTGTTCGGCGCCGCCTGCCGGATCGGGGCCATCACAGCCAACGCTTCAGCTGAGCGCGGCGACGCGCTGCATGCGTTTGGCATGCAGATCGGCCATGCCTTCCAGACACTTGACGATGTGCTTGACGCGGCCGCCTCACCGACAGCGGCAGGCAAGCCGACCGGTGCCGACGGGGGGAAAACGACGCTTGTGAGCTTGCATGGGATCGAACGTGCGCGCACCGCCGCGGAAGAACAGCGAGACGCCGCCCGCGCCTGCCTTGATCTGCCGAACGATCGTCTACTGTCAGGCTATGCCGACGCGCTTGTGACGATGCTGCTCAAGCGGCACGCCGGCTGAGAATCTTCGTCCGGCTCCCAACGCAATCCGAGAGCCGTAAGCGAAGCCTCCTCGTCATCGGCGACGCGGGCACCCGGATCCTGTCGGCGTCCCGGAGCCCTGCGCGCGTCACTCGAACTATCCGGCCCACGAACACGATGGCTGCGTGCAGCTTTGTGCACTGCGCGACAGCATGCCCCATCACGTACGTTTGTGTCACGGTGAACCGCGCCCCCCGACACGCGTACTGTCCGGCATCAATTGCACGCACGCTACGAAATGCGCGGAGGGCCCATGCTGGACATTCTCCTTTACACGTCGATTTTTCTCGGCACCGTCGGCGCGATGGAACTCGTCGCCTGGGTCACCCACAAGTACGTGATGCACGGCCTCCTCTGGAACCTGCACAAGTCACATCACGCACCCTACGAGGGCGGCTTCGAGAAAAACGACTGGTTCGGCATCTTCTTCAGCGCCGTGTCGATCAGCTTGATGATCCTCGGGCTGCACCTGTGGTTCCCGTTGTTCTTCGTTGGCCTCGGTCTGGTCGGATACGGCGCGATCTACCTCTTCATGCACGACATCCTGGTGCACCATCGCTTCGGCTTCCGGGTCGTGCCGCGCGGCGGATACCTCCAGCGCATGTATCAGGCCCACCGGCTGCACCATGCGGTTGCGGAGAAGGACGGGGCTGTGTCGTTCGGGTTTCTGATTGCGCCGTCGATTGCGGTGCTCAAGGAGCAATTGCGAATGAACCGGGCCCGCGGTGCCGACGTCGATGAGCAGACGATCGAAACCAGTCACGACTGGCGGGCCGGCTAGGCGACCGCTGCGTATTGAACGCAACGCCTCAGGGTCGGCCATCAAGGCGTCGTCGCCACCGATCCGACCTACTCCCGGGTGCCCTGATGTGCGGCGTGAATGTCGCGCTTCTCCACGATCAAAGCGCTGGTCGACGCGTTTCCATCGCCCACCTGTCCGCCGTGAGGCTACCAACACCTGTGCTCTCTCAGCGCAGGTGTTTTCGTGTCGGTGACATGGTGGCCAATGGGTGCTTCGCGACAATCCAGCGTTGACGGCAGTCATCGCGCGGTAACACGCGTCGCCGGCCTGATGCACGCCGCTCGTGTCTGGATCGTTTTCGCGGCGGCTGCACTCCTCATCGGCTCGACCGGCTTACGAGCGAACGACGCATCTCCCGGTGACCCCGTCACAATTGCGGTCATGTACTCGTCTGACCGGAACCGATGCTTCACGCCCGGCGTCGTCACCGCGATCCGCCACTACACCGCGCTTCGGGCCCGCGAGATCAATGCCAACGGCGGCATCGCCGGTCGCCCGGTAAGGCTCAAATACTTCGACGATTTCGAGAACGCCGACCGCGCCCGCGCCAACGCGGAAGCGGCTGCGAAAATGCCATTGCTCGTCGGGATCGTTGGCATGTCGTCATCGACCCGCGGCAAGGGCATGGTCGACGTGATCGGGAGCGCCGGCATCCCCTGGATATCGGGGATGTCGCGGAGCGATATCTTCGCACGGCACCGCTCGATCTATTCGATGGAACCCGCCGTGACGGATGAGATCGTCGCGGTCTCCCGCTTCGTGCGTGAACGAAAGGTCCGTCGCCCCGTCTTCCTCGGCACGAAGGGTGATCTCTATGCCGCAAGTATTGCCGAGGCGCTCGCCCGCGCTGCGTCGACAAAAGATCCTTCGTCGACGAGAGAACCGGTGTCGAGCGACCCGCCGTCCGCCGACAATACCGACGCACCCCCGCCGATGGCATTCGAGGCGGTCTGGCTGGAGCGAAGGCCGGACTTCCGCCTCGGGGAAGCCGCACTGACCGAGGCTGTCGCCGCCATCCGGAAGGCGGACGCCGACATGATTTTTCTCGCACTGCACAGTGGCCCGGGCGCACAGCTCCTTCGCCGACTGCGCCGAGAAGGACTAACCCCGCCGGCGTTCGTCGTGCTCGGGCGTATCGGGCGCATCCGCGGCCTCACCCAACCGGACGGCTACGATGCCGATATGTTCGAGCTGGGACGCGAGGGCGTACCGGATGTGCTGAACGAGCGCCTTCAGCAGCGCATCTGGCGCAACCCGGATGCCCGCTGGATTTTCAGCGACACCCGCGCGGCCTCTTCGCCGCCGGGCTGTGAGAAATTCGTCGCCCCGACGCCGATCACAGATGTCCGCGGGCGGACCAACCGCCGGGCGATCGCGCGCGGGCTCCAGCATGGTGATGCGCTGATGCTATTGGCGGAAGCCGCTGGCTCCGCGACCACTGGCGACGCACGACAGCGTGCAACGGGCGAAGCGAAAACCATCCCCGCAGCCGACATACGCACGCGGATCATCGCCGGCCTCTCCGCCCATCGCCGCGGCGCCCGCATCTATCGCGGCTGGTGGCAGGACTGGTCGTTCACGCCCGCCCGGGCCGTCGCTGAACAGACCTTGCTCGTGCGTCAGCGCGCCGACGAGAGCGACATCGCGCTCGCCCCGACCCAGTTCGTCATCCGCGACGCAGGCGCACGTGCCGTCCCGGTCGTCTACGTCAACGTCGACATGGTTCGCATTTTCCGTGTCGACGACAACGAGAAGACGTTCCAGGCGGAGTTTTATCTCTCCGCCCGCAGCGGCACCGCCATTACCCTCGGCGACATCGAATTCACCAACGCATTTCGCTCCCAATTGAGCAATGCGCCGGTCATCAGCGCCCGGCGGATCGATGGCGGCGACAACGATGCGTTCCGCCTCTGGCGCGTCACGGGGAAATTCACCTTCGACCCTGACCTCGGCGACTACCCGTTCGACCGGCAACGCTTCTCAATCTCATTCCAGCCGTCGAAAACCACAGAACCGTTTTTTGTCCAGCCGCCGCCAGCCCGCCTGCGCAAGGCCGAGTTCTCGAGCGACGGCTGGAAACAATTGAGTGCGTTCGCCTGCGCGGGTGCCGACGACGGAAATGATGTCGTGGTCCGAGCCGACGTATGCACTCAATT
>JBCBJG010000110.1:0-9423 GCA_038523655.1 Pseudomonadota bacterium | reverse complement strand
GCACAGCCGGTAATGCAACCCGGCGCCGCGGCCCACAAATGCATTGCCCGCGCGGGCGACTCGCATCGCGTCTTCCGTTGTCTGCAGCAAACCGCCGGAGCTACTCAGTCTTTGCGCGGCAACTCGCGCGACCGTTCGGCAACATCCGGCCCCACCGCCATCTGTTTTCGGATTTCAATATTCCGCAGCATGACCTCGAGGCAGGTCTTGTCGTCGAACGTCGTCTCTCCCGGCACGGCGAGCCGACGTGAGATATCATTGAGCAGCGTGGCTTCAGCGGCGCTTAACTCACCGCGTCGGGTATCGAGCCGATCAGTGAGCGCCTTGAGCTCGACATGCTTCGTCAGATCCATCGGGGTATCCACGCCTCGGGTCGTTGTCGCCCGCAAGGTCGGCAGCGAGCTCTGACCGCAGCCTACGCCGGTCCGCCCACAGCGTCACCTTTGCGCGTCGCTTCGACGTCGACCTCAACCATGATTTCATCGCTGATCCAGGTCGCGTTCGCATCGCTCTTCAGGCCGAGGTTCAAAGCCTTGCGACTGAGCGTGGTGCGCCCGCGCATCGTGGCCCGTTCCCCGTCGATCGTGACATCGAATGCCAATGGCCGCGTCACCGTCTTGTCCTTGATCGTGATGATCGCGTCAGCGAGGTATGCCGGCCCATCCGGGGTCGCGTCCGCCTCCGCATCGTTTGCCCGCATGTTCTTGACGACGACCTTCACCGTCGGCTGCTTCGCGCTGTCGAACCACTCACTGCCCGCCAGCGTATCCGCGTAAAGTTTGGTGCTTGCGCTGATGGTCCGCACGTCGACCGCGATTTCCGCGCGCGCGTCGGCCAACCGGTCAGGCCCAAACGCAATCGTCGCATTCCAGGCCGGGAACGTGCCGTCGAACGCCTGGCCGTTGAGCGTGCCCGAAAACCCGATCTTCGACGCATCGGCATCGACCGTCCAGCCGTCGATGCCGACGACTTGCGGAACATCGCCAACATTAGTCTCCGCCACGGCCACGCGATCACCCGCACCATCGACGGTGCGCGCGCCGATCACATCGGCGCCCACCACGCCGGCGAAAACCGCCAGAGCAAGGCCGGACGCCGCAGCATAGCTGACGAACGACGGGCGCGTCGCCGGCACGCCACCGGGCGTCATCCGCGCGAGGATTGGAACCCGGTCAACGATGATGTGCTTCAGCGCACCGGCGACATGGAGCACGATCAGCCCGGCGAGCAGCCAGGACATCGCCTCGTGCGCCGTAGCGGCCCAGCCATAAATCGTCTGCTTTACCGCGGGGTCGAGTGCGGTGAGCCCAGGGAGGTGGGGCCAGCGGATTGCATCGTACAGTAGTGTCGGGACGGCAATCTTGGCCGTCGACACCAGCAGCCAGCCACTCAGCGGGATCGCGAGCATCAGTCCGTAGAACGCCATATGCGTCGCGTGGCTCGCGGTCCGTTCCCAACCGACAAGCTCCGCGCAATGTGCCGGCGGTTGGTTCATCAGCCGCCAGACAATCCGCGCGATGGTCAGGATCAGGATCGTGATGCCGATCGATTTATGCAGCTGGTAAAGCCAGAAAATCTCCCGACCGTTCTCATCGAACATGATGTTCCCGAGAACCACCATGCCGATCAGGAGCGCGGCCATCGTCCAATGAAGAGCGATCGCAACGCCGGTGTAGCGAACAGATCGATACTGTTCGGTCATCGCCATGGGTTCAACCTCCGACGGGGGGAAAGGGAGGGAAATGATAGATTGAGCCTGCACGTGGACGCGATTGCCGACAGGCGAATGCGGAGATCATTTGCCTCCCCGCATCCGGCAGTCACGTATGGCCTATTGGTCCTTCAGGAACTCGCCTGAGAAGGTGATCTTCACGTCATCCGTCACGTTCGGAATGAGGTGATCCATGCTGAACTCTGACCGTTTGATCGTCGTCTCGGCGTTGAAACCGATGACGTCGCGGTCACCATACCACGGCGGGTTGGCCACGCCGTTGAAGGTCACATCGAAAGTGATCGGCTTCTTCACGCCGAGCAGTTCCAGATCGCCGGTCACCTTGCCGGTATTGTCGCCGGTTTTTTCGACGTTGGTCGTCGTGAATGACATTTTCGGGAACTTGTCGGCGTTCAGCCACGTCGCGTTCCGCGCGATGTCTTCATCCCATGACTCAAAGCCCGAGTTTGCATGACCTTTTTTGTAGTCACCCGGATAGTTAGTCGCGACGCTGAGCGGGTTGACGCTCATCGAAAGTGTCGAGGCCGTCAGGTTTTCCGGCTGAAAGTCGAGCGTGGCGTCGAAGTCGGTGAAGTTGATCCGGTAGTCCGAAATACCGCCGAGGTGACCGACGTAAATCGTCAGGTGCGCATGCGTCTTGTCGAGCGTGTAGGCGCCCGGCGTTACCTCACCGAGTTGCGACCCGGGGTTGGCGTGCGCAACCGATGTGCTGTTGTGCTCGTCATGGCCGTGCGTAAGCGGCGCGAGCGCGAGGATGGCCGCTGCGGCAGACGCAGCAAAGAATGTTTTTTTCAGCATCGACTAGTCTCCCGAGAGTGGGGGGTGGGGTACGTTCGGCGTCCTGCCTTCTTCGTACGTGGATCATACGTGGCGCTAACACTTGCCGGATGAAGTCGGCTATCACGTGAAATTCAAATCTGATTTGCGATTTCGAGAAGGCTAGCGCGTCAGAGCGTGCAGACTTTCCAGTTTCGTGACGATTTTGGCGGTGCCCGGAGCGGTGCCGGCGCCCTTCACCGGGGCGACGGTTGGTGAGCTGCCTTCGCATGGGCTGGAAGCTAGACGCGCGGTGCAGCGGCTGGGCAAGGGCTGCCCATGGGCTGCCTAAGGGAAAGGGCTGCCCAAGGGCAGGGGTTGGGCAAGGGAGCGAAATGGACCGTTTCGCCGAGTGGGAGACATTCGTTGCGGTCGTCGAAGAGGGATCGCTGACCCGCGGCGCCCATCGTCTCGGCGTCGCGGTCTCCGCCGTCAGTCGCCGCCTGGCCGACCTCGAGCGTCGCCTCGGTGTCCGCCTGGCCCAGCGCTCCGCCCGCGGGGTCGTGCCGACGGCGGATGGCGAGACTTACTACACCCGGTGCCAGCGCCTGCTGGAGGATGCGCGTGATGCCGACAACGCAGTCGTGCCGGGCGAACGCGGTCTCACCGGCGTTGTCCGCTTCACTGCCCCCCTGAGTTTCAGCATGCGTCATCTCACGCCCCTGATCGCGCAGTTCGCAACCCAGCATCCGGAACTGCGCCTCGACATCGACATGAGTGATCGGGTGGTCGACCTGACGGAGACGGGCTTTGACTTTGCGCTGCGGATCGGTGAACTCGCGTCGTCACAACTGAAGGCGCGTCGGCTGTGCCGGATCCGAAGCGTGCCGGTTGCTGCGCCGAGCTACTGGGCGCGCACTAGCTTACCGAAGACGCCGGACGACCTCGTCACGACCGATGCGCTGAGCTACGCGTTGTCCGACACGCCGCATCAGTGGTCGTACACCGCGCCGGGCTTGTCTGCGTCCGCGCCCCGCACGCTGCGCGTCGCGCCGCGGATGACTGTTGCGAACGGAGATTTTATGGCCGAGATGGCCGCCGCCGGTCTCGGCTTCACCGTGGTGCCCTCCTTCATCGTCGATGAGGCACTGCGGGAAGGCCGGCTGGAGATTGGCCTGCCGCAGTGCAGCTGGTTCGATATGCACGCCTACCTCGTTTATCCGCCCGGCCGGCCGCTCCCGGCACGCAGCCGCGCGGTGATGGATGCGCTTGTCGTCGCGTTGTGCGATCCCCCGCCGTGGGATGTTCGCTTGATTGACGACGGCATCCTGGCCGCAGCGCCAACGCACGCCGCGCCAGCGAAGGAACACGGGCCAGCCAAGTGATAGAGGCCAGCCCTCGACGCATAAGAGAGATAATAGGCAGATGCGCCCATTCGCGATCCTGCAGGTGCGCCCCGAAGACCGGGCATCCGATGATGAGTTCGACGCGATCCTCGCGAAGGGACGGCTGGACGCCAGCGAGGTCGCGCGGTTCCGGCTTGATCGTGAGCCTTTGCCAAGGCCCTTCGATGTCGGCGCATTCGCTGGCATCGTCGTCGGCGGCGGTCCCGGCTGCTTCAGCGATCATCCGGAGGAGAAATCGGACGTCGAACAGGAAATGGAAGCGCGCGTGCTTGCCATCATGCCCGAGGTGATTGTCGAAGACGCGCCGTTCCTCGGCTGCTGTTACGGACTTGGCGCACTGGCGACGGCACTCGGCGGCGATGTCTCGCAGGAGCGCTTCGGCGAGCCTGTGGGGCCTGTCACTTGCAGCTTCACAGCGGACGCGTCGGAAGACCCTTTATGTGCGGGGCTGCCGCCGACCTTCGATGCGTTCGTCGGTCATAAGGAAGCGGTCCAGCGCTTGCCGAAAGGCTGCGCCCACCTCGCCGCCGCACCAACGTGCCCGATGCAGATGATCCGCTATGGCAAGAACGTCTATGCAACGCAGTTCCATCCGGAAGCGGATGCCGCCGTCTTCGAGACCCGGATCAGACTGTATCGAAACAACGGATATTTTCCTCCCGACGAGGCAGATGCGTTGATCGCCCGCTGCAAGGCTGCCGACGTGACGGTGCCACCCGAATTGCTCGCCCGGTTCGTCGCGCGATACCGAGCGCACTGAGAGATGCGACAAGCACAGCACGACCTCACGATCGAGACCTCCGGCCAGCGGCTCTACGAGTTCACCGACCACGTGAAAGTTTTCCTCGCCCGCACCGCAATCGAGACCGGTGCGCTCACCATCTACTGCCGGCATACCTCCGCATCGTTGCTTATCCAGGAAAATGCGGATCCGGACGTGCAGCGCGACCTGACGGAGTTTTATGCCCGGCTCGTGCCGCAGGACATGACCTGGTTGCGTCATACCGCGGAGGGGCCGGACGACATGCCTGCGCACATCAAGGCCGCGCTGACAGCAACGACGATGACCATCCCGGTCGCGCGCAGAAAACTTACCCTCGGCACCTGGCAGGGCGTCTACCTCTTCGAACACCGCGATGCGCCGCACCGACGCCGCATCGTGCTGCACGCGATCGGAGAATAATACTGCGGGGCAGGCGTGACGGGCGAGCGTGCGGGGCCTAACTTCAGGGACGTTCCCCCCGAAGCACGCGGCACGCCGGATGCGAGGCATCCTCCGTCTCGCAGCGCGATCGCACTTCACTGCAGAAATCACGCCCCGGTGTCTCGATGCACGCTTCGGCGCGCAACACCCGTAGATAGGTCTCCGCCGAATGCGGTCCGTTTTCCTGGCTGTGCGTCCACACGAAGGTGCCGACGAAGATCGCGGCGCCGACGAGCAGCAGGGCGAAGGTGGCACCGATCACCCGCCAGCGGCTCGACAGACGCACCCAGCTCGGTCGCACAATGCCGATCAACCCGACCGCAATTGCCGCAACGAGCAGAACTTGCGCGATGGTGAAGCCGATCTGCCCGATCGTGACGATGGTGGCATAGGTCATCTCAGCACACCCGACAGCATGATTGTCCCGTAGAGCGCCCAGAGCACGAGCACGGCGACGAAGTTGACGGAGAACACGATGCCGCGCAGCCGGATCGTGCCGCCGCCGACCTGCACCAGCGTATGCGCCACCCGCGCGAGGATGAATGCCCAGGCGACCGCAGCGAAAAGCGGCGTCGAGGTGCCGCCCGTCAGGGTGAGCACGCACACGGTATGGAAGAAAATCGGCCATTCGAACTGGTTCGACAGGTTGGCCGCGATGGCCGCTTCCCGTACCGCAAACCAGCCGTCGGGGCTGCCGATCCCCCAGACGGCCGGCGCCCGGGCGAGCGTCAGCCCACAATAAAGCGCCGCGCTCAGCGCGACATGCGCAGCCATCGCGAGGAGGATAAGTGCGTCGACGGTCATGGCGCGCGCCCGGCAGCCATGGTCTAACCCGCCCGGAACAGGCGGATCGCCTCGTCGCATTCGAAAAGGTAGAGCAGCGTGCGCAGCGCCCGGCCACGCGGTGTCACAAGTTCCGGGTCGCGGCGGAGAATTAGCTCCGCGTCGTCACGCGCCGCCGCGATCAGCTCATCGAAGTTCGGCACATTGGCAATCCGAAACTCGGGAAGCCCGGATTGCCGCGTGCCGAGCAACTCGCCACCACCACGCAGCTTCAAATCCTGCTCAGCGATTACAAAACCGTCCTCGGTCTCACGCATCGTTTCGATCCGTGCCTTGGCGGTCTCCCCGAGCGGTGGTGCGTAAAGCAAAATGCAGGTCGATTGGCGTTCGCCGCGTCCCACACGGCCACGCAGCTGATGCAACTGCGCGAGGCCGAACCGCTCAGCATGTTCGATCACCATCACGGTTGCGTTCGGCACATTCACACCAACCTCGATCACAGTCGTCGAGACGAGGATCGATGTCCGGTTCGTCGAGAAATCCTCCATCGCGGCATCCTTCGCCGGACCGGACATCTGCCCGTGCACCAGGCTGACGCGATCGCCGAAGTATTGCTTGAGGTGGGCATAGCGTTCTTCGGCAGCCGCGAGGTCGAGTTTGTCGGAGCTTTCGACCAGTGGACAGACCCAGTAAGCCTGCGCCCCTTCGGCGATGGTGCGCTCGAGCCCGAGAATAATCTCCTCGATCCGATCCGACGATACCGCGCGCGTGTCGACCGGTTTGCGCCCGGCCGGTTTTTCCGTGAGCTTCGAGACATCGAGGTCACCGTACTGCGTCATCAGCAGCGTGCGCGGGATCGGGGTCGCGGTCATCACCAGAATGTCGGCACCGATGCCATCGGCCCCTTTGTTCTGGAGCGCAAGGCGCTGGTGCACGCCAAAGCGATGTTGTTCGTCGATCACGGAAAACGCGAGTGCCTTGAAGGTCACGTCCGGCTGGAACAGCGCATGCGTGCCAACCAGCACATCGATTTCACCGTCGGCGAGGAGACGCAGCGTTTGCTTGCGCAGTCGCCCCTTCTCGCGCCCGGTGAGCAATGCGATCCGCAAGCCCGCCGCCTGCGCGAGCGGCGCGATCGTCTCGAGGTGCTGGCGGGCGAGCACTTCTGTGGGAGCCATCAGCGCGGATTGAAATCCCGCCTCGGCGGCGTGCGCCATCGCCATCAACGCAACGACGGTCTTGCCGCTGCCGACATCCCCCTGCAGCAGACGTAGCATACGGTGCGGCGCTTCCATGTCGTCGGCGATCTCGTCGAGCGCCGTCGCCTGCGCATTGGTGAGCGTGAAGGGCAGGGCGTCGAAGATCTTCGAGCGATTACGACCGGTGCCACGGATCGGGCGCCCGGCGATCTTTTTTGTCCCTTCGCGGACCAGAGCAAGCGCGAGCTGGTTCGCCAGTAACTCATCGAACGCGAGGCGCTGCCAGAAGGGGCTGATGGAGGAAATATCACCCGGCGATTGCGGGCGGTGAACCCGGCTGATCGCCGTGGCGATATCCGGCCAGTCCTGCTGCGCGAGCCAGGTGGGGTCCTGCCATTCCGCAAGCATTGGGACGCGGCGGAGCATTTCACCCATTGCCTTCGTGAGCACCCGCGATGTCAGACCGGCCGTCATCGGATAGACGGTCTGCAGCAGCGGCATCGTCGCGAACTCCGCAGGCGTAACCACGAAGTCGGGATGCGTCATCTGCAGCCCGGACCCGTAACGCTCGACCCGCCCGGACACGACGCGCTCTTCACCGATCGGCAGCAGGCTTTCGAGATAGCGTTTGTCGGCGCGGAAATAAATGAGCGCGATCCGCCCGGTGTCATCCTCGCAGGTCACCCGGTGCGGCGCACGGCTCTTTCGGTTTGGCGGGCCGGACTGTTTGACAACACGAACCTTAAGCGTGACGAGTGTGCCGGGCTCTGCGTTTTCGATCGTCGGTTGCGCTGAGCGGTCGATCAAGCCGGTCGGGAAATGCCAGAGCAGATCGTTGAGACGCGCGCTTTGTAGGCCCGCCGGCACACGGACAGCGGTGCGGATCAGCGCCGCGAGCTTCGGGCCAATGCCTTCGATCGAGATGACCGGCGCGAACAACGCTTCGAGTGCGCTTGGCCGAACCCCGTTACGCGGGTTCTCGTCCTGTGCGTCTGCCTCGGTCGAATAGGCAGCCGCCGGCAATGGCGGCATATCGTTCGCAGGCGCGCCCTGCGCCCCATCCCTTCTGAGGCCCTCCGCCACACCGGTCACACCCGCCACATAGGGCAAATCAGATTGGGGGGCAGGCCGTGGCACCGAGTCGAGCGGCAGCATCGGCGCTGATTCCTCGACGTCCGGCGGGTCTCGCTCAGGTGCGGCAGCAGCCGCATGCGCACGTGCTGGTAAGGGGCTCATCCACGCGCTATACCACGCGCCGTCGCCCCGCCGAGCGGGCCTCGACGAGACATCACCGCGATCCACAGGCGACGCAGCCCAATTCGGGTGCGGCGCTTTTCGCATTTTCGGAACCGGCGCCGCCAGCCGCGCGCTTTGCCCCAGACCGCTATCGGGAACGCCCCATGACGACACCGCAACTCGACGTCCGCCGCCGCCGCGCGCTGTTCCGCGCCATGCACCGTGGCACCAAGGAGATGGATTGGATGCTCGGGCGATATGCCACTGCGCGCCTCGCCGAGATGCCGGACGATGATCTCGAAACGTTCGAACAACTCCTCAGTATCGCAGACCCCGACATCAACGCCTGGTTGATCGATCCTGCGCTGGTGGCTGACCGCCTGTTTGGCCCGCTGGTCTCGGAGATCCGCACGTTCCATGGGCTCGATGACCTCGCGACATCGTCTTCCGAGCCGGACACGACCGCCGGCGGGGCGGCGCCGTGAGCAAAACCCGCCTCGAAAGCGCTGCGCGGGTTGCCCAAGTCGTCCGCACGGCTGGCCCGAAAGGCGGCGGGACGGAGGTGCTTCTGACCGGCGTGCCCGACGGGATGGACGCTTTCGCCGTAGGCCAGTTCCTCGATGACCGGGCAAACCGGGAAGGTGCTGAGGAAAACGACGCATCGGCGCCGATCCACGTGCACGTCGTCCGCGATGATCGCCGCGCCGAGGCTTTTCTCAACGGCCTCGCATTTTTTCATCCCGACATCGCGACGATCGCTTTCCCGGCGTGGGACTGTGTGCCGTACGACCGGGTCTCGCCGAACGCCGACATTATTGCCCGCCGGATCGCGGCGCTTACCCGGCTTGCCGCTGGCAAACGGAACAGCCCGACAATTCTGGTCACGACCGTCAACGCGATCCTGCAGAAGACCGTGACACCGGCGTTCATCAAGAGCGCCATCAAGACCCTCAGCCCTGGCCAACGCGTCGACATGAAGCGTCTTGCCGCCCGGCTGACCGCGAGTGGCTACAACCAGACTGGCACTGTCATGGAGCCGGGTGAGTTCGCCGTCCGCGGTGGCATCGTTGATCTTTTTCCTCCCGGTCGTGCCAAGCCGATCCGGCT
>JBCBJG010000109.1:0-9437 GCA_038523655.1 Pseudomonadota bacterium | reverse complement strand
GATCGTGAAATGCGTCTCGTCGATGTGCGCGATCCGACCGCACGCGATGGTGCAACCGAAGCAGGCTTTGTTCGTAATCAGGTTGACGTGGCCGTTTTCGTTCGGCTCTCGAACCGCTCGGGAACCGACATTCTTCGCACCATCGAATTTCACGTCGTCGAAGTTGCGTGTCGGCAGTCCACCAAATTTCTGCATCGCATCGAGCATCGCATGCGTGCCGTACTTCGTGAGCCCGGCACGCCCGCGGCTTTCGTGCAACGTCGTGTGCGTCTCCGCCACGACCTTCATGAACTCGACCGGATCGTCGACCCGCACGCCTTTCGTGCCCCACGCCGCGACGGCCTTCAGGTTTTTCGATCCCATCACCGCGCCGACGCCGGATCGGCCCGCCGCACGATGCAGGTCGTTCACGACACAGGCGTAGCGATTACCCGTCTCCCCCGCGACGCCAATGGACGCGACCTTCATCTGCGGGTTCTGGTGTGTTTTCTTGATCCAGTCTTCGGTCTCCCAGACTGTCTTCCCCCAGATGTCGTCCGCCGGAAGGATCTCCACCTTGTCATCGTCAATGTTCAGATAGACCGGCTTGTCGGCACGACCGGTCACGATCAGCAAATCGTAGCCGGCAAATTTCAGGAACGCGCCGAACTTGCCGCCGGAGTTCGAGCAGGCGATCGCATCGGTGAGCGGCCCCTTGGTGACGACCGCATAGCGCCCGCTGGTCGACGCCATTGTGCCCGTCAGCGGACCCGTCGCGAAAATGAGCACGTTGTCCGGGCCCATCGCGTCGGCCTTCGGGTCCATCATCTCGTACAGATATTTCGTCGCGAGGCCGCGTTCGCCGAGATAGGCGTTGGCCCACTCCATATTGAGCGGGTCCTTGTGAACCTCGCCGGCCGTGAGATCGACGCGCAGGACGGTGCCCTGCCAGCCAGCTCCGGTTTCCGCCTTTGCCGGCGCGCTTTTCAGATCGCCACCGCTCATGATGCTGCTCCTTCGCTCGGGCGCCCATGTCCGGCCAGGGCCATTTCCCGCATCCGGTCGTACCCGGTCCAGTTCGCGTCGACGTAGGTGATCGCATCCGTTGGGCAGGCCCCGGCACATGCCGGATCACCGCCGCAGAGGTTGCATTTGATCACTTTGCCGCTGTCCGCGTTGTAGTTGATCGTGCCGAATGGGCACGCGATCGTGCAGACCTTGCACCCGACGCACACGTTTTCGTTCACTTCCTTAGCGCCCGTCTGCGGGTTCACCGTGATCGCCTCGACGGGGCACGCGTGCAGGCACCACGCCTCTTCGCACTGGGTGCAGGTGTAGGGGATCGCGGTCCGGCCATGCTCGAACTCGAAGACTTTGATCCGGGACTTCGCTGGATTGAACACACCTTCCTGCTCGAACGAGCACGCCAGCTCGCATTGCAGGCAACTGGTGCATTTCTCGGGATCGATCAGAAGCGCCTTTTGCATGGCATTCACTCCAGGGGATCGCCGCGCAGTGGACAGGCATACGTCCGGCGGGAAGGCGGCAGACAGCTCTCGACGGCTTGGTATGTGGGACATACCGCACCGGCCTTGCCGACTGCCTACCACGCAGGATCGCCCGTGAGCACGCTCAAATCGGCGCAGCAGGTCGCTGGTGGCCCATCCGAAGGCACGCGCACGCGATCGTGTTGGAACCCGCGAATAATCCTCCCGTTAACCGTACGTGTTTACTGCTAAGCCCGATAACCGCGGCACCTGGTTTTTCTCCAGTGTGCGCCGGAAGACGCGGCTGGTATCACACAACCGATACGTGTGAGGTAAAGCGTAATGAATATGCGAATGGCGGGCATCGTTGTCTGCGCCGTGATTGCAAGTGCGACGGTCACTGCTCTGGCAATGTCGACCCGTCACGAGCCGTTCGTCGCCGACGCGGTGCAGACGGAACGGTTGCTCGAAGCGGCCCCGCTCGCCAATCCGGTAGCACGGACCGTGGCCGCATTGCCGGCCGTCGACAGGCCGGCCCCACCCCCGGTAGAGGGAAAAAAATCCGCGGCGAAACGCCTGCCGACCGTCATTTCTGATGAGCTGATTGAACTGCCGCAGGTTGCCGTGACAACGCCGTCGACTGCCTCTAGCACCCGGGCGGGCACGATCATCGCTCCGGCGGAGGACGCAGCCGCAGTTGCGCTCTCGGTGCAGCCGGTAGCTTTGGCCGCGCCCGCCTCACCATCCGACATCGTTCAATCCATTGCAGATTATGAAGGAAACGGCCTCCCGCCGCTGCCCGTCTCCGTTGCGGCCCTGCGGGAAAACGCGCTCCCCACAGACAGCGCGGCCCCGTTTACCGCCGGGCTCGACCAACCCCGTCAGACGCGTCCCACCCGCCGCGCAGCGGAACGACCGCGCACGCGCCCACGGGCCCGACCCCGCGCAAAACCGCCGGTGAAACAGGCGTCGCGCCGCCCGCGCCATCGTAACCCCTTCGACAGCCTGTCGCGCTAACCGCTCCCCCTTCCGCCTCGCCCACCTTCTCGATCCGGGCCGCGGCGATCGTGACGGATCAGGCACGCCGCGCAAATCAATGCCGCTTTCGTCGACATCCCCTCTCGCTAGCCAGCGTTGAATGAGATGTTATAGTCTCATTCGTGGGAACAAGCGGACGGGGGACATCGCGCGGCATGTGGCCGATTATTCGCATGGTGACCCAGCGTCTCGGGCTCGGCCTGCTGACGTTGCTCGTCGTCTCGTTCGTTATTTTTATCTCCGTCGAGTTTCTGCCGGGTGACCTCGCCTCGGAAATCCTCGGACAAGCCGCCACCGCAGAGACTTTGCGCCAGTTCCGACTCGATCTCGGCCTCGATCAGCCCTGGTACACCCGTTACTTCGATTGGCTCGGCGGCGTCCTTCAAGGCGACTTCGGAAAATCGCTGGCGAACGAACGCCCGATCTCCGAGCTGATCGGCTCACGCCTCGGAAACACGCTGTTCCTCGCCTCGTTCGCGGCTCTGATCGCGGTGCCGCTCGCCGTCCTCTTCGGTGTCCTCGCAGCTCTCTACCGCGGCTCGTTCTTCGACCGGGCAATCAACGTCACGACGCTGACGTCGATTTCCTTCCCCGAGTTTTTCATCGCCTACATCCTGATCATGCTGTTTGCCGTGAACGCGGGCTGGCTGCCGTCGATCTCCAATATCTCGCCGACCACGCCCTTCGTCGAACGCGTGTTTCGCACAGTGCTGCCCGCCCTCACGCTGACGCTGGTCGTGATGGCGCACATGATGCGGATGACGCGCGCAGCGATCGTGAACCTGCTCGCCAGCCCGTACATCGAAATGGCGCGCCTCAAAGGCATCAAGCGGTCCCAGATCATCTGGCGCCACGCACTGCCGAATGCCCTCGCGCCGATCATCAATGTGATCGCGCTGAACCTCGCATATCTCGTCGTCGGCGTGGTGCTGGTCGAGGTGGTGTTCGTCTATCCGGGGCTCGGCCAGCTTCTCGTGGACTCGGTCTCGAAGCGCGACATTACGGTCGTACAGGCCTCCAGCCTGATTTTCGGGGCGACGTACATCATCCTCAATCTGCTGGCCGACGTGCTGTCGATCCTCACCAATCCGCGCTTGCTGCACCCGCGCTGAGCCGAAAACGCTAACGGACGAGCCCACTCTTCATGCTGCGAACCATCGGCAAGGAACTGATCAAGGCCCCGCTGACGGCCTGGTTCGGCATGCTCGTCATTCTCACCTACATCGTCGTCGCGATCGGCGCCGATGCGATTGCGCCCTTCCCGGAAAAGCAGGTCGTCGCCTCGGAGTTCGAGGAGTGGGGCAGCGTGCACATTCTCGGCACAGACCAGCTTGGTCGCGACGTCTTCTCGCGTCTCATTTACGGCGCGCGGAACACGGTCGGTATTGCCCTCGCAACAACGCTTCTCGCCTTCGCCCTCGGCGGCATCCTCGGCCTGATCGCGGCGACCGTCGGCGGTTGGATCGATCAGCTCCTGAGCCGCTTCGTCGATGTGATGATGGCAATCCCGCAGCTGATCTTCGCGCTGCTGTTGCTGACCGTGATGAAGGGTCGAATACCCACGATCGAGGTTGGCGATTTATTTTCCATTCGCGGTGACATCATCACCATGATCCTCGTGATCGGCTGCCTCGACGCGACGCGCGTGTTCCGGCTGGCGCGCGCCGTGGCGATGAACGTCGTCGTGATGGATTTCGTCGAAGCGGCGAAACTGCGCGGCGAAGGCCTGTGGTGGATCATCCGTCACGAACTGCTCCCGAACTCGCTTGCCCCGCTCGTCGCCGAATTCGGGCTGCGCTTCTGCTTCGTTTTCCTCCTGATCGCGTCGCTCTCGTTCCTCGGCCTCGGCATTCAACCGCCGACGGCGGACTGGGGCAGCATGGTGCAGGAGAACGCGACGCTCATTTCGTTCGGCGACATCACCCCGCTCATTCCGGCCGCAGCGATCGCCCTGCTGACCGTGGGCGTGAACTTCGTCGTCGACTGGATGCTGCATCGCTCGAGCGGCCTGAAGGACTGATCCGAGGACGGACCCGATGAACGATCAATCGCCGACGCACGAGACCGCCGACACCGCGCCCGCCGCCGACCGCGAGGCCGGCAGCCGGCTTCTGACGATGCGCGGGATCAAGATCGAGGGCCGCTCCGACGACAAGTGGAACCCGATCATCAACGGCATCGATCTCGACCTGAACCGCGGTGAAGTGCTCGGACTCATCGGCGAATCAGGCGCCGGCAAATCGACCCTCGGTCTTGCAGCCATGGGGTTCGCCCGCGACGGCTGCCGGATTACGGACGGCACGATCGATTTCGACGGCATCGACCTGCGTAACGCCAGCGACGAGCAGCGGCGCATGCTTCGCGGATCACGGATCGCGTACGTCGCCCAGTCCGCTGCCGCGTCCTTCAATCCGGCGCACAAACTGATCGACCAGTACGCCGAGACGCCGATCCACCACGACGTACTCGATCAGAAAACCGCCTATGGCGATGCCGTCGTACTGTACGAAAAGCTGCGCCTGCCGAACCCCGGCGAGATCGGTTTCCGCTATCCGCATCAGGTCTCGGGCGGTCAGCTGCAGCGGGCGATGACGGCAATGGCCATGTCGTGCCGGCCGGACCTTATCGTGTTCGACGAGCCAACGACTGCGCTTGACGTGACGACGCAGATCGAAGTCCTCGACGCCATCCGCAACATCGTGCGCCAGTTCAATACAGCGGCGATCTACATCACGCACGATCTCGCCGTTGTCGCCCAGATGGCCGACCGCATCATGGTCCTGCGCTATGGCGACCTCGTCGAAGAAGCTGTTACCGAAGAAATGCTCGGCGCGCCACGCGAAGACTACACCAAGAGCCTTTGGGCCGTGCGCTCGTTCCAAAAGCCGCAGAAGCCGCTCGCTGGACCGGAGGAAATTCCGGTAATTCGGGTGGAGAACGTGACGGCAGGATATTCCTCCGGTGCGATGGTCCTGCACAACGTGTCGTTCGATATTCACCGCAAGCGCACCGTCGCGGTCGTTGGCGAATCCGGGTCCGGCAAATCCACCACGGCGCGCTGCATCACGGGGTTGCTGCCGCCGAAGGAAGGGCAGATCCTATCGAACGGTGAAGAATTACCGGCTGACTACCGCAAGCGGTCGAAAAGCCAGCTCCGCCAATGTCAGATGATCTACCAGATGGCGGACACGGCCCTGAACCCACGCCAGCGAATCCGCGACATCATCGGGCGTCCGCTCGAATTCTATCTGGGCCTGAAGGGCGCGAAAAAGCGCGAGCGGGTGCGGGAACTGCTCAGCCAGATCGAACTCGAACCAGATCAGTACATCGATCGTTTTCCGGGCGAGCTTTCCGGCGGACAGAAGCAGCGCATCAGCATTGCCCGAGCGCTCGCTGCTGAGCCGGAGTTCATCGTCTGCGACGAGGTAACCAGCGCACTTGACCAGATCGTAGCCGAAGGGATCCTGCGCCTGCTGTTCCGCCTGCAGGAAGAGCTGAACCTCTCCTACATGTTTATCACCCACGACCTCGCGACGGTGCGCTCGATCGCAGACGAGGTGGTCGTCATGTTCCAGGGCCGTGTCGTCGAGCAGGGGCCGAAAACCGAGATGTTCACGCCGCCGCACCACGAATACACGGATCTCCTGCTCTCCTCAGTTCCGGAAATGGACCCGAACTGGCTCGACCGTCTGCTGCAAGACCGTGAGAAAAACCAACCTGGCATCGAGCTGGCAGGGAATTAGGCGCACTCCGCGGCTGGGTCTCAGCAAGGCCATCGAACTATGGCCGAGCGCCCGACGCTGATGCCGTATCCGTCGCGTCACGGCGTGCTAACCATTTTTCTCTTGATCTGCCGCCGCCCGTTTTGCCGTCCCCTCTCTGGCGCTCTGCAGTCCCAGTCTGCCCTCATCCTTCTGCCTATGGAGATGAAGAAAAGTACCGATGACCGACCGTCCCGGATGGCCCACCGACCCGGAGATGCTGGCGTTTCTTCACGAGACCGCTCGCCACTACCCGGCGACCGGCACGCAAGCGGGCCCGCAGCAGCAACGGATCGATTACACCGCGCTATGCGAGGCGTTCGCGGTCCCGTACCCACCGTCCATCACCGCGAGCGATCGCACGGTCACCGCAGAAAACCCGCGCCGTGAAATTCCGATCCGCCATTACGTCGACAGCGATCTCTTCGAAGGTGAGATCGAGCCCGATCTGCAGACGGGGGATGAAAAACTCGCGCGTCTGTTTGGCCGCGATCCAGACGTCTCGGCATCCGACACCTGCCTGCTATATGCCCACGGCGGTGGCTGGGTGGTCGGCGATCTCGAGAGCCACGACAGCATCTGCGCCGAACTCTGCGTCGCGAGTGAACTCGACGTCATCGCCGTCGACTACCGCCTCGCGCCGGAACATCCGGCACCTGCCGCGCTGGACGATTTCGCAGCGGTGTATGAGGCGATCAGGGACGATTATGCGAACATCGTCGTTGGCGGGGACAGCGCTGGCGGCCAATTAACCGCCGCGCTCTGCCATCGCCTTCGCGCGCGTGGCGACACGATGCCGGTCGCGCAATTGTTGATCTACCCGGCCCTCGGCGCACCGCTGAGTTCACCCTCGTATACGGAAAACGCGAACGCGCCGGGGCTCACGACGGCCGACGTCGCGCACTACTGGGACGCCTACGCTGGTGCGATCGATTGGCAAAAGTCACGCGATCCGGAGCTTGTTCCGCTCACCGCGGAGAGTTGCGCCGATCTCCCGGCCGCGATCATCGTCTCTGCCGGGTGCGATCCTCTCCGCGATGACGCCATGCTCTACGCGAACATGCTCACACGGGACGGCGTCCCCGTCGCCTGGCGCAACGATCCGCAACTGGTCCACGGCCACCTGCGCGCCCGCCATATGAGCAACACGGCGATGGAGTGTTTCGTCTGGATTTGCCGCGCGCTCGGCGACGTGGTGAACCAGCCGATGCTCGGCTTCGCGCGTGACGACGCGATTATGGACGATGAGGACGACTAGCGTCGATTGATCGAACCGACATCGCTGGTCACCGCGCTGATCGCGCGCGCGACTAAATGAGGTGCCCGCTCAAATGACTGATTTCATCCGCCCCGACGTCGATTTTTTCGCCGCTTCCCCCGATGTCGCGCTCGCTGAGGCTGACATCGCGCTCTTCGGCGCCCCTCACGGCACCCCCTATCCCGACATCGACAACACGCCGAACGCGGACGCACCGACCGCGCTGCGCCGCGCACTTGCCGACGATCGCGGCTGGGAACATCACGTCGATTTCGATCTTGGGGGCCCGCTCCTCGATTCCGGAAGCAATGATCCCTCGCCGCAAGAAAGGACGGCGACCGACCACACCTGGGCGACTTTCGTCGATCTCGGAGACCTACAGACCACGTCGCATGATGGTCCGGCAAACCGCGTAGCGATCGAACGCGCGACCCGGGACATCATTACCGCAGGCGCCACACCGATCATGATCGGCGGCGACGATTCAGTCCCGATCCCATTTTTCTCCGCTCTCGACACACTCGGCCCCCTGACAATCGTGCAGATCGATGCGCACATCGATTGGCGCGAGGCCAGACGCGGTGAGCCACTCGGCTTCTCCAGCACGATGCGGCGTGCTTCGGAGATGCCACATGTGGAGGCAATTGTTCAGGTCGGCATCCGTGGGCTCGGCTCGGCACACCCCTCGGATGTCGCGGATGCCCGCGCATGGGGCGCTCAACTGATCACGGCGCGCGAACTGCACCACAGCGGTGTGGACGCGGTGGTCGATCGTATCCCGCAGGGCACAAGGATCGCATTGACCATTGATTGCGACGGTCTCGATGCCGGGATCATGCCGGCCGTCATGGCGCCGACCCCGGGTGGTCTCACCTACCTTCAAGCGACAGACCTGATCCACGGCCTGGCCCGTCGTGGTCATCTCGCTGCCGTCGCGATGGTCGAATTCGTCCCCGCCCGCGACGTCACCGGCACCGCTGCGATCACGGCCGCCCGCGTGCTCGCCAACGCTGTCGGGTCAATTGCCCACAACCGCGCCAGAACGAACTGAATTTCTCTCTCCACCTCTAGGCACAAAAAAGCACGGGGCCCCGAAGGACCCCGTGCCAGTCAAGACGCTGTCCGCCAAAGCGGGAAGACCACGAAGGCATTCCCGCGCCAGCAGATGTCTTATGCGAACCACCAGCGCTCGATCATGCGCGAGTTATCCATCTGCCAGAGGTTGCCGATGGCATCGCCGTGCGCGAGTTTCGTCGACTTGGCGTCAACGTAGTTCGCATACATCGGCACGACCGTACCGCCATCGTCGCGGGTGATCTGCTGCATCTCGCGGTACATTTCTTTCCGCTTCGCAGGATCGAGCGTCGCGCGCGCTTCAACGAGCATCTTGTTGAACTTCTCGTTGTCCCAGAAGGTGTCGTTCCACGGCACACCCTTTTCGTAGGCCGTCGAGAACATCCAGTCTTCCGTCGCACGGCCCGACCAGTAGCAGGCGCACCAGGCTTTCTTCAGCCAGACGTTTGACCAGTACCCATCCTTCGGCTCACGCACGAGGTTGATGTCGATCCCGGACTTTGCCGCGGACTCTTTATAGAGCACGCCTGCATCGACGGCGCCGTTGAACGCCGCATCCGACACCGAAAGATCGACCTTCAGCGAATCGAGACCGGCTTTCTTGAGGTGGAACTTCGCCTTGTCCGGATCGTAAGCGCGCTGCTCCAGATCCTTCGCGAAGAACTGGTTCGCCGGGCCGATCGGGTGGTCGTTCGCGACCGCACCATGACCGCGCAGAATTTTCTGCACCATCTCTTCGCGGTTCACGCCATGCTTCAGCGCGAGACGTACGTCAGCGCTGTCGAACGGTTTGACCGTCGTATGCATCGGGAACGTGTAGTGCTGGTTACCCGTGACCTC